>DKVC01000235.1:61846-62002 GCA_002490995.1 Lachnospiraceae bacterium UBA7188
AAGCGCCACTCTCTGCTGCTCACCCCCTGACAGCTGGTTCGTCTTCGCTTTGTATTTTCCGGCCAGCCCCACTGTCGCCAGGATCGTGGGCACATTCCGCCTGATTTCATTGGCGGGAGTCTCAATAATCCGCTGGGCAAACGCCACATTCTCATA
>DKVC01000235.1:62316-62524 GCA_002490995.1 Lachnospiraceae bacterium UBA7188
CTGGGCAAACGCCACATTCTCATACACATTTCTGTCATTCAGCAGACGGAAATCCTGAAAAACCACCCCGAGATTGCGGCGGAATTTGGGGATCTGCCTGTGCTTCAGCTTTGCCAGGTCAGAGCCCATGACATACACATTGCCGTTGGAAGCCGTGAGCTCCCGCAGAAGGAGCCTGATCAAAGTGGATTTGCCGGAACCGCTGTCT
>DKVC01000235.1:62806-63126 GCA_002490995.1 Lachnospiraceae bacterium UBA7188
GGATTTGCCGGAACCGCTGTCTCCTACGATAAATACAAATTCTCCCTTTCCTATCTTTAAAGTAATTCCGTTGAGCGCCGGGTTCCCTTTTGAATAGACCTTCGTGACATTATCCAGAAATATAACGCCTTTTTCCTCAATAAACTGTTCCCGTTTTCTCCACGACAGCTCCCGCTTTGTCATCGTTTTCCTCCATCTCAGAACAGCCCTTCCCCCTCAGCGCACTGCCGGGAAGCTGCTGTCAATAGTCTGCCTTATCGGAAGCATTCTCTTCGCTTCCTACAGGCTATCTTATCGGAAGCTGCACTTGCTTCCTAATA
>DKVC01000252.1 GCA_002490995.1 Lachnospiraceae bacterium UBA7188
CAATAGAAATGCGGAGTTTCACCAAAACGGCTTCGATAAGCTGCCTCACGGGTGATCCGGTACAAGAGATATAATAGACAGGAAACGACAGTTCCTAATAGAATGAAAGCGGAGGGCATAAAATGAGAGACAGAGAAAAAGCGAGAAAAAGGGCTCACGAGCTGGTAAAACGCATGACATTGGAGGAAAAGGCCTCTCAGTTAAGATATGATGCCCCGTCAATTCCGCGGCTTGGCGTACCGGCCTATAACTGGTGGAATGAAGGGCTGCACGGCGTGGCGAGAGCCGGGACAGCCACCAGCTTCCCCCAGGCCATCGGCATTGCCGCGTCTTTCGATACGGAGCTGGTGAAAGAAATGGGAAGAGTCACCGCCGTAGAAGGACGTGCAAAATACAACTCCAGCAGCGCTCAGGGCGACAGGGATATTTATAAGGGACTGACCTTCTGGTCTCCCAATGTGAACATATTCAGAGACCCCAGATGGGGCAGGGGCCATGAGACCTACGGAGAAGACCCCTTTCTCACCGCGGAGCTGGGAAAAGCCTATGTAACCGGAATGCAGGGGGACGGCGAATACATGACGGCGGCAGCCTGCGCAAAGCATTTCGCGGTTCATTCCGGCCCTGAAGCACTCCGCCATAAATTTGATGCCCGGGTATCCAGGAAAGATTTATATGAAACTTATCTCCCGGCATTTGAAGCGCTGGTAAAAGAAGCCGGTGTGGAGGCCGTCATGGGCGCTTACAACAGAACCAACGGGGAGCCCTGCTGCGGAAGCAAAACCCTGATTCAGGATATCCTGCGGGGAGAATGGCGCTTTCAGGGACATTTTGTCTCGGACTGCTGGGCCATACGGGATTTCCACGAAAACCATATGGTAACCGATACTGCCGAGGAGTCAGCCGCCATGGCGCTGAAAAACGGCTGCGACGTAAACTGCGGCAATACCTATCTTCATCTGCTGAAGGCCTGTCAGGACGGGCTGGTGACGGAGGAAGAGATAACAGAGGCTGCCGAGAGACTGTTCACTACAAGGTTCCTGCTGGGTCTCTTTGACGATACGGAATACGACAGCATCGGATTCGATAAGCTGGAATGTGAGGAGCATCTGGAAAAAGCCGCCCTTGCTGCCGCCGAAAGCGTGGTACTGCTGAAAAACAACGGAGTCCTTCCCCTTGACAGGAAGAAGCTGAAGGCAATCGGCGTCATCGGCCCCAACGCGGACAGCCGCAGGGCGCTGATCGGAAATTATCACGGAACCTCATCCCGGTACATTACCGTATTGGAGGGCATCCAGGATTATGTCGCCGGGGAATCCAGGGTCTATTATTCCGAAGGCTGCCATTTGTTCCAGGACAGGGTGGAATCTCTCGCCTGGAGGCAGGACCGCATCAGCGAAGCAGTCAACGTGGCTCTGAACAGCGATGTGGTAATCCTATGCCTGGGACTGGACGAAACTCTGGAAGGGGAAGAAGGGGATACCGGAAACAGTTATGCTTCCGGCGACAAAACCGACCTGCAGCTTCCCTTGGTTCAAAGGGAATTGGCCGAAGCCGTGATGAAAACAGGAAAGCCCGTCATCGCAGTCAATATGACAGGCAGCGCCATGGATTTGAGCTACTTCCAGGAGCATGCCGACGCGGTGATCCAGGCATGGTATCCCGGTGCAAGGGGTGGGCAGGTCATTGCCAGGATATTATTCGGCGATATATCCCCCTCCGGCAAGCTTCCAGTGACTTTTTACAACAGTGCGGACGAGCTGCCTGCCTTTGAGGACTATTCCATGAAAGGGAGGACTTACAGATATTTCACAGGAAGCCCGCTGTATCCTTTTGGCTACGGCCTGACTTACGGGGATGTCTCGGTGGAGAGCGTGGAATGTAACGGCGTGCTGTTCCGAAACGCTGCTTCCGGGAAGGGGAATTCTCCGGAAGCCGTCGTAATTCCCCAGAACGATATCCGCATACCGGAAGCCGTTAGTGTCACTGTTACTGTAACAAACAGGAGTTCTGTCGCCACTGATGATGTTATACAGATTTATGTGAAGGCCCTGGACACTCCTTACGCGCCGCCCAATCCCAGGCTCTGTGCCTTTTCAAGGATACGGCTCGGCGGCGGGGAAAGCCGAAAAGTGACTATGCTAATCCCGGGAGACGCTTTCACCATGATTAGCGATACAGGTGAAAAAATAACGGACAGCCGGCGTTTTCTGTTGAGCGCAGGCTTAGGACAGCCCGATGAAAGAACCTGTGAGCTCACCGGAAAGGAAAACATCTCCTTCCTCCTGGAAGGCGCTGAGAATTTCTGAGAAAGTACGCATAAAAGCTTGCTGTGCTTGTAAATGCATTCATGAACCAAATCTATTTTGTCTGGCACATATATCAGACCGTGAGTATAAATCAGTAAGACAAGCCAGAACATAACCAGGGTCACCGGCTAACCGATGGCCCTGTGAACGGCTTTAGCCAGACACATTTGATGCCCTGAAGTCCCAGTTCCACCTTGGGTGAAAGGATGCCCCGGCCCATCAAGGCACCATCAGAGCCTTCATCAGCTCCGTGCGCAGGCCGGGGCTTCTGGATGAGAATCCGTAACATTATAATATTTCGCCTGTGCGTTCCACATCCTGGCGTAACTCCCGCCTGCGGCGAAGAGGATAGCCGTCTTTGATACAATGTAA
>DKVC01000069.1 GCA_002490995.1 Lachnospiraceae bacterium UBA7188
TTGGCGGTGTTCACGGATTCAGGACAAATTTATTTCATAACCATTCCTCTCCATGCAGATATTTATTTTAAGTGCATTATATCAACTTATTTAACTTGATTCAGTAACGTTTATTGGCATTTATATACTTTTTTTGATAATTGTATTATTTTTCACTCTTTGACAAGTTATACTCAAGACCGCCAGAATTTACTAATGTGTTTTTGGCGAGCTTATATGGCTGGCGGTCTTTCGTTTTTGGTTACTGCAAATTATAACGGCGTGCAGCATAAAATGTGAGGCCCGTTAATTCTGCTTCCCCCTTGAAAATCCCGCCATCCTATGGTAAAGTGCAGCCAGAAAATATTTTAAAAAATTTCACCCCTGCCTCCTAACAAATCACTTTCCCCACAGACTATACAGGTGAAAGCATTGATCAATCGCTTCCCAGAATAGGCGGCCCACAGGGTCACCTCCCGAAACCGCGGAGAAAAACATGAAAAAACAGGAACTGCTGAAATTAATGGACAGCGAACTGCTGGAAAAACTATACGGATTCTGCTATGCAAGGACAGCCGACAGCCAGGAAGGCCAGGAGCTGTGTTCGGAAATCCTGCTCGCCCTGGTGAAAGCCGCAGGCACCCAGGGGGAGCTTGACCGTCCCTACCCTTTTATCTGGCGGGTGGCCCGGAATGTGTACGCGGACTTTGCCAGAAACCGCAGGAGGCGCTCAGAGGCTTTTTACCAGGGAGACCCGGAAGAAATCCTGCCTCTGCTCCCTGCCCCCGAAGTAGAAGATGACTGCTGGAAACTGCTGAATGCCGTCTACCGCCGGATTGCTTTTCTCACCAAAGCGTACCGGGAGGCCATGATCTGGTTCTACCTGGACGGAATGAGCACCGCAGAGATCGCGAAACGACAGAATGCCAGCGAAACCACTGTTCGCCAGAGATTATTTTCAGCCAGGAAAAAAGTGAGAAACGAGGTAGAAGAGATGAACGAAACCGCAAATAAACCTGTAGCCCTTGACAACATTGAATTTTATATGTGGGGAACCGGCAATCCTATCGGCAACAATGCCTGGGAAACCTGCACACGGCAGTTCTCCAGACATATCGTCTGGCTGTGCCGCAAAAAGCCCCAAAGCGCATCCGAAATCGCCGCCCAGCTGGACGTCCCCACCCTCTATGTGGAAGAAGAGCTGGAAATTCTTACCAGAGGCCAGAACGGGGAATACGGCCTGCTCCGCCGGATGGATAACGGAAAATTTGCCCTGAATTTCATTCTGTTCGACAGGGAAACCACCGAAAAGGCACAGGGCATTTATATGGAACATCTGCCGGCGGTCAGCGACATTCTGGCAGCCTTCCTGGAAGCCAACCGGGAGGAATACCTTGCCTTTCCTTACCTGAACCGGAAGGTAGACCTAAACCTGATCCTCTGGCAGCAGATACACACGATTGCGGACACCTTTGACGATACAGTAGAGCGCATCCTGTCTGAGGAGTATTTCCCGCAGATGAAAGCGCCCGAAAGACCCTACAGCATTTATGCCCATATTGCAAACGGAAAAATGTACAGAAACGGATGGGACGGCGTAACAGGATCCAATGTCTGCGGATATTCCGCCATCCATCTGGATAATATTTACACCGCCCACATCAGACCCCATTTCCACTGCGGGCTGAATCTCTCCACAGACCTTCCGATTCAGCTCGCCCTCCGCGCTATCCGCGGCCTGGCCGTAAGCTCCCTTTCCGAAGATGAGAAAGAACCGGCTGCCAGGGCAGTGGATGAAGGATATCTGTATCGCGAGGGAGACATGCTTTACACAAAGATTCTGGTGAATGACATGAAGGACCGGAACCGGTTGTTCGCCATCACGAACAGGCTATCAGAGGGGTATTTTGAAGAGCCTGCCCGGGTGGTGGCAGGAAAGCTTTCCGAATTGTTCCGAAGGGAAATTCCGGAACACCTGCTGGCGGAATGGCGGTTTGCGAATCGGCTGTCCGCCCTGCCTCTCATGGAAGCCCTGACGGAATTCCTGATTGAAAAAGGACTCCTCACTCCTCCCGCTGACGGCATCGGGGCGGAGGGGTGTTGGATGAGCGTAGCCGGATAAACCGGGCCGGTTATACGCAGATTTCTGCCTGGCCGTTGACATCCCCACAATCTCCGGACTACCATTCTCTACGCAGGCTCCACATCCACATCGTCATTGCTGCGGATGGTAATCCGGTACACTTTCCCTCTAAACCGCCTGGTGACGACGGCAGGCAGCATCTCCCGCGGCAGGCAGGGCTTCACCGAAAGCCCCTCCCAACAGGGCCTGATTCCCAGTAGATATTGCGTCACTGCCAGATACATCCACGCCGCCGTCCCCGTCAGCCAGGACACATTAGCCAGACCGAACCTGTCGCTTTCCGGCCCGAAAATATTGGATGCGTACACATAAGGCTCCGCCCGGTATCGTTCCTGCCCCGCTCTGGCCTGAGCCACCATGGGCAACAGCTGGCGGTAATATTTCCAGGCATAATCGCTCCTTCCCAGCATGCACTCCGCAATAATGGCCCAGGTATTGGCATGGCAGAATACACTGCCGTTCTCCCCACAGCCTTTGTTATAATAGGTCAGAGGATCCTCTTTGGAAGGATAATCCTCCATAGCCGGATAGATTTTGCGGATTCCCAGTTCGGTATCCATATATTTCCGCACACTGTCCATGGCCGCAATCTGCTTATCCGGATCTCCCAGGCCGCTGATTACGGCCCAGCTCTGCGTATTCAGCCATATCTTTGCCTGAGGCTCCCTGTCTGAGCCGATGAAAACGCCTTCATCCGTAATGCAGCGCCGGAACCATGCGCCGTCCCAGCCCAGGGAATTCACTTTTTCCTGCATCTGTTGATACGCTTCTTCGTACTTCACTCCGCTTTCCCCCATAAGGCCGGCCAGCTCCTTCATCATGCGCAGCACAGTGCCGAATTGCATTCCCGTCCAGATGCTCTCCCCCTTTCCCTTCCGGCATACCTTGTACAGCATATCATTCCAGTCAGAGCAGAGCATCAGCGGAAACCCGTTTTCTCCCATGTGGGAAAGCGTAAACTCTATGGATTTTCCCACGTGCTCCCACACGCTTCCCCAGCCGCCGTCGTAATAGGGAAGCTCCCTGGACAGATATTCCAGGCTTCCCTCCTCCATCACCAGATGATACACATCCATGATCAGCCACAAATGGTTGTCCGAGTGAATCCGGGTCACCGGCTCCCACCCCTCCGTGGGGAAGAAATAATGATTGCAGTGCCCGTCCCTGTACTGCTGGGAGAAAAGCAGGTCCATTTTCTCCCTAGCCCTCCCGGTATCCAGAGGAATCATGGCAAGGATATCCTGGGCCGTATCCCGCATCCCCACACCCCGGAAGGTGCCTGTGGCATAGTAGCTGATGTTCCGGGAAAACTGGAAATTCCGCTCCACCTGATAAGGATTCCAGATGTTGACCATGGTCTGGGCATCCTTATCGGCCAGCGTGCACTGAAAACCGGACAGATACCTCTCCCACTGCTCCTGCAGCCCTTCCCTGGCGCGCTGCGCGAAATCCGCCTTCCTGCACCGCGCCGCTGTCTGCAGGATCTCTTCTTCCGTCATTGCCGTCCCCAGAAAAATATGGACTTTTCTCTCTTCCCCTGCCGCCAGCTCCAGATCCAGCTGCAGCGCAAAGCAGGGATCTCCCCCATACATTACGGAATCGGACAATTCTCCCTGCTCCACCCCTACAGGGTTCTCCTCGCTCCAGTAGCTTCCCACAAAGCTGTCCCTGTCACAGTCAAAGGCCGCCACAGGTACATCCGCAGCAAAAAACACCAGGGGCGTTTCATCAGGCCTGGGCTGATTTTCCACCCCGTAACGGTAGACCAGAACTTCTCCCATGGGATAACACGCCAGCTGATGTTTATTATAACACTGCCACTGTATTTCCCGAAGAAATTCCATCATCCCCAATTCCACATAGGGGAAAATCTGCACTTTTCTGTCCCTGTCCGAGCGCAGACTCATCTCCCAGATCAGCACATTCTCCTCTCTGCCCACCAGGTAAGTGACGTTTGCCTCCAGCCCCCTGCGTTCCGCCTGGAAGCCGGTATATCCCATGCCGTGAAAGCCTCTCCACTTTTGGGGCTTCACCGGACATGGCTCACAGGTGGGACACCACACTTCCTCCCCGTCCCGGATATAGGTGTAGAAGTTTCGCGGACCGGAAGAAAGCAGGAAGGCGGGATAAAATGGGAAGGAAAAAGACAGCGGTAAAGCGGAAAAGCATATGGAAGGATAAGGGGAGCTGGGAACTGCTGCTCTTATGCATCCCGGCACTGGCAGGCTACATTATTTTCAATTACATACCAATGGGCGCGGCGCTTGTGATTCCCTTTAAAGAATACAAGTTCAGCCAGGGAATCCTGGGAAGCGCCTGGTGCGGATTGAAGAATTTCCGATGGATTCTCACATCCACTTCCATGGGCAGGGTGCTTCGGAATACGGTTGCCTACGGCGCCTGGTTTATGATTATCGGGCCCATCGTGAATGTGGCTGTCGCCCTTCTGCTGTTTGAGATCAGGAACCGGAAAGCGCTGAAGACATATCAGACCATTATTACCTTTCCTAATTTCATGTCCATGGTCATTGTGGGATATGTGACATACGCCATACTGAGCCCCCGGACAGGGCTGCTGAACCAGATACTTACCGGGCTGGGGATGGAGACGGTGGATGTCTATATGAATGCGGGGTACTGGCCGGTAATTCTCACCATCGTGACACTCTGGAAAGGGGTAGGCTTATTTTTTCAAAAAAGTTGTAAACTGCTGTATCTTTTATAAATTGCCGGAAAATAACTGCTACAGTTTTACTTTCTTATTATACCGAATGATAGTCTGCCGGAAACCGAAGCAGAGGACAGAAATGGCGAAAAAAGAGACAAAAAAGAACCCGATCAGCAGACGCCCCCAACAGAACACTGTACCGGGAAAGCCGTCTGCAAAACCGGATTGACCCATGGCTCTTTATCGATCCACGATGTTTTGATCTTCCAGATTCTTAAAAAAAGTTCCAAACGGACTTATTCATCCGTCTACAAGCAACGACACCAACTTAATTCCGCCACGTTTTGACTTATTATATCCTAATGCATACCGCACACTCTCCGGAATATAATATTCACCGTCTGCTTCTTTCAAATATCCGTATCTTTCCAGTGTCTTTTGATCCTCACTTCCCAACCTGCTCATAACACGCTCATTTAACGGAACCTGTTTATCCTCCTGCTTCACTTCTCTTAAAATCTGAAAGCAGTTCTTTAATTGATGAATTTCCTGCTCTACCTCTTCCAACTTCTGATCAGAGCATTCTTTAACAGCCTTTCTCATATCTTCAGGCGTCAAAAATCTATCATAATACTGTACTCTTTCCATCTTGTTATCTGCAGTCGCAAATTTCAGAAACCGGACAATATCTCTCGCCTGCAGCTGCCCGTTAAAATCAGAGAGAGATGCAAGCACCCAGCGAACCGTTATCGCGTTTTTCGAGCCATCTGATCCCATCTTTTTGCCCCATAATCTGGTCAGGTTTTTCTCCAGTACTGTCCGGGTCGCATTGTTTAGCGGAAAAGTATCCTCTCCCCACTGTACACCACTCATTTTCGCTGCTCTGTCCGCCATCTTCCACGCCAGCATCAATGCATCTCTCTGCGACCATGTCAACTCAAATCGCTGGTATTGATCTCTGAACTGTGCAAGATTCGCATTCACCGCCAACTCAGCAATGTCCTTCCTTACAAATATAATAATACCTGCATTGTCAATTTGATATTCATACAAACGATTAATCAATCCCCTGCATAATGCTCTGATTCCACTTTTTTCTGTATTATCTTTCATTACATTACGAAAAAGTGTTTCCAGTCCATCTACCAGAAAAATTACTTTTTTATGAATCTCATCCAGATAAGCATCCAGATCACTCCAGGAATTCATGTTTTGAAACATCCCCAGTATAATCTCGTCCCACAAATCCTGCCATTCATTTTCCCCACTCATGTTACTGATTGCGTTCCTGACTTTTCTTTCATTTTGCGACAGAATATCCGCATCTGCCCTCATTGCCGGTATGCTCTCAATACAGTATTGCCTACAGGCTGCGAGAAGCGGTTGGAAATGCGTTCTGTCTTCTGAACACAGCACCGGGCAGATTATCACATCCTCTGTAATCTGACTTTTCTTGTCCAATATCTTCAAAAAATTGTCCCAGTTTTTTGAGCTGAGCATCTGCTTATATAAGTACGTTTTTCCTGATCCTTTCGCCCCCAGCACATTAATTTTAGGAATTTCTCTGTTAAAGCTTCCCAACTGCAAAACTGATTTTGTTGCCAGTAAATTAGAATAATCTGCCCCTTCTGCCGTCACATTTTCAGTGGCAATCCTGTGCAGACAATTTTTAAACTCTGCTATTGTCTTTTCATCATATTCCTGAACTGCCCCTTTCCCGTTATTGCGAAACATTTCCAACACAATATTTCGAATCGGCTCCGTCACTCTCGGTTCTGAATTCAAATTCTCACAAATCTGGCTCAAATTGCCCAGATGAATCATTTTGTCACTTTTCTCTATCTCTACTACCGTGTCGACCTGCATAATAGAATCTGAAATATCTTCCCCATCCCCATGTCTATCCCCCTGTAAAAGCATCTCATATACGTCATCCCTTTCCTTTCCCCGGAAGGTCTCTTTCATTACCATTGTCAGGAAGATATTCGTTACGCCATTCCCCTTCTGCTTTCCAATCTGCTGCAATAACAGATGCGTTCCATAAACAGATTGATTTGAAGTAGATGTGATAAAGAATTTTGATACTCTTGGGTCAAACAGAAACGGGGCTGAATACTCACTGATTCCTGCCCTGAGATCTACCAAAACCATATCCACCCCCAGCTTTGCCCCCAGCCTGGACAGTACATCCACAATAATATATTTATTGCTTTCGCCAGCCATAATCCGCTCCGGATTGGCATAGATATCAAACAATTGTTCTTCTTTCCTATAAGTAGGAAGAAAATATTGGGAAACTTCTATTTTATCTGTCTGGAAGGTCAATACGGATTTTTCCACCTCGTGACTTATATTTTCAATAATGTAGTCATCTTCTCCCTTTGCCCCAATAATGGAAAGAATATCCAGATAGCTAATCGGCACACTTCCGTTCTGTGCCTGCCCCAGCCATGTCAGTCCTGGTGCCTCTATGTCACTGTCAACAATCAAAACCCTTTTCCGGTCCTGATATTCCTCTATCATATTTCTGACGAATGTTATCAATGACAGCGTTCTCCCTACTCCGCCTTTATAGGAATGGAATGCTGTTACAGGCACACCCTCTTCCTCCAATGCCTTTAATACAACATTATTATCTTGATTTGCATATAAAAATTCCTTAAATAAAGGCTTGGGAAGCACCACCTGCCCTGCTCTTTCTTCCGCTTTCTCCCATAAAACAGATATTCTTGTCTGCGTTGTTTTAATTACAATTTCATCCCCTGTATAATATTGTTTCAGCAATTGTTTCAGATAGGCTTTGCTGCTTTGTATTGTCTTTTCCGCAGTATTTTCTACATAAATAACCAATTCTCTGCTGTACATTTCAATTTCCAGCCACTCCTGCGGCCAGTTTGCCTTATCCAACAGCAGCGTCCTCTCTATATCATGCCATGTATAAATTATCAAAACCTCATCACTCATATCCTGCTCCGTTTTCTCCCTTCCAGTTCATGAAGTAATTGCAGCGCCTTCAGCATATTCTCTTCTATCAGCTTCCCCATCTCGTTTGCGTTCTTAAAGTTTATTCCATATCTCCACATTTCCTGATACTGTCCTGGCGATATACTTTGTCCATGTTCACTTTGTAATACGGGAAAATCACATTTCTCTTCCAACCCCAATTCTTTCAACATTCTTTTAATATCGTGCAAAAGCTCTTTATATTGATTGGGCATCCGAGAATACATGAAGCACCCTTCCCTCAGCATCAGTTGATGCTTTCCGCCGCACTCCACCGCATAAAAAAGCAGCATTCTCCTTGCCCCAATATCCGATAGCCCTTTTGCCTGCTGCTCCTGTCTCTTCCAGCTTCTTTTGAATTCATCTGAGCTCACATCCAACATTTTTATTCTCTTCCCCTTCTTTTATATTCTTTTCGTCTGCTTAATAAACCTTTACATCACATGACATTCGTATTTCTGACACTTTATCTGATTTTTGTATAACTTCGACAAAACTTTTCCATTCCCGGGTTGTCACATATATACTCGTGAGCGCATTCATTTACCACCTTCCCATCCCGTATTGTACAAATGCTCACTCGTTATACATTCAGGTTGGCAAATGTTTTCGATCGCGAGTATATATTCTAACACGTTTTTATCATCATACTATGAATCTTCCTTTTTATCAATAATCTTTCTTGTCTTTTGTCTTTTGATTTACTGCTACTTTCAGCCGGTAACGATAAGCCTCTCAATCGGCCTTCCCACCGCAGCTGCTTTCTAAATCTTTGGAATTTGCAGACACCTCCTTATCACTGCCATGGTAATAACCAAAAAGCTGCATACAGCCCCTTTCTGTCAGTGACGAGATGGTTCGCCGTATGATCAAAAAGCAGGAAGCGCAGGTGAAATAAGCCTCTGCATAACCGTATTAATCCACGGCTCTTAACCGCTCCACGATACTCTGCTTCTCCAGATTCTTAAAACAGAGATACGGAATCAGGATGGCAAAAGCAATCATGATAGGCGTGCAGATTGCCAGGGGCAGGAGCGTGAAATGGAACGTCGCCGTCCAGTCACCGACCACCATCATTCTCACGCCAACCAGTACGCCCAACGCACCGAGACAATAGGATGCCACAAGCGTCCCCACCCCATAATACAAGCCCTCGCAGGTCAGCATGCTGCGGAGCTGCCGTTTCGTCATGCCCACGCTCTGTATCATGGCGAATTCTTTCTGCCGGGAGGCGATTGCTGTCACTATGGAATTGACGAAGTTCAGGATTCCCACCAACGCGATAATAAGGCTGATCGCGAATCCCATCACAGTGTTCGCCCGGCTCTGTTCCTTATAATGCTCCACAAGCGTGGACTTTGAAGTAAAATGCAAGCTCCTGTCCACATTGTTCCGATAGTCAATCAGCATTTCTTCTGCCTGTGTCCGGTATTCCGCGTCCACATCAAAGAACAGTTTCCGCAGCGTATTATGAGGATACATCCCCCGGAACGTATCGGCCGGGAGATAGAAAGACAGGAAATCCGCCGTGCTGCTGTTCACGCCCTCGGTAAGATTCATGTTGAAATCGAGTCCGGCAGCATCCGGGTGGATAAGTTTGAACTGGGAAAACTGAAGGACGAGGACCTGACCGTGTTCCGCCGCCAGCGCATCGTCTTCATCTGACAGTCTAATCCTCCCAGCATGTTGAGCAGCGTAGATTTTCCGCTGCCGGATGTGCCGATGATGGCCACAAATTCCTCCGGCTCAATGGAAATGCTCACATCATCCAGTGCCTTTACAATGTTCGGCTCACTGCCGTACAGTTTCGTCAAATGAGCTGTGCTTAAGATACTCATAGTGTTTACCGACCTTTCTTTGCTTTTCGTTCCCGGCGGAACTAAGCTCATTATACGGGCCTTGGGAAAAGCTGCAACAAAGGACGCAAAAACTAATATTCACAGTGTAAAATCTAATGAAAGGCAGAAAAACAGCTCTGTATTTTCAGCGCTTTCGTAATAGTCCCCAACATTCCTGCGCAGTTATAGATTCTCTTTGTTCCCTATTGACAAAACGTGATGGCAATAGTACAATTTGTAATCAATTAATTACATTTTGTAAGGGAGGCATGACTTTGATATGTAATAGAATTAAAGTTTTGCGGGCAGCAAGAAATTGGACGCAAGAAGATTTAGCAAATAAAGTCGGAATTTCACGACAGGCGGTAATTTCAATAGAAAAGTACAAATATACGCCGTCTTTGGAACTGGCTTTTAGGATTGCAGAAGCATTCCAGGTTTCTATTGATATAGTTTTTGAACATACGGAGAAAATTGATTGAAAAAAAGATTCATGTCTTCGCACCGGGACTGTGGGTGGACTGAAGGCGCTTAGAAGGGAACGGACAATGGGAACTTATTTAAATCCGGGCAATAATGGATTTGCCAGAATCAGAAACAGTGACTATGTGGACAAATCAGGCTTGATAGGGCTGGTCAATCAGACGTTGAATACACCCAGGTGCCTGACCTGCATCAGCAGACCGCGCCGTTTTGGGAAATCATTTGCAGCCAAAATGTTATGTGCTTATTATGATAAGACCTGTGATTCAGCGCAGTTGTTCAGGGATTTGGCCATTGCCGGTGATGCGGAGTACCAGAAGCATCTGAATCAGTATGACGTGATTTATCTGGATATGACAGGAATCATCGGAGAGGCGGCGGCAGGCGACAGGGTGGCCTATGTCAAGCGAAATGTAGTCCGCGAATTGAAAGAACAGTATCCGCAGCTGAAGGTGGTGGAGGGATTTGTGGCAACGCTGGCCAATGCGGTAGAGATAACAGGCAACAAATTCATCATGATCATCGATGAGTGGGATGCCCCAATCAGGGAGGCAGGAAACCACCCTGATATGCAAAGGGAGTATCTGGAATTTCTGCGTTCCCTGTTCAAGAACAGCGGTGCCACAGACAAAATATTCGCCGGGGCATATATGACGGGAATCCTGCCCATCAAAAAGGACGGTTCCCAGTCGGCCATATCGGATTTTGAGGAATACTCCATGATCAAGCCCAGACAATTTGGGCAGTATGTGGGATTCACGGAAGGAGAAGTGAGGAAACTCTGCCAGGATTCCGAGGTGGACTTTGCCCAAATGAAACAATGGTATGATGGTTACCGTTTCCGAAAGGTGGAATCGGTCTATAATCCCAACTCAGTGATGAAAGCGATTCAAAATGACGACTTTGACTCCTACTGGACACAGACTTCTGCCGCCGAGAGCCTGATGGGATACATCAATCTTGACTTTGACGGGCTGGGCAGGACCGTTGCGGAATTGATCGGCGGGGGGGAGGCAAATGTGGATACCTACGGCTTTTCCAATGACCTGGTGACGTTCCGGAACAGGGATGATGTGCTGACACTGCTGATTCATCTGGGATATCTGGCTTATGATGATGAGATGCGCAAGGTACGCATTCCCAATGAAGAGATTCGGCTGGAATTCGCCAAGGCAATCCGGCAGGTGAAACGGGACGATACGCTTCGGCGGGTCAGGGAGAGCGAGCAGCTGATTGCGGATACCGTCCGCGGCGATGAGAAAGCAGTGGCAATGCAGATCGAAAGAATCCATGATGAGGAAGCGCCACTGTACTACAACAACGAGCAGGCATTGCGCAGCGTGATCAAGCGGGCTTATTTCAGCTATGGAGATGAATATATGATGTTTGAAGAATTGCCTGCGGGGGCAGGCTACGCAAACATTGTATATCTGCCAAAAAAAGACTCTTTGCTGCCTGCTCTGGTGATTGAACTGAAATGGAACAAGTCGGCGGAAGGAGCAATCGGGCAGATTCATGAAAAACGGTACCCAAAAGCTATTGAAGGTTATGGCGGGGAAATCCTGCTGGTGGGCATCAGCTATTCAAAAGAGGCCCCGGCCGGGAAAAGGCAGCATCATTGCAGAATAGAGAGATTTCCATTGCAAGCATATATTAAGGAATCGGGATAATGATCTTAAGCGTAAACATCCCGTTTTCCAGCTTTGCGCTGCATTGTCCGTCATATTTTTCCACCGCGTTTTTCAGGTTGGGAAGTCCAAAGCCGTGGGCAAAGGTATCCTCTTTTGTCGTACCTTTTGTTCCGGGGGAATCGGGCGCGGCATTATTTTCCACAATGACTACAAGCATGTCCCGGACACGATTTGCCCTTACCGTTATCAGCCGCTTATCCTCCGGCAGCTTCTCGCTGGCTTCAATGGCATTGTCAAGGGCGTTTCCGAAGATGGTGCTGATATCCAGCGGTTCCAGAAAAGAGCCGGCCTCAAAAGAGATGGCCGCGCTGAATATGGTACTGTACTTTGAAGCCAGTCAGTAACAAATCCGTCTGCTCCCGTCTCAGGGCTTCCTTCTGTACCGTATCACTATAGCAGCCGCACCGGAAAGTGCCAGAAGGCCGAATTCCGCACACAGGATATAAAAGTACGGTTTCCAGTTCAGCACAGTAATCTCATGGGTGTTGCCGTTGACCCATGTGTAAAGGTGGTTGTGGGCTGCCCGCTGCAGATAATAGATATCCGCATCCGAGGAAGGCTCCATTTTCGTGTTCTGAAATCCTAACCACACATCCACTCCAGCCCGAATGGTCCGCCAGAAGCTTCGGTTTTCCCCGGCCTGGTCCATATCCGTCAGAACGCAGCCCCGGAAGCCCCACTCTCCCCGAAGCACATCCGTCAGCAGCCCGGCATGCCCTCCGGCGTAGATATCTCCGATGTAATTCATGCTGCTCATGACGCCAGTTGCCTTTCCGTACTTTACCCCGTATTCCGCAGGTTTCAGATAGATTTCCCGAAGCGCCTGCTCATTGCAGTAAGTATGAAGCTTTGCCCGGTTCTGTTCCATATCGTTGAGCACGAAATGCTTCAAATAAACCGTCAGCCCTCTTTCCCTGGCCCCGGATATCTCCGCGGCAGCCGTCCTGGCGGAAAGAAGCGCATCCTCGGAATAATATTCGAAATTCCTTCCCCCATAGAAAAAACGGTGCATGTTGATACCGGGAGCATACCAGGCGGTAACCCGGTTGAAATCGGCCTGCTCCGCTACACAGCCGCCCATTTCACAGGCCAGGTCTTCCCGAAAGGCAGCCGCCAGCAGGGGCACACAGGGAAATCCCACGGAATCCAGGCTCTGGGTAAACATACTGGATACCCCCAGTGGACCGTCCACATCATTGGTACGAACCTTGGCAATGGAAGTTACCGCCGGGGAAGCATACATGGTATTGCCGGTGAGGGCCATCAGATCCTCCAGGCTCATCTGGGCAATCAGGGCGTCCCATTTCGGATCATCATAATCCAGCCCGGCCATCTCCTGTATCGTAAGAGTGCCCGGCGCCCCATAGTCCCTCCCTTCCTGAAAGGCTCTGTCAACTGCCTGGTCACAGGCGGCATCATAATCGTTGTCCTTCTCCAGATAATCCGGGTTCTCAATCACGGAACGGACGGCTCCCATGGCGGAGGCATAGTTTGCAAAGCCGTCCTGCCGGGAAAGGTAATCTCCCCGGGCGGCCTGTCCGAACCGGTTTTCCGGAGCCTGCACATCCGAACTGCGCTTATTCTCCCCGGAAAAGAAATATGGTTCCGGAAGCCGGGCCGTTATGCTTTCATAGACATTGTGAGCATCGGCTCGGAGGGAAAAGCCATATTCTCCCTCATCCAGCAGATAAGCCCCCCTGCTCCCGTCCGGATTACCGCAGCTGCTGTCATAGGAGGCAAGCTCCTCCATGGAAAATTCCAAAGTCACAATCTCCGATTCCCCCGGCTGCAGAAGCTTCGTCTTGCCGTAGGCAGCCAGGGAAACGGCAGATTTTTCCACCAGATGCGCCCTGTCATATTCGGTGTAGGGAACTTCGGCGTAGAGCTGCGCGACAGTCTTGCCGGGCATGGTTCCGGTATTTGTGACGGTTACCTCCAGGGTATAGCTTCCCCGCGGATCCAGCTGTATCCCTTCGGCTCCGGCACTCCTTGAATCGGACTGCGTCCCTTCTGCCTGACCGCTTTCGGAATCCGGCTGCATCCCTTCCGCCTGACCACTCCCGGAATCCGGCCGCATCCCTTCCGCCTGGCCCCTCTCGGAATCGGGCTGTGTCCCTTCTGCCTGGCCACTCCCGGAATCCGGCTGCATCCCTTCTGCCTGGCCATTCCCGGAATCCGGCTGCATCCCTTCTGCCTGGCCATTCCCGGAATCCGGCTGTGTCCTTTCTGCCTGACTGCTTTCGAGAGCCGGCGGCGTCCCTTCTGTCAGCGTTCCTCCGGAAATTTTCTGGGAAAAGGTTGTGTAGGACAGTCCGTAACCAAAGGGAAATGCGACTACAGAATCATAATCGTTATAATCGAATGTCTCACCCGTTTTGGTATTGGTAATCACGGCTCCTTCCGCATAAGCGGTTTCGTACCATTTATACCCCACATAGATGCCTTCCACATAATCCAGGTAAAATCTCCCGTCCGCATTGTCTGCCTCCTGGACGCCGAAATTCTCACTGGCCGGATTGCTGCCTTGATGATATACCCAGGTGTCCGGCAATCTGCCTGAAGGATTGATCTCTCCTGTCAGAATCTTTCCCAGAGCCGTGAAGCCGTAAGCTCCCGGCAGCCCCGCCCACAGCACGGCATCCGTTTCATACTTGTCTATCCATCCCAGTTCCATAGCATTGGCGCTGTTGATCACCACAATCACTTTCTCGAAATGTTCCCTGGCTGATGCCAGAAGCACCTCTTCATCCGGGTCCGGCTTCAGGTAATCGGAATCTTCTCCATAAGGCAGATCCTTTCCCTCCGCGCCGTTCCTTCCGATGACAATGACTGCCGTGCCGGAATATTCCTGCATCCGTTCGAAGGAGGCTTCTCCCGTATACTTCTCAACAGGCACTTCCTTCCCTGAAAAGTCGGCCGGTATAAAGCCAATGCGCCCTGCTCCACCCAGTTCTTTCTCCCAGTCGCCATAGATGCCGGACTGCCCGGGAACGGGATTCACCTCCAGGCCTGCCGCCTCCAGGGCCGGAAGGACCCCCACCGGATTCCCGGATTTCACAATGCCCGTACCGGTGCCGCTTAAGTAGGGATGATAGGCGGCATACCCCAGGAGATTCACCTTTTCTCCCCGGGAAAGCGGCAGCGCATTTCCCTCGTTCTTCATCAGTACCATTCCCTCTTCTGCGATTTCCATGGAGAGGGCTTTCCAGTCTTCCTGATTTCCGTTTTCCTCCCCTGGCCCCCAAAGGGACATCATCATATCCATAGAGTTGGAGAAAGTGCCTGCTGCGTAGGAGAGCCCCGCGGTGACAGCCAGGCTAAGCACAGTCACAATCGCTGCGCCTGCAGTAAAAAGCTTCTTTCTCTTTTTTCCTTTCCTGTTATTACTGACTGCCCTGGTCAAAAAGCCGGCGGCAGCTGACAGGACAATAATGCCGATAACAACTGCTGCAACCTTCAATCCCTCAAAGTATGGATTCATCCCTTTCCGCTCCTTTCTCCGAACTATAGTCGTGAACGCATTCTTTTGCCGCTCCACCGCACCTCTATTCCAGGACAAAATCCAGAAAGTCAACGGCTCCCTGTCCCTGATACACAAAATACAATGCGCCGATTCCCTCCGCCGCCCGGGCTTCCGCGGAAAAAATCCTCCAGGCACGCCCACTGCTTTTCACCGGAATCCGGGCCACTGTCTGCTTTCCGGCTTCAT
Organism: Lachnospiraceae bacterium UBA7188; assembly: GCA_002490995.1. Lineage (GTDB taxonomy): Bacteria > Bacillota > Clostridia > Lachnospirales > Lachnospiraceae > Acetatifactor. The sequence goes on from DKVC01000069.1 coordinate 15,515, forward strand.
CGGCGTAAACCCACAGACTGCCTCCCGCTTTTCCCCGAAGCCTTACCCTGATATGCTTCAAATTTTCAAATCGGAAATATTTGAAGCCTGCCGTTGCCCCGTCTCTCATATTTGCAATGTACTGTCTGGCACGTGGGTTTCCCTCCGCCCCGTCCTGGGTAAAATAAGGATGCCCCTTCAGCCGCCATCCCGGATTCAGGCCGTCATAGCGCCCGGTTCCCTCCTTTGCCCAGAGATTGCAGGCAATCCGCGCTTCATAATACCCTTTCCCCACAAGGGGAGCGCCGTTTAAGCCGCAGCTGGTGATTTCCGCCTGACGGAAGCTTCCGTCCGGATTCCGGGCCAGCTTTTCTGCGCAGGCCTGGCGGGAATAGGAGCTTCGGTTGGTATGGCGGTGATAGAAAATGTAGTATTCCCCGTTCAGGGCGAGCATTCCGCCATGGTTGTTCCCCATATAATTATGCGGCCGGGAAACGATTTTGCTTCCGCCATTACATCTGCCTTTTCTGCGCAATTTTCCGGCTACCTGATTTTGCGCTCCGCCGCTTTTTCTCCCGGACTTTCCGGCTCCCCGATTTTGCCCTCCGCCGTCTTCGGTTTCCTCCCAAAAAACATCGCCATTGCTCACCAGGGTTCCTCCGTAGATAAAGCCTTCTGTCGGAGAATCACTTACCGCATAACAAAGCTCGTGGTTGTGCCTGGAGGAATAGACAAAATAATATTTTCCCTCAAATTTCCGGATAGAGCTTGCCTCAAAGAACTCGTGATTTTCAAAGGCGCCGATACCGCTTTTGGGAAACAGCAGCTTCTGAGGTGTTTTGATTGTCACCATGTCCTGCTCCAGCTCCAAGACACAGCCCCCGTCATACTGTAGTCTCTTGCCGCCCGTGACAACGGCCGGAACCCGGTAATAGAACCCGGAATAGAGATAAACCCTGCCGTCATCGTCCACCAGTACCCCCGGATCAAAGGGAAAGGCATCCCCCTTCCTGCGTCCCCAGACCTTTCCGTCCGGATACCGGATATGGCCGTAAAATTGAAATTTTCCACATGGTGTATCGCACACTGCCACTCCCATGACGCCCATAAAGTCAAAGGCATAATAGAGATAATAACGCCCGTCCCTGCCCTGCACCACATCCGGCGCAAATAAGAGGCGCAATCCAAGTTTATTTCCCGGATCCTGTATTTTGCGGTATATGATTCCCTCATAACGCCAATTGCTCAAATCAGCCGCAGGAGCAGACCAGCAGACATAATCGTTGACGCAGAAAAACGGCGCGCCGAAGCGGTCATGGGAACCGTAGAGATAGACCCTGCCGTCAAACAGCCGGGGTTCTCCGTCAGGAATATACTCGCACCCGGGAAGAAAGGGGTTGAACGCCTGTCCGTCTGTCCGGTTCCCTTTTACAGCTTCCCGTCCATTGTTTTCCTGTCTGTTGTTTCCGATATACCGCACTCTCCTACAGCCTCCTGTCTGTTGCTTTCCTTTTATTTACATTATAAAGTAATACTGCCGCATTTTCAATCCATAACAAAAACCGGGAATATAAAAAAGAGCGGTGATTCCCAACGGAAATCAGCAGAACCGGGGCAGGGAATGAACAAGTCCCAGAAACAGATGTTACGTTACCAGGGAACGTAACGCTTAGATCAGACAAGCAGAATGAAATCCAGAGAAAAGAATATCGGAGCTGTCGGGAAATGGCATTTGTCCACAATACATCTTGTGGGAATGCTGTTATTTTCCGACAGCCCCGAAATGTTTCCGGCGTATTTCCCGGCGAAATGATCCCAATCGGAAAAAGCAGCAAAAAAAGAAACACACGAACATCCCGGAAATCGTCCCCACTGGCAAAAGCCTTGAGGCCTTATGCCCGGAACAGCTCCGACAGCACAATGTATGGAGGAGAAAGCATGAACGACCACCAGTATTTCCAGATAACTTCATTATCACATGGTGGCAAGCCTGAAGAACCGGAACGCCGAACTGGATGAGAACCGAAAAAGGGCGCTGCATGACTACTATGAGCCAGCGGCAGCGCTGGAAGAAGCGAAAGGGCTTATCGTGAATACTCGTGAGCGCATTCAGCAACAACGCTCACTCGCCATACATTTTCGTTGACAACTGTTTTTGGTCGTAAGCATAAATAATCCGATACCCGGCCTCCCGCATGACTCTGCCGAACTCCAGACTGACTCTGCGGATATCACAATCCTCCGGCAAAACAGACGCATCAAAAAAATCTGTCCCGGGCAGAGCCTGATATGGGACTCCGATTACCTTCCGGAACAGTTCCCGGCATTCAGGGCGTACACAGATATTACGGATGTCCACGGCAAAAGCATCCTGGAGCAAAATTGCCCGGTGCAGATAGCCGCTGTAATTGATCGGCAGATTTTCATAATATACAGTGCCATCCTCTGCCATTCTGCCTCCAATTATATGCACAGAATGTTTAAATCCGCCTCCTGGCATGGGGTTCCCTTTCATTGTTCCGCTCCCCTTCAGGACTTTCTTCCCCGCCAGGCTGCTGTTTCCCGCCCCACGCCTTCTGCCTGCCACACAGCCGCCGACAGCCCCCACATCCGGTCTGCTGTCAAAGAGCGAACCTTCGTATTGCAGCAAATAGAAACCTACATGCGCAGTGTCCGCCGCCTTTGCCCGCCATCCGGCCCTGTCTGCAAAATCCTGTATGGCACGGCGCCCGGCTTCATAGGCATGCAGCTTGCTCCTGGGATTTTCTGCGGTAGAACCGGGGTGGCACCTCCAGTGATAGAGCACTTTGGGGATGTGTATGATGGATTTCTCTGCATCCGGCCTGGCCGCCAGCCCTGATTCCGCCACCGCCCGGAGCACCAGGTCATAGTCCTGCGCCCCCTCGAATTCACGCCGGAATTTCAGCCTCTTTATCAATGCCCTGTCCATCACAAGAAAATGGCAGATATAATTATTGCTCAGCAGCAGGTCCAGATTAAAATCCTCCTTAAAGTTCGGCTCATAATACTCCGTCCTGTCGCCGTTGCACTTATCTTCGTCCGAATAAAGCATTTTCGGCATACATCCCTGCTGCCGTCCCTCTTCAATTGCCGCTGCCATTTCATACAGGGCATTTTCCGTCAACACATCGTCATGGTCCAGCAGTCCCACGTAATCTCCGGTGGCAAAGGTAAGCGCCTGGTTGGTATTTTCTGCGATCCCGGCATTCTGCTGCAGGCGGATGTAACGAATCCGGGGGTCAGGGTGCTCCGGAATATTTCCGCCGATGGTGTTGTCATTGCCTCTATCTAAAACGGTCCCCGTCAAAATACCACCGCCAATTACAGTTCCATCCGCTTCCGAAGCCCCGGAATCCAGTATACTTCGCACCACACACTCTACGCTGTCATCCTCCGTGGCATCCGCCAGAATCAGCTCCCATTTGGGATAGGTCTGGCTTAACAGTGATTCGATCAGTTCCTTCAGATATTCCGGCTTTGTCCGATATGCAGGCACAAGGATGCTGAACACAGTCGAAAAACCTTTTTCTTCCCACTGCCTGCGCTGGTTCTCCAGTTCTGTCTCCGAAGGCGGCGTCCAGAGATAAGGGAGCTGCTTTTTTTCATCCAGCCGTTCCCTGACCGCATACCAGGTTCTCTTTAAGCCGTTTCTTTTTAAGTAATATATCGTTTTTTTCAGGTTTGCCCTGCTAATTCTGCCCAATGGTACCTCCCTGTTTCCAGCCCATCTCCTCCAATGACTCCATAACGCCTTCTGGTATATCGGAGGCGTCTCCTGCTCCTTTTTTCAGCCGGAAATAAACATTGCATTTCCCACTATTGTATGCTATACTTTTTCCATAAGGAATTTCCCGTTGGGAAGCCATAGAGCCACAGGCGGCTTTACCCTCCTTTTCGGAGGGGCAACCCTCCAGACCTACGAAAGGAGGGTGATGCCAATGTATGTTACAAATGCTGAATACTATTTTACCTCATTTTCCCCATGTTTACAATTGATTTTACTGGCTTTTCTGCTTTTATTTCTTTCCGTTTTTCCCTTTGCATGATTTTTTAGTACCGTTTTAGTACCGCTTTTCCAACAGCTTCATGGCCACCCGCTCCGTGGAGCTTTCCCATGTCCTGTTGAATTCCTGCACCCCGTTGTGGCGGTATGCCTGGGCTTCCAGTTCTTCCGGAAGGAATGCTTTCATGCTGTTGCCCCACCTCAGCTCCTGGAGTGCCTTAAACTCCATGCTCCTGACACGGCTTACCGTCATCCCCAGAGCCTCCCCGGTCTCCCTGACCGTCCGTCCCTCCCGGTACCGCATCCGGATCAGTTCCGCCAGGGTTTCCGGAAGCGCCTTTACAGCCTCCTGCAGCGCTGCCGAAAGCTGCCGTTCCCCGATCTCTTCCAACACGGATGCTTCTATATCGGCATCACAGGGTACCATATCGCCCACGGTTGCACTTCCCTCTTCGTCAGATATGGGGCTGTCCAGGCTACCGGCCTGCGACAGCATCATTGCAGATTCCAGGTCCCTGCGCTGCTGTTCATCCAGATCCAGGTTATAGGTAATTTCCCACTCTGTGGGCTTCCTTCCTCGGTATACCAGAAAAGCGTTCTCCATCTTCCTGTACTCGCTGATCCGCTTTCGTTCGTGGCCGGGAATCCGGACAGGGCAGCAGCAGTTATCTATGTAGCGCTTCATCCGCTTCCGCATCCAGAAGGAAGCATACGAAATGAATGTACGCCCTCCCTCCTGCCTGAACCCGTCCACCGCATCATAGAGCGCAAGGTACCCTTCCTGCTCCAGGTCTTCCAGGTCTGCATACCCCTGGTAATGCAGGGCCACCGTATGGATGAAAGCCCTTGTCTGCTCCCATAGCTGCAGCATGTTCTCCGGCACGTCAGCGCCCGCCTTTATCCTGATAACAAGTTCCTCGTTTGTCACGCCTGGCACCTCCTGCAGATTCAACAGCTTCCCTTATTCTGTATGTCAGGACAGCCCCGGCCTGCCCCCTCATCACATTCCTGACAGCCATACAGGCCGTAGGGTCATGGTATCCCTCATGGTTCTGCTCCCGCATGGCACACCCCCTGTATATGGAAATGCCCCAGGCAATCCGCCAGGGAAAGCCCGGGACATTTATCAGATGTTAGGATTATTCTTCCTGCTCTGGCGTGTCCGATCCAGCTGCCTGTGCCTGATAATAGATCGCTTTCGCCTTGTTATCCAACACAAAGGCATCGTAGCAGATACGCCCCTCCACCAGGGAACCGCTGATTCCAGGCGGATCCTCATGGATTTTATAATCTTCCAGTTTTGTAGGTGCCACCGTTGCGCACGGATGTGCGAGCATGAAGCCGAACCCCTTCGGGAGCCTGGCCGCCGGCACCTTGACCACCATCGCACCATCCAGGTTAGAAATCACGCCTTTCAGCCGCAGGTCATTTCCGATGTCAGTCTCCATGATAATATCCTTGCACTTTTTCATCAGCACATATACATCCGGAATGACCACAAGCACACGGTCCGTTTCCGGCACGTCCGCATTGTCCAGGGCATTGTTTGCCGCTATAATCTCCGAATAGATATTTGTGCTGGTAAGCGCTTTTGCGGCGGGCTTATACCCTGCCTTCCCGCACATAACGCCATATGTGTAAGTGTCCACCTCCGGTATGACCACCTGCCGCTGCTGCCGGGAAAGGGCGGATGCCGCTGCAACCTGCTGCTCCGTCTCATCTGTGTCCAGCTTGTCGATCGCAAAGGTAAAGGACCGGTCCTTTGTAAGGGTGAATTCCTCCGTTGTTGCATCCAGATCCTTTATCTCCCCATAGCGTGATCCGGTAAAGCCCGTTGCCGGGTTCCTGTTGTAATCGTTCATCCCGGAAGTGCTGACCTTATATATCTTGACCGTGTGCGCCCCTGTCCAGTCAAAATCATTGTTTGTCAGCAGGGATTTCCTGCTTTCCTTTGTGAATATCTCATCCACATAAGGTAAAAACTTTGTGACTAAATTAATTGCCATGCTCTATATGATCCTCCTGTTCAATCAAGCCCCATTGCCTCCCTGACCGGGTCGTAATCTGCCGCCTTGCCGCCTTTAGGTATGTAGCTATGCCTGGCAGCAGTTCCCTTTTCTGAGGGGTCCTGGTGGCTCTGCTTATATGTCCGCTCCAACAGTTCCAGAGAAGTATTAAACGCCTTATCATCATCAAGCCGTACCAGATCGGCCAGTTCGGCAGGAAGACCCTTTTCCGTCAGTTTCTCCCTGGCTTCCAGCCGCTTCTCGCGCTGGCTCACCTCCGCCTTCATGTCCGCGATCTGTTTCTCATACTTTGCCTTCTCCTTTGCGATCCTATCCTGTACGATAGTGTTCACCTGCTCCTGTGTAAAAAGCCTTTCCCCTGTTTCCTGTCCGGTTGCCGGGTCTGCGTTCTGATTCGTGTTATCCATGTTTTTTCTCCTGTTTTACGTCCAGTGGACTGTATTTGCAGAAAACAAAAGCGCGGGAAAGGATCATCCGTTTTGGGATTATCCTTTCCCGCGCCGTTCAGGCTTCCGGACGGCCCGCAGGCCGGATCCGGGGTACTTCCTGTATTCCGTTTTCCACTGCCCCTATTATACCATCCTGCCGGCACATGTGCAAGCCAGATTTTCGATGTCTATGTAAGCCCTGCGGAACCGCCCGGGCTTCTGGCCGCTGGGTGCCCTGACCTTCTTCACGTCCCTGCCCAGCCTGTATAGCACCTCTTTCAGCTCCTCCGGCCGTTCATAGGATACCCTTATCCTTACCAACCGCAACACCTCCTTCCTGAAAAGGTTGCAACCTTGGTTGTTTTCGTTTCGTTTTCAAGGTTGCAACTTTCTGCGACCTTTAAGTTTGTTTTCAAGGTTGCGGCTTCTGCAACTTTTTAGCCCTGCTGCCTCCTAAGTCCCCGCCGCTTAGGCCTGGGCGCCGCAAAGCGGATGTACTGAGATAGTTGCTCCTTAGTCCCCAGGTAATGGCCATATGAAAGCTTATTTCTGTATGCTGCCCTCATAAACCTCCGGTGCTCCGGAGCAGCCCACTCCAGGTACTTCCCTGCTTCCTGGTTGCCCTCCCTCGCCATGCGCTTGAGCGTTACATACAGGCCATCAACCTTGGCAACCAGCTTCCGGTGCCTCCATCTTCCCATATCCAGCATAGTGACCCTCCGGCATTCCAGAAGCCCGCGGGGGACTCCGTACAGCCCTGCTGCTCCCCTGATCTCTTCCGGCAGGAGCGGCTCCCCGTCTTCCAGTACTGCCTGCAGCAGTTCCGGCTCAATCCCTGCATGGTCACATATGGCAGGCTCACCATAAGGATGATACTTACGCAATTCTAACAAGTTCGGGTATCTGGTCATGCGGCACCGCCTTTCTTCTGGAAAAGCTCTTTCAGCCGATCATTGTTCGCATCCATCTCCAACTCAATCTCATACAGAGCATCATTCAGGCTGTGTTCCGGCGCTCCGATAATGTTAACCTGTTCTGCAATGAACTGATGCAGGATGCCAATCAGAGACGTCAGCCGCTCATATTTGTAGTGGATTTCTTCCAACTCCATAAAAATTTTGTGCTCTATCATAAAATTACCTCTTCCTTTCTGCCGGGAATCCGTGGTATTATGTACCTGTTGTGTACGGCTCCGGCTGTGCTGGCCCCTTGATAGTTGGCGCTATCTGGGGGCATTTTCATTTTGTTTCGATGAATCCTGCAACCCTCCGTTCATTTGCACAGCATCTTCTCCCTTATCCTTCTCATCTCATTTATCTCTTCCATATCCACATACAGCACCCTGTGGGGGATGTTTATCACACTCGGCAGATTGCAGGCCCTGTCAAATTCATGCAGTGATAAGTCTGTTTCGAATTCTGCGACACTGGACAGCCGGTTGTTTCTCCCTATGTAGAAGTGGATGAGCTGGACTATCTCACTGTCAGTAAGGCAGCCGATCCCCGTCAGCTCCATGGGCTTGTACTTGTCCTGCCCGTTCTCCTCATAATCGACTAAGTACAGTTTTCTTTTCATCGTTTCTCCTTTCTCCTAAACTGTCTGAAACATCGTTTCTTTCATTTCTTTTATTACATATGGAAATGAAAGAAATAAAAGAAACGTTTATTTTTAGTTTAAGACCAATTTTTAAATGTAGGGTTTTCCGTTTCAAAAACATGAAGTGAACCGCCAGTTCCTTTAGTTAATTCAGAATGATAAATCTGATCATACTCCTGCAGGTCAGCTATCCGGTTCCTGATTATTTGGCCTACTTTCTGTGCGCTCCCATATATCCGGCATCCTTTAAAATACTGGCTGCTTTCTATAATCTCCTTTACCCGCCCCTTCCATTTGCCATTATTCTGGCTTAACAGCTTCTTGATCGTGTTCACCACAGGATCCCTTGCGTATTCCTGTCGCCTCCTGGTTTCTTCCACGGCAGCAGCATTCCCCAGGTTCACCCACTTGACACCTTCACGCTTCAATTTGAAACTGGCATCCTGTATCGTCCTTCCCGTTACTGCAAGGGTTGCTTCCTTGTCCTCACGGTTCTCCTTGAAAAGCATCCATACAAAATCACTGACGCCTATAATGGCTGTAGAGCCCAAAAGGTTGCTGAATGGGTCTGTAGGGTCAACTGCCTTCCTGTCATGGTAGATCGGCATGATGCATCCATCGAACTTATCTGCAATATTTTTAAGCACTGTCAGAATTTCATAATCCGCCTCATAGTCGGTCTGGTTCTGCTGCTTTCCGCGCTTTACCTTCTGGAAAACATCGATTACGACAAATTTCACGTCCGGATGTGTTTTCAGGAATTCCGTTAAATCATCCTCGAACCCTTCCCCCATCAGATTATAGTCATGGGCAAAATAAAGGTTCTTCGGCGCGTCCCTGCCGTCCAGTATCTGGCGGAGCCTGTCCTGTGTCAGTGAAGGCGTGTTTTCAAGATCTATATAAAGCACGCCACACTTTTTCGTTGAGAACCCAAGGAAGTCCGTGCCACATGCCAGGTCTACCGAAAGCTGCAGGGCAAGCCAGCTTTTCCCAAGTTTGGACTTTGCAGACAGCCCGCCAAGCCCTTTTGTCAGCATTCCCTCCACCAGGTTGACAATCGGCGGTAAGTCTGCTTTCATTAAAGCATCTGATTCTATGTAGGATATGGCTTTCTTCTGCTTTACCGGACGGAACTCCCCTTTATCGTATACTGTAGAATGCTTTTTGCTTCCGACCTGCAGTTCTTCTATTCTTCGGTCAATAGCTGCCTCTTCCTCCTCAATAATTGCTTTTTCCTCTTCAGCAGCTCTATCTCTTCCTGTCTCCGTTTTTCCTCACCTTCTTTCACTTTCTTTTTCCATTCTTTGTTGCATTCTTCCAGATACAACTTGCCAACCTCCTTTAGCTGCTGTTGGTGGCCGTAATTATATCCGGCAACCGCAGCTATGTAATAATCCCATGCCATACTGCATCCAGCATCTTCTAGGGCCTTAATGGCCGTCTCCCGGAATCCTGGGAAGCTTATCTCATAGCCATACACTTTCAGGAAGAACGCCCGCTCCAGTTTCATGCCTGGCTGAATGCTCCGCAGCAGTTCCTCCTTACTCGGCATTGACTTTCACCCCGAAGCACTTCTTCTCAAAATAGGCTGTTGGCACTTTGCCCGGGATTACTATGTAGCCCTGCTCTTTCAGTTCGCTGTTCAGCTGTCTGATCACGGCGTAGGCCTTGCTTTCTGACACCTGCAGCACCGCCATGACATCCTTTGCGGTCACTATCTGCTTTTTCGCCATCTGCTTCTTCTCCTTTCCCTAAAATTGACTCATCAAGCATCCACTCCTTCACGGCCTGGACGCGCCAGGCTCCCCATTCCTCCCGGTTCTGGCCTGTCATGCTGTGGTAGTACGAATAACTCTCAATTGCCTTGATAACGTCCATAGGCACCTCCTTCCCTGTCAGTACTCAAACTCCGGGTAAATAATGGCTTCATAGCAATGCCTTTCTTCAATGTACTGCTGAAGCTCCGCCGGGCCTTCGCCTTCCATGCTCTCATAGAATCCCACTGCCATCTCCAGGCTGTCAAAGCCAATGTATCCTTCGGATCCGTCCTCGCACCAGTACTTGATTCTGTATCTATCCATTGTTTTCTCCTTCCCCTGCCGAAAAACCCCCTTGCAACTAAGGTTTTTCACTCTGAATCATCTTCGGCGGTATCTTCTCCGCCTGTCGGCCTATGTCCCATTCTGTACTCGTAAAGAGTACATGTTTTAACAGGACAGAGCCGGACTTCCTTAATCTGCCCGCAACTGCATTCCAGGCATTTCTGCCGGATAGCTTTCATCGGCGTAAGCTTCGCCATTCTTCCTCCTTCCTGTTGCACCGGTGCAACTAATCCTCAATGATAACAATTTCTTTGGCAGAAAATCCCAGTGCCTGGCAGATCGCCGGAACTACCTTCACCTTGCCTACCCGGTTCCCGTTCAGGGCATTGGATACGGCCTGCTGACTTACGCCGCCCTGTCTGGCAATCTCCGTGACCGTGAGGCCCTTTTCAGCCATTGCAAGGTAGATTTTCCTTGTGTCGAGTTTCAGTTTCATGTTTTCTCCTTTCTGAAATTTATATTTGACTTTTTAAAGCATTTGCTTTATAATCTAATTATATCAATCATTTGATTGATGTCAAGAACTTTTTTAATCATATGCTTTATTTTTTACCAGTTATTTGATATACTGATTCTGATAGGTGGTGAAAA
>DKVC01000103.1 GCA_002490995.1 Lachnospiraceae bacterium UBA7188
CGAAATTATCCAGGAATCTGCACATGTTATTTGTAGCCATTTCCTTAGTATCCGCCAAAATCCGTGAATTATGTAATGCATCCTGCAAGACCGCCAGAATTTGCAGTCCACGGCATGCAGTATATACTCGTGAGCGCATTCATTTACCACCTTTTTGTTTTGTACTATGCGAGCGCTCACTCGTTATACATTCAGGTTGGCAAATGTTTTTGAACGTGAGTATAAAATAAGGCTTCCAGAAATCAACCCGCCTCTGAGAGACCCTGATTTCTGAAAGCCCCGCTTTCATTTAATGTTACAATAATGGCTTCAAAAGGCAGCCGCCGCTTCCTGTACAATCTCCCGAAGCAGCTTCTCATGGCAGTCGATCACCATGTGGGCATATTTTTCATAAAGGGGAATCCGCTCCTCATAGAGATCCCGCAGCGTCTGCCCTTCCCTCAGTGTCACGCCCCTGGCATTCAGATCGCCCAGCCGTTCAACCACTTCCCCGTAGGGAAGCTTCAGATAGACCACCGTACCGATCTCCCGCAGGTGCTCCATGGCTTCCCTGCCGTAAATAACGCTTCCGCCTGTGGCAATGACGCTCCTGTGCCGGTTCAGGGATGCATTCACATCATTTTCAATCTTCCAGAAGCCTTCCACACCGTGCTCCTCGATAAGCTCGTGGAGCAGCTTCCCGTATTGCTCCTGAATCACCAGGTCGGAATCCACAAAGCGGTATCCCAGCCGCTTCGCCAGCACTACGCCCACAGTGCTCTTGCCCGCGCCCGGCATGCCTGTCAGCACGATATTGTCTTTGCTCATACCTCAGCCATAACCTCGACTTCACACAGCACATTCTTCGGCAGAGTCTTCACCGCCACACAGCTTCTGGCAGGCTTCTCGGTAAAATACCTGGCATAAACCTCATTGAATGCCCCGAAATCGTTCATATCCGCAAGGAAACAGGTGGTCTTAAACACCTTCGTATAATCGGTTCCCGCCTCCGCAAGCAGAGCGCCCACATTCTTCATTACCAGTTCCGCCTGGGCGGTGATATCGTCTCCCTCCACATTGCCGGTGGCCGGGTTGATGGGAATCTGTCCTGATGCGAACAGCATTCCGTTTACTATAATTCCCTGGGAATAAGGCCCGATTGCCGCCGGAGCCTTGTCTGTCGAAATCTTCTTTAACATATCTTCTTCCTCTTTTCTCTCTGTTTCTGTCCTGAAATTCCGCCGCTTTTTGTACCCGTGAGGGCATCGTCTCAGGCCATATCCACTTCCGGCTCATCAAATTCAGCCGTTACATAAAATCCTCTGGCATTCTCTATCACGTCCGTGACCACGCCTTCCCTGCTCTTTAATCGATACCGGAAGGGAATATTGGCGGACATGGCGAGAGACGGATCTATCACATAATAGTAATTGCTGGGAAGGACGCCTTCCGTTATCGTAACCTTATCTCCCGCCTTCAGCAGTCCTGTCCTTTCCATTTTAAATTCCATTTTCCGCAAAATGTCCGCCTCCATTGCATTATTCTGTTCCCGCGATTTTTATTCCAAACTTTTGTCTGATCACATTACAGGTTCGTAAACCCTGTAATCAGAAGGAAACTGCAGCAATTATTTCCCGACAGTTCCTAAGCCTCATGTGTCGTGCGTCCGTATGTGCTTTCCTTCTCTCCGGCTGTTCCGGCATTCCCGGCTTCGGACTCTTCAGCGTTCTTTTCCGCAGCCTCCGCACAGCAGGCAGCCCCGCTCTCTTCCTTCTCCTGCCCGGCATCGCTGTAACTCGTATCCACTACCACTTCATCCGGCTCCACAGGCTCAGAAACCTTAATCACAATCGCAGTGCCGCATTTGTCGCAGAATTTGCTTGTCTTAGCCACCTCTGCGCCGCAGCCCGGACAGATGCTTACATTCTTCAGATCATGGATTTTCTCGGTGTTTGCCTCAATGTCCGCTTTCAGGGAAGCCACCTTCGCAGCCCACTCCGACACGGAAGCATCGTCCAGCAGCAGCCCGTTCTCCAGAACATAGGCACCCACTTCATTCTGAATGTTTTTTATATTCTGATTCAGTGTGCTGATCTCCAGATTGAGTTTGGCCACGCCTGCCATCTCTTTGCTCTTGGAAATCGTTTTCTGTGTCATCTGATTTAATTTCTCGCTCCAACTTGCCATTTTTCTACCTCTTTCTTCATTTTTTATGTATCAGCAGCTGCTGCAGCCGCAGGATTCCCTCTGTCCGGAAACCCTGCCGCTGCAATAGATACCCGCGCTCAATATCATTTGCCAATGTTCATGTATAACGAATGATCGCTTCCGCAAAACCAGGGCAGAAAGCAGCAAATGAATGCAGGCACGAGTATAGCTCCCTATACCCATTCCATACTCACGGCTCAAAACATTTTTCTATATTATACTACAACCATTTTTAATTTAAAAGAAAAACGGACTGTATTCTTTGTGAAATCTTTATGAATCCGCAGGAATCATCAGGAAACCGTAGGTATCATCAGGAAACCGTCTCTATCACCACCGCATGTGCAATCCCCGGGACGCTCATGCCCTCATTGAAGCTGGTCTTGCTCAGCAGCGCTCCGGTGGGCATAAAGAGCACCTTCTTCCAGTTTTCTTCCTGAAGCTGCTTTAAAATATAGGCGGAAAGGGTCACGGCGCTGCAGCCGCAGCCGCTTCCTCCGGCATGGGTATCCTGGGATTCTCCGTCATAGATTTCCAGCCCGCAGTCCATATGCTGCTCCGAAATATCATATCCCTTCTCTCTGAGCAAATCAATCAATACCCGCTGCCCCACCTTTCCCAGGTCGCCCGTGATAATTTTATCGAACTCCTCCGGCTGCTCCGCAAAATCCGTAAAATGCTGTTCCAGGGTAGAAGCCGCTGCAGGCGCCATGCAGGCTCCCATGTTCATGGAGTCCTTCAGCCCGTAATCCACAATCTTTCCCACTGTCATTCCCGTAATCTGCGCCCGGGCTTTCCCGCTGCTGCAGAATTTGTCCTGCCCCAGCACAAAAGCGCCGCTGCCCGTCACTGTCCAGCTGGCAGAAAGGGGACGCTGATTTCCGTAATCCAGCGGAAAACGGAATTCCTTCTCCGCACTGGCAAAATGGCTGGAAGTAACGCAGACGACTCTTTCCGCAAAACCTCCTGCAATGCTCATGGCGCCCAACGTCAAAGCCTCCCCGCAGGTAGAACAGGCGCCGTACATCCCCAACAGCGGAATCTGATAGGAAGATACGCCAAAGGAAGTAGCCATGGACTGCCCCAGCAAATCACCTGCAAATAGAAAAGAGATATCCTCCGGAGTCAAGCCCGCTTTCTCCAGCGCCATTCCCACCGCTTCTTTCTGAAGTGTACTCTCGGCCTCCTCCCAGGCTTTGCCGCCGAACATATCGTCTTCCCCCACTTTGTCAAACAGCAGTCCCAGGGGGCCCTCTCCTTCCTTGGTTCCCACAATGCTGGCACTGTTTAAAATATAGACCGGCTGCTCCAGTTTTATGCTTGATCTACCCAATTTCTGATTCATATATTCCCTCCGGTTATCTTTTTTCTTAGTATTTACCGGAGAGAAAAAACTATGCAAAAGCAGCGGAAAGCCCCGATTTCTAGTCAGGCTCCACCACGTAGACCAGACTGGTAACCACATACAGCACCTTGCCGTCATACTCCACTCTGGACCAGCCTGAATCCGTACTGTATCCGGTGCGGTGGGCCTTTTGCCCGTATTCCAGCCGGCAGCTGACAGTGTCATTCCCTTCATCCGTGCTGGGTTCCGTCCGGAGATTGACATATTCCTTGGGCGAAATCCAGTCATCACAATCCGTAAAGACAACGACTCTTCCGCTGGCGGTACTCACTCTGTTCGGATTGGATGCCTGCACCGGGGGCTTGTAGTCCAGGTCTGTCGTCAGGTACTGGGTTACCGCATAGAGCGTCTGGCTGTCATAGTCAATCCGCGACCAGCCCGTATCATCATTCATGCCTGTTCTTGTCAGAATTTCCCCGTTTCGGCACTGTACTACAATATTCTCTTCATCTGCCGTAGTGGGTGCAGAACGCAGATTGACTACATCCTTGGGCGTGACGGATTCCTGCCGCTCCGCAAATTTCATGCCTGCAGTTCCCGATATCGGTTCCTGTTCCTGTCCCCCGGGAATTTCCGCCGGCTCTGACATCTCCGTTCCCTGATTCGGTGATTCTTCCCGGTTTCCCTGCGGTTCTTCCGCATCATATCCGGCTTCTCCCGTCCCCGTCTGCTGCGAAGAATCATTCCCTTCGCCTCCCGCACCCGGCTGTCGCGAAGAATCATTCCCTTCGCCTCCCGCATCCGGCTGTCGCGAAGAATCATTCCCTTCATCTCCCGCATCCGGCTGTCGCGAAGCGTCATTCCCCGCGCCTCCCCCGGTCTGCCCGGACGCAGCATCTTCTCCGTTTCCCTGCGTCTGTCCTGATGCCGGATTTCCCTCATCACCCGGCTGTCCTCCGGCAAAGCCTTCTCCCGGATCCAGCGCCCCGGATACATTTGAGTTTCCGTTCTGCCCGCCCTCCTCAGTTTTCCCGGGATGTGTAAAATACCACAGAACAGCGCAGATAATGGCTGCCAGCACCGCAAGCCCCAGGAAGGTCAAAACGATCATCCACGGACGTTCCTTTTCCTCGTCCTCATCGTCCTCCCAAATGTCATCCTCCTCTTCCAGTTCCATCATTTCTCTCAGACGCAGTCTCCCGCTCTTCTTTTCCTCCGGGGCATCCTGCTTCGAACCGAACTTCTCATCCGGGTTCGGGTCCTTCACCAGATGAAGCTTCGTATTGGCTCTGTCTTTCTCTCTGTCTTTCATAAGCAACCTCTGTTTTCCGTGCTTAACCCTCGTACTTTTCGCTTTGGGCACGTATCAGTTCCGCATCGTCGAAATAATTGATCCGCATGGCGCTCTTGACCTCCGTCAGGGTCTGTGCCGCTGTCTCACGGGCTTCCTCGCTGCCCTTTTTCAGGATTTCATAAATGGCGGGAATATCCTTCTCCAGTTCCTTCCTCCGGTTACGGATGGGTTCCAGGATTTCCTGCATGATATTGATCAGGAACCGCTTTACTTTCACATCTCCCAGACCGCCTCTCTGGTAATGGGCCTTCAGCTCATCCAGGTTCGCATAATCGGGCAGATACCTGCCGAAATGCTCCTGCCGGCAGAAAGCGTCCAGATAGATAAATACGGTATTTCCCTCCAGATGTCCCGGGTCGCTGACCTGCAGATGCAGCGGATCCGTGTACATGCTCATGATTTTGGTCCGCACTTCGTCCGCCGTGTCCGCCAGATAGATACAATTTCCCAGGGATTTGCTCATTTTCGCCTTGCCGTCGGTACCCGGAAGTCTCCTGCGGGCCTCATTTTCCTGCAGAAGCGCAGCAGGCTCCACCAGAACCGGCGCGTACACCGTATTAAATTTATGCACAATCTCCCTGGTCTGTTCGATCATGGGCAGCTGATCGTCCCCCACAGGGACAGTGGTCGCCTTAAATGCCGTGATATCTGCCGCCTGGCTGATGGGATACGTGAAAAAGCCCACCGGGATACTGGACTCAAAATCACGCATCTGTATCTCGCTCTTAACAGTAGGGTTCCTCTGCAGTCTGGCGACGGTAACAAGATCCATGTAATAGAATGTCAGCTCACACAGCTCCGGAATCTGGGACTGGATAAGCAGAGTGGATTTTTCCGGATCCAGCCCGCAGGAAATATAATCCAGCGCCACCTCAATAATATTCTGCCTTACTTTCTCAGGATTCTCGATATTGTCCGTAAGGGCCTGGGCATCGGCAATCATGATGAATGTCTTCTTATATTCCCCAGAATCCTGCAGCTCCACCCGCCGAAGCAGCGAGCCTATATAGTGCCCCACATGAAGCCTTCCTGTCGGCCGGTCTCCTGTCAAAATGATTTTATCCTTTTCCATGTTTTCCATCTTCCTTCATCTCCTCTGTCCGGGCATCTGCGGGCATCAGGAAGCGGCTGCCCCTTCCTACCCGCGTATCGTCAAAGCATCCTCGTGTTTTCTGCCCTGAATGACCTTATTATAACATGAAATATGCTGTAAGGAAACTTTTTTATCGCCAAAAATAGTAAACCTTTTTAATTTTATGGTTGACATTTTAATCTGCAGCATATATACTTTAAATATAAACCTCTGTTATTCCATGGTTAACATTTTATGCCGTAAACCGCCAGGATTAACAGCAGTGTCCCCGGGAAAGCACCTGGCTGGCGGTCTTGAGTATAGCCGATGCGCAGTATATATTCAAGACAAGTATACATACAGAAAGAGAGAGGAAAACAAATATGACAAATACCACTGTAACAGCACCTGAAACACAAAAACCACTGCTGACCCTGAAACAAATCACCCTTGCCGGCCTGATGACCGCCGTCTTCTGCCTGCTGGGTCCGTTATCGCTGAATATCCCCATAAGCCCGGTTCCCATTTCCCTGGGAATGCTGGCGCTCTATTTCGTGACCTCCGTGCTGGGCATGAAGCTGGGAACCTTCAGCGTCCTGGCCTACATCCTCCTGGGGCTGACAGGGCTTCCGGTATTCACGGGATTTACAGGCGGCGCCGGCAAGCTCCTGGGACCCACGGGCGGATATATCATCGGTTATATTTTTATGGCTCTGATCTGCGGTTTCTTTGTGGATAAGTGGGGAAACAATCTTATCATGGAAATCCTCGGAATGGTGCTTGGCACTGCCGTCTGCTACCTGTTCGGGACAATCTGGCTGGCTTATCTGGCTTCCTATACTTTTTACCAGGCTCTGGCGGCAGGAGTGCTTCCCTATATTCCTGTGGATGTGGTCAAGCTTGCCATTGCGCTGCTTGTAGGCCGGCAGATTCGCGCCAGAATATTGAAAGCCGGTTTACTGTGAAAGACCGGCTTTCCCCTGCCGGTCAGATCCCTGTGTAAGTATCGTAAAGCGTTACAACGTTCTCCTGGGCATCATACATTGTGATTTCACTGCAATCCACCGGAAGCACTACGGCAAAGGGCTTTTCCGGGTCCACACTGATGACCTTCTTCCCTGTGTCGTTATCCACCACAATCCTGCACACGCCGTCCTCATTCAGGGAAAGAAGCGCAATCCCTTTGTCCTCAAATACAATCCCCTTCACACTTTCTGCCATATAAGGGTCAAATCCGCCCTGCCGGAAAAAATAGCCAAAGGAAAAGCCTTCTCTGCTCAGATAAATCGAATAGGCGCAGTCGTCCTTCTCCTCGTCATAGAAAAGCATGGCACACATGTCATCGTTGACCGCCTGCGCCATTTCCCAGTTGTTCCCGATCTCCTGATTCTCCCTGGCATCCTGTTCCAGCCTGGCGGCTGATACTCCCAGCACATCTGCCTGCCATACGATCAGAAAAGCCAGCAGGATAATTAATATGATTCCCAGCAATAAGGGTATTTTCTCAGCCTTCACATCCGCTACCTCCTATTCCAGTACCGCATCCGTCCCGTTTCTGCTTAATACCATTTTCCGGCATACTATACTATATTTTGCCCTGTCCTTCCATAAAAGGAAACAAACGCCTCATACCGCGTCTCAAACAGTATTCCCTATCCGGCTCTCCTGTACGTAATAAACTGGTTGCCATTTTCTGCAAACCACTCTGCCGAATCATTCATTCCCATTTTTTCGATTGTCCCTGTCAGGGGATTCAGTATGCCTGTATTGTATTCGTTAAATCCCACCAGCAGCACCGCAGAGCCGTCCTCCAGGAGCGCAAGGACCGGTATGTCCATATTTACATAATAGAGCACGGTATCCAGGCCGCAGCCTTTCAGGTCAAGCACAGTGGCATCCATCAGATTCTGCTCCAGAATCTGTATCACATCCTCCCCTCTGTCCAACAGAAGCTGGGTATCCCTGCTGATGCCTTCATATTCCAGCATCGTGTCCAGGCACACCGCCAGCGCCCCCTTCTCTTCCGTCACCGCGGCTTCCTGAATTGCCATAATCTGGTTCCTTGCCGCCCTGACTCCTCTCGCCCAGACACGCTCCCCGTTTCTGTCCACCACAGTCCCTGCAACCGCATTGGCCAGGTTCACCGCCCTTGCGGGAGATATGAAAATCCCTTCCACACCATATGGCCCGAATACGTAATAGGCGTCATTCTCCTCCTCATCCGGGAGCTGTATCCTTCTTCCGCCCTCAAATACCACTTCCATGGGCGTAAGAATCTGAACCGTCCTGCTGTCTATGCTCTTGCGGAGCTGAATTTCCACATAGCGCTGGTATCGCTCTGTATCCACAGCCACGATAACATTTTCCCCCGCTTCATACTCCGTATTATTGGTGATATGTTCCTGCTCCGTCTCCTGATATTCCCCTGACTCCAGACGTCTCACCCGATCCAGAGTAATCTGGTTGCCTTCCACGATACATTCCGTCACATAAATATCCGCCTGCCTGTATTCTTTCAGCAGTTCACCGGCGGCATTGCAGATACAGATTTTATACATGGGAAAAAAGACACTGCCGGAGTTCTCCTTAACCACATCCGCGGCATATGCCACGCCATATATGATATCTTCCTGCATAAAGCCCAGCGGCCTGATCACCTCTCCGTCTTCCACGGATATGGTCTTGCGGGTGTCATTTCCCAGATTTCGGATTTCCAGCAGCCTGCTGTGATATACATCCTCACCTTCCGGCCATACCGCAATCCTCCGATCCTCCGAAACCTGAAGCCCCTCATCCTGAATGATTTCAAGCATCCTGGAATAAGTCCTGCCTGCCAGGTCTATCCCATATACACCGTTGTTCATCACGAAATACAGCTTCTGTTCCCTGTTCAGATATAAAAGCCGGCTCATCTCGGCTTCCAGCACCGAATAAGTCCTGTCGTAAGGAATGTAGAGAAGCTCCTCTATGGTATTCTGCGAACTGTTGTGGGTGTAGAGCTGGATTCCCACCTCCCCTTCATGCCTGCCCCTGTTCATATAGCCGTAAACGGCAAACTGTACATTTCCGCCCTCGTCCACATCCAGAATCCGAATTCCGTGCTGGCTGTACATGGTGCGGTCGTCCGCGTTGCCCTCATCATAAAAGCTGAAAATAACAGTCAGCTTATTGGTAGTCACATTGTAGCTGAACAGCCTTCCCTCTGTCTCAAATACGATTATGTTTCCGTCTTCGCTCTCTGTCATCTGCACATCCGTCCCCGTGATTCCCAGCAATATCTTATCATTTGCACAGAGCTGCTCCACGGCAGGTATCTGGGACATGGTACGTTCGTAATCCAGCAGGTACATTCTGTCAGCGGTATAGCGGACCCGATAATATTCTTCCACATTATAATAAACCGTATTTTTCCCTTCCGAAGTGGAAACAATGTAATCCAAAAGCAGGGAAGCCGTCTGAGAAGAGATTTCGGTGAGCCTGACGCCGGGGGCTTTCGCTTCCTGCACCTCCAGGTCTCCCCAGGTAATCTGGCGGAAACTGCTGTGGATATTTACCTTGTGGAAAGAACTGTTATCCTCCAGTCTGGAATTGGTTTCCAGATACTTGGTCAGTTCTCTGGCAGCCTCCCTGTCATAGAGCTTCTCATGGAAGTCCCTGCAGAAATCCAGCTTTTCCTTTGTATACAGATCGCTGCTCCAACGCACCCGGGTATAGTAAGAGACCTCTCTTCCGTCAGACAGGCCCAGTATGATTTTCAGGGCATAATCCGTATCCCGTTCGATCAGATCCTTCAGGGTAATGGTGCCGCTAATCCTCCCTGTCTCAATCTGCAGCTCCCCGATATCCCTGTTTTCAATCAGCCTTGAACCGTCCGCACTCCGCACCTCAATGGAAACCCTTTCCACGGATTCCCCGTAAGTATCTACCACAAAGCCTGTGTCCCGCCCTTCTCCCAGAACGGTTACGGATTCCCTCTGAAAAGCAATGTCCGTATCCGCCAGATACCCGTGAAGCTGGTTATATTCCCTTCCTTCCAGCACCATGGTCACCAGCGGAAGGCTGGCAGGCGCCATCTCCATGGTCAGGTTGTCATGCCCCCTGTTCATGAACCTGCCGACAATCACCAGCGCAAGCAAAAAAACAATGAAAAAAACAAATAATTTGAGAATGCTTTTTTTCATAGCAGCTCCTTCAAAGTGGGATTTACCTGCAGAAATTCCAGCAGCCTCTCAGACGCCAGACGCATCTCTTCGCCGTACACACCTGACCTGGGGCGCATCCCTGCCCTCTTAACCCCGCGTATCATCAGATTCTTAGGCGTGTGCTCCATATCGATAAACTCCAGTATCTGCGTATCGTAACCACTCTCCTCCAGCAGATTTGCACGCAGGGCATCCGTAATCAATGCCGCCATACGCTCCCTGATCACTCCGTATTTCAGCACGGGCTGCAGCATGTCGCATCGAATCTGCCCATTCAGCTCATGCTGGCAGCACGGAACTGCCAGGATAACGGATGCCCCCCATTTCACCGCCTTTTCCAGGGCATAATCCGTAGCCTTGTCGCAGGCGTGAAGGGAGACCACCATATCCACACTGTCCTCCCCGCTGTAGCTGCTGATGTCCCCCTCCCGGAACTCCAGCCCGTCATAATGAAGCTTCTCTGCCAGCTCACTGCAGTGCCTTATCACATCCGCCTTCAAATCCAGCCCCGTCACCTGGATATCCCTGCCTTCCAGCCGGTGCAGATAATAATACATGGCAAACGTCAAATAAGACTTTCCGCAGCCGAAATCCACGATGCGGATTGTCCGGCCGGAGGGAAGCCTGTCCAAAATATCCCTGATAAATTCCAGATATCGGTTAATCTGGCGGAATTTGTCATATTTCGCCCTGACAATCCGCCCGTCCCGGGTCTGAACACCCAGTTCCACCAGAAAATCCACCGGCTGCCCCTCCCGCAGGATGTACTGCTTTGCGCGGTTGTGGGACAGGTCGGCGGTCTCTTTCTTCTGTTCTTCCGTATTCCTTCGGTTTCTGTATTTTATGGTAATCTTTCCTTTTTTACTCACCAGCACTGTGGCTTCTTTTGTGCCATTGCCAATCTGTGCCTGGCGGAAGCAGTTCTCCATATACTCTGCCAGACGCTCCTGCATTTCCGTTTTCGTATGGTTGGAATGAAATACCTTATTCTCCCGATAAAGTGTCTCCTGAAAAGAAAGCTCCCCTCTGATCAGCACGGGGCGCACCTTTATTTTCTCTGCCCTTGCGGCATCTCTCGTATTGCTCAGTACAATCTGTATTAAATTCTGATCCAGCATCTGCCGGAAGAGTTCTCTCAGTTCATCCATATATTCTGTCTCTGTCTTCAAACCTTTTCCATTCCGGTTCGCCGCATTGTCCCGCACGAGAAGAAACTGCAAAGCAGAATTTTTCCAACATTACCCAGGGATGCATCTGCAAATAACGGATGCGGCGCCAAAAAAGTACCTTCCAAAGCTTTATTGCAATAAATAGAAATTCCCCCTTCGCCCTCCGTGACGGCGCTTATATACTTCGTTGAACAGCAGCACCTGTATCATCTCCTCTGCCGGCGCCTGTTCTTCTTCCTTCTCCAAAATCCTGCAGATTGATTTTACCATGGCAAGCAGGCTGTATCTGTCCGGATATTCGTCATAAATCATGCTGCCTTCATAGTCCGCCTTATCCAAAATATCCACTATCCTTTTCTGATAGCGTTTCACATCGTTGGGATACATCTGCTGCAGGTACTCCAAATCCTGTATCAGTTCCCTTTCTCTGTCCGGACCCAGATAGCCCGGATACGTCATATAAAAAGGAAGGGGCCCTTTCCAGCCCCTTGCCTCATTTTCCGGCAACGGCTGCAACAGCTTAGAATGAAATTCCATACGTTTTTCTCTCTGTTTTTTAACAGCATATGCGCGTTTTCATCTAATTGTTACCGGAAACATTCAAAATTCCCTTTGTAGACACTTCCCTACTGCTTCAATACCTCGATACGTGCCATTGCCCTCAGCAGAGCAGTCTCCGCCTTGGCGATGTCCGTATTGGGCGCCTTGCCGCTCAGGCGCTTCTCTGCACGCTCCCTGGCGGATTTTGCACGCTCCTCGTCAATTTCTCCGGGCCACTCAACGGTTTCCGCCAGAATGGTCACACCCTCCGGCAGAATCTCGGCAAACCCGGCATGCAGGGCTGCTTTCTTCCCGCCTTCCGGCTCACTGATATGCAGGATGCCCGGCTTTACAATCACCGTCATCGGAATATGGCCCGGCAGCACGCCTATCTCGCCTTCTGTGGTATTAAACTCCACCATGTCCACCTGGTTCTCATAGAAAACCCTGTCAGGCGTGATAATACGCAGAAGAAATTCATTCTTGTCTGCCATAATTATCCTTTCTTAATTAAAGTTCCGCATCCGCCCTTCCGATACCCAGGGCACGGCAGAGAATTCACGGCCGCGAAGTGATGCGTCCCTGAATCCTCTGGGGTACCGGGCGGGCGGATGCTGTTTTATAGTTCCGCATCCGCCCCATAAATTACATTCTGGCTACTACATCGTCGATGCTGCCGGCGTTCAGGAAATAGCTTTCGGGGATGTCGTCATGCTTACCTTCCAGAATCTCCTTAAAACCGCGGATGGTCTCGTTGATGGGTACATATTTTCCTTCCAGTCCAGTAAACTGTCCCGCAACGAAGAAAGGCTGTGACAGGAATCTCTGCACTTTACGGGCACGTGATACTACCAATTTGTCTTCTTCAGACAATTCGTCCATACCCAAAATGGCGATGATGTCCTGCAGTTCTTTATAGCGCTGCAGAATCTCCTGTACTCCACGGGCTGTCTGGTAATGCTCCTCGCCCACGATCCTGGGATCCAGAATACGGGAAGAGGACTCAAGCGGATCCACTGCCGGATAGATACCCAGCTCCACGATGGAACGGGACAATGTGGTGGTGGCGTCCAGATGTGCAAATGTAGTTGCCGGCGCCGGGTCGGTCAGGTCGTCCGCAGGCACGTATACTGCCTGTACGGAAGTGATGGAACCGCTCTTCGTGGAAGTAATCCTCTCCTGAAGGGCGCCCATCTCCGTCTGCAGCGTGGGCTGATAACCAACTGCGGAAGGCATACGTCCCAGCAGAGCCGAAACCTCACTTCCTGCCTGTGTAAAACGGAAAATATTGTCGATGAA
>DKVC01000289.1 GCA_002490995.1 Lachnospiraceae bacterium UBA7188
TTATTTGTAGACACTTCCTTATGCTGCTTCAGGCATTTGACAGGCTATATATGCAAACTTCCAGTAAACTACAACAAAGACTGCCAGCCATATACGCGCACCGTAAATTCCGGCGGTCTTGAGTATAAAACAGGAGCGGGATGACATGTATATTGTGGGCGGACACGTGAAAACAATGGCAGGCGAGGATATCCGGGACGGATGCATCCGCATAATAGACGGGAAAATAGCGGAAATAGGAAGGCGTGAGAAGACAGCAGTTCACCCCGCGCCTCGGGAACGTGTGATAGAGGTCCGGGACGGGCTGATCATGCCGGGGATCATAGAAGCCCATTGCCATATGGGAATCACAGAAGAGAAAAAGGGCATGGAAGGGGACGACTGCAACGAAACCGTGGATCCAGTCACCCCTTACCTGCGGGCGGTGGATGCCATCAATACCATGGACGCGGCTTTTGACGATGCGGTCCGGGCTGGAATTACTTCCGCCATGATCGGTCCCGGCAGTTCCAACGTGGTGGGCGGGCAGTTTGCTTTTCTGAAAACCAGGGGAAGGCGTGTGGACGATCTGATCGTCAAAGCTCCGGCAGCCATGAAGGTAGCCTTTGGTGAGAATCCGAAGGTCAATTATTCCGGCCAGAGTAAGAGCCCTTCCACCAGAATGGCAATTGCCGCCATGCTGAGAGAGGAACTGACAAAAGCGGTCAGGTATGCGGAGAAGAAGAAAAAGGCTGCAGATAACGGAGAGGCCTTTGAAGAAGACTTTCGTCTGGAATGCTGGCTTCCGGTACTTCGCCGGGAGATTCCGCTGAAGGCCCATGTGCACCGGGTGGACGATATCTTTACCGCCATCCGGATAGCGAAGGAATTTCATCTGAAGATGACCCTGGATCACTGCTCAGAGGGGCATATGATAGCAAAAGAACTGGCACAGGAGGGATTTCCTGCCATTGTAGGACCGGATCTTGCCAGCCGGAATAAGATTGAAGTACAGAATATGGCATTCAAGACGGTGGGTGTCCTGAATCAGGCAGGGGTCATGACTGCTATTACCACGGACCATCCGGTATCCCTGATTCAATCGCTGCCTCTGTGCGCAGGACTGGCTGTAAAGTCCGGATTGGATCTGGAAGAGGGATACAAAGCAATCACGCTGCATCCGGCCATGATCTGCGGAGTGGCGGACCGGGTGGGCAGCCTGGAGGTGGGGAAGGATGCGGATATCGCAATCTTCACCGGGAACCCCATGGAGGTCTTTACCAGGACGCTTTATACCATCATTGACGGACAGGTGGTGTATGAGGCGGGACGGCAGGAGGAAACGGCTGTCTAAAGCCGCCCTCCCTTTTGCTGCGTTTTCGTTTTCCCTGTTTTGCAAACTGTTTCGTGCAGTTATCCGCTTCTCTGCAGTATGACATAGTTTCCTGCTTTTTCGGGGGTGCAATTTATACTGCACACTGGTTATACTGCAGACCGCCAGGATTTACAGTGGCGTCCCTGGAAAAGTACCTGGCTGGCGGTCTGCAGTCGAGTTGTACTGCAAATTTAACCGGCGTGCAGTATAAATTTGCAGCGCAACCCGACTAAGTCACTGCCTTAAGCAGTGACTTTTAGAGCGCCAGCCAGGTACTTTCACGAGGGCAGCACTGTAAATCATGGCGGTCTGCAGTCTATTGTGCCTGGGATCGGCACGGTATCCGTGTATCATGGGACAGACGGCTGCCCGGGAATTTTCCGTGCAGGGAAAAGGCGATGATCCCCAACAGTGACAGCAGGGAAATCAGCTCTCCCATACGCCAGTACCAGGGCGGATGGAAGCGTACGGTCAGTTCTCCTTCAAACCCGGCCGGTATGAGAACCCTGATATCGCAATGGGTTCCGTCTTCCAGCTTCAGCTCTTCTCCGTCGGCTGACAGGGCAGTATATCCTTTATAATGCTGCAGAGGCACTTCTACATAACTGTCATTTCCGCTGTTTTTCAGAAGGAGGTTTACTTCCAGTCCGGTTTTCTCATATTCCAGTATCTCTATGTCGTCTCCCGGCAGAGGAGCGTGAAAAAACAGATCCGACTGCTGGATTCCGTAACGCAGGTACTCCGCTCCGGACAGATATCCGGTCCCCAATCCTTTTTCATCATACAGAACCAGAGCTCCTCCGTCCCGGACGATGCTGCTCTGGTAGAAAAACGCAGTTACCAGTATTAATGCGTAAAATGCAGCCATGGTTCCAAAAAGGGCTTTTTCGCCGAAGGCACCCTTCACAATCACGATGCATACCCCCAGAATGAAAGTGAGCAGCAAAGTGCCCATCATCAGAAAGCGGTTCGGGTACTGAATGCTTGAAACCAGTTTTTCCGTTATGCCGTTCAAGAACTGGATTCTGGTCCAGGGAAAGCAGGAAAGGCTCATAAGCATGGATAAACAGGCTAAAATCACTGTCAGCTTTGCGGCGGAAATCAGCCCTGACTTTTGTTTCATATATCCGAAGAACCAGAGGAACAGAAGGAGCATGGCGGCAGCGCTCAGCGGCAGGCCGATTCCCAGGGCTTCCATATCCCGCATTCCGGATGTCATAAAATCTCTTGAGGATCCTCTGAGAAAAAAGGCAAACAGAAGATTGGCAGGATACAGGCCCGCTTCCTGGATTGTGCGTGCGGAGACATGGTGGATTGTCATATCCACATTGAAATAATAGTCCAGAAAGGGAATCACAAACCAGGCGCTGAGGGCGGTTGTCCACAGTACGCCTTTCACAAACACAAGAAGCGTTCCCGGACGGCACAGGCGTTTCCACAATACCAGACACGCAGCTGCCAGAAAAAGGACGCAGAGCTCCACTGTCAGTATATGGCATTGAATAATACCGGCGAAACCCAGTCCCAGCGGAATCCACAGGCGTCCGTACGTCCTGTCTTTTGGATCTCCGGTAAATATAAGGTATACCGCACAGAAAATCAGGGGCAGGAAGACCATGCTCTGGGCCTCTCCAAGGGCCCCCCAGCTGTACATTTTAAACAGTCTGTAGACGGACAGCGTATAGGCTGCGCTGCACAGCAGGCCGGCTTTTCTGTCCTGAAATACGCGCCTGAAGCTGTAATAGGAGATCAGGCAGGTGACCACGTTGAGCAGAAAAAGAAAGCAGACATAGCTTTCCTGGAGGGTAAAGCCCAGAATCCGGAGAACTGCGGGAAGGTAGAGAAAAATATCCCCGTAGCACACGGAAGAGGCGTAACCATGCCCGTACAGCCAGGACGGATCGATGCGCACAGGAAACTGGCCGTCCAGGAGCCCGTCCTTGATATTGCCGATGCGAAGCAGGTGATAGGTAATATCCGATCCGGGATAAATTGAGCGGACAAGAAGCGGAATGCTGCTGCAGGCAATAATTGCGCACAGCCCCCAGAAAATCATACGTTTTTCCGTACTTTTTTGCTCGCCGGACAACTCATTCATGGCGGTTGTATCTGCGGAAGATTTTTTGCCGGGCACTCCGGAATCAGGTCTGCCGGTGCCGGAGCGGGTGCCTTTAAACAAAGATATGCTTCGGGCTGTGGTTATTCCGGATTCCTGTCCCCGCAGCCGGTAGAGGTAAAAGCCGTCCGCCAGTAGAAACAAAGCCAGAAGCATGCAGATCATTCTGCTCATATCCCGGCTTGTCTGACAGATGGAAAGCCCCTGGACAGAAAGCGGACCTTCACCGCACAGTATATGCACCAGGACAGTGGCGCCGCCCCCTTTTACCCAAAGGTCAAAATCCGTGATTCCCTGGGTATCGCTGAGATGTTCTCCGCTGCACAGGAGCCCCTCCGGGTCATCGGGGCTCTCTACCGTGCAGAAATGCCGCATGGTGCCCTCGCAGGTATATTCCAGGGTCACCCGGTAGACGCCGCGGGGCAGCACAATGGGAACGCTGTTTATGGCTCCGTCTTCCCTGACGAAATCGGTTGAACGGAGGGTGTATACTTTATTTTCACGGAAGAGGGCGATTGCCGTGCATAATAACAGCAGAAGTAGTTCCATGAAAATGCAGATATGGAAAACTCTTTTGGACCTGGGATATTTCATAAGGTTCCTCCCTGTTTCCGGTTCTGTGTCTTAAGGATGTGTCTACAAATAACCGCTACAAGTTTGCAGCAATTTTTATTGTATTTCCGGGCTTTTTCCTAAACATATTACAGGAACCGCTTCGTGAACGCTGTAATATACGCAGAATCTGTACTCAAAGCCAGAAACATTTGCCAAAGTGGCGTGTTTCAAAAGTATCCTAATCCGGTTGGCAGTTTATGTTGGCTGCACGTTTCAAATACATAGCGTTTGTGCAGGATCCAAACCTTTTCCAGAACAAACATCTGTCAACTTGATTTGAAACACGCCGCCAAAGTCAATGTATAACGAGTGAGCGCTTCCGAATGGGGTGCATCCGTACGGCTGCCATGTACAGGACAGCCAGGGCGCTTACCAGTTCCGCGGTCCGCCAGTACCATGGCTCATGGAACCATACCTGTATCGTTCCGGACAGCCCTTCCGGTATTTCCACGCGCACGACACTGTTGTTTCCTTCCGTTACACGAAGGTGCTGACCGGTTTCCTTCACCTTTGCATCATAGCCTTTATAGTAGAGGAGCGGCAGCTCCACATAGCCTTCTTCACCGATGTTGGTTACGCTGACGGTGGTCCGCAGGGTATACTGCCCCTTCTCATAGGATTCCACCTGTGTATTTTCATCCGCAGTCACCACATCCGGCTGCATCAGGGAGATGTCCGCCTCATAGGGCAGGTATTCCCCGTTGCTTACATAGATACTTCCCATGGATTGCTTGTTATATACCCTTGCAAGGCCGTGAGTGACCATCAGCTGGTTCAGCTGGTAGGAACTGAAAAACAGGGCGATTCCCAGCAACAGCGCTGTAAGGAAACGGAAAAGGGAAGGGGTATTCTCCTTTGTGTACATCAGAATAAGGCCTGCCAGCACAGCCGCTGTCAGACATGCCAGCGACAGAAAACGGTAGGGAAACTGCAGGCTTAGGATCAGAGTTTCCACGATTCCGCCCAGAGCCTGGAGCCTGTCCCAGGGGAAATACCGGGTGATAATCAGCAGGAAGAAGACCGTGAAACTAAACATCAGCCTTCCCAGATGCTTCCACCGGAAACGGCTGCTTCGCATATCTCCCGTAAATTCCAGGTATGCCCAGATCAGACATGCCGCAAGCAAAGCGGCTCCGACAGAGTAGGTACCGGTCCAGTTCATGCCGACACTGATATTGCCCCGGGTGCCGCCGCCGTAGAACAGGAACAGGCTGTGGGTGGGCCAGACCGCCCAGTCGTGGGCGGATTTAATGGTCATGGTTTCGGCGTGGCCTACATTGAATTTCCCTGTCAGCATATAATCCGCAAAGGGAAGCAGATACCACAGATTCAAAAGCAATGTCATCCCGGCAGCCTTGCACAATTCCAGAAAACGCCGCTTTTGCACTACCTTCCGGATCAGTACAAGGCACAGGATGGCAATGCAGACAGCCAGCATTTCGCAGGTGATTACATGAGACTGTATTACTCCTGTCAATCCAAGAGCCGGAACCCGCCAGATGCCGGGATAATCCGGGCTGTTACAGTCTTCCGTAAAGATTCGGTAGAATCCATAGAAAATCAATGGCAGAAAAGCCATGGCAATTACCTCTCCCATGGCGGCTCTGGAATAGAGATTGTACAGGCGGTAAGCGCTCAGGGTATAAAGCACTGCCGCTGCCGCCCCGGCGGTCTCATTGCGGAAACATCTCCTGAAGCACTGCCAGGCGATCAGAAGGGTGGCGCCATTGATGACAGCCAGAAACAGATTCCAGGACGTGGCTACCGGGAAGCCGATCAGGCGAAAGAGCATGGGAATGACAAGGAACAGATCGCTGTAAAAAACGGACACCGCATAGCCATAGCCCCGCAGCCAGTTTCCCTGAATCCGTACCGGGAACTGGCCGTCCGCAAGCCCGCTGATCAATCCTTCCACTCTGAGAAGGTGGAAGCCCCAGTCATCGCCCCACAGATTATAATCCACCATGCAGGGAAGGCTGGAGAAAAGCCAGGCCAGAAACAGAATGGCCCAGACGCATTTTTTCTGCGCCGGGATGGGATGTTTTTGGTCATAAAGCCACACCAGGACAAGCAGGTTCACGGCGCCTGACACTGTCAGCAGTAAAAACAAAAGGATGCGGCTGTCGGCATGGGTGCCGGTGATACGGAATTCATGGAGCACGAAATCCGCGTCTTCGCCTGCGGCAAGGGTGGCGACGGCAGTGTCGGTATTCCTTAATACCCAGAGCTCGCAGTCTTCGGTATTTTCCCCCGTGCTGAGAACCGCGCCGCCAAACAGGATAGTCCGGGTGCCGGAGCCGACATCTTCCAGGGCAAAGCTGTTTTCCTCCAGGGAGGCGTTATAGGAGAGCCTTAAGAGGTAAGTCCCCGCATCCAGGTGAAAGGGTTCTCCAATCTGAGGGGAGAGCACGGGCAGCGGCCGGAAGAAGGACAGCAGGACAGCCAGAAGGCACAGCAGCTCTGCCGCCAGCAGAATACAGACTTTTCTGTTTTTCAGGATTTCTCTCGGTGTCATTTTCGTTATGCCTCCCTGTTTCGCCGCATTTTCTCAGGAATTGCCTGCTTCCCTGGGAACTGCCTGCTTCTCTGGGAACGGTCTGCTTCCCTGGGAATTGTCTGTTTCTTGGGAACTGCCTGCTTCTCTGGGAACTGTCTGTTTCTCTGGGAATTGTCTGCTTCCTTTGGCCTTGGGAACTGCCTGTTTCCTTAGGAAGTGGCTGTTCCTTTACTCGCTGATGTAGAAGATAAATTCCGCTTCCTGGTAACGGGGTGCCGCCTCATAGGAAGGATTCGGCTCCGTGGTGTACAACAGGGAGTCCATCAGATAGATGCCTGACAAAACATTGCAGACCGTCACAATCAACAGAAAGAATGCCATGGCTTTTTTCCCTCTTTTCCAGATTCTTCCTCCGTACAGAGCCACAGCCATGCTGCCGGACAGGACTGCAGGCGCCAGGAAACGCCATGGATACCCGATATGCTCTGAAAGTATCCAGAGAGGCCAGCCGCTCTGTGCCAGCAGCCTCCAGGGGAAGGCGGTGGTGCATAAAAAGGCGGAAAGGACACATAATCCTGTCATAAAGCAGATTTGCCGCCATACAGAGTCTTCCTTTTTCTTTTTTCCCAGAAATGCTTCGGCAGTCCACAGCATAATGAGAAGCAGGAAAGGGAGTCCCAGCCCGATATGCCCGCTGTGATCCTGTGGTTCATAATCATAATTGCTGTTTCCGTGGAAGGGCAGGAGCAGCTGTGAGGGGAGCAGCGCTCTGGCAGCAAAACTGCTTCCGCCAGCGGTATCTGCGTAAAGGCTTCCAGACAGCATTTTTTCCGCATAGGGAACGGTAAGACCTGCCGTCAGCACCGCCGCCGCGCAGACAGAGAGGGCAAGGACAGCGAAAGTTCTCCTGCAGAAGGTCCTGGGAGCAAGAAGGAGGACAACCAGAAGAGTAATACCGCTGAAAATAAACGCTGCAGGGATACAGGAGAGCCCGATGCCTGTCAGTCCCATGCCGAGAAGAATACCGCTTTTCCAGTAGCCCTTTCTGTCGGGAGCCCATGTATAAAGCTGCCAGAGACCAAGTCCGTAAAGGGGCAGGAAGATAAAGGCGGTCATTTCTCCCAGAGAACCTCTCACCATATTGATATAGACGTAATACACGGAAAAGCAGTAGCAGAAGCTTCCGGCGAATCCCGCGTAACAATTTCCGGCCACTTCCGTAAAGCAAAAAAAGGAAGTTACAAGACATGCCAGATTGATACAGAAGACGGATATTTTACAGCATGCCTGTATTCCCAGCCCCATGCGGTGCAGAAACAGCGGCAGATGTAAGAAAGGCCCCCGGATGCCGTCTGTCTCTAAAAAGAAGATTCCCAGCCGTTCTGATGCAGGCAGATAGTTCATATATAAGGGCATGGACAAAAAAGCCAGAAGTACAAGCCCCAGGAACAGAATATTTTTCCGTCGTCTGTCCCAACTTTTCATCTGTCTACCTCCGTCGATGCTTTTAAGAACTGTCGGATCGCCCCGGTTTACAGGAGACGATTCCGGTATTTTGCCACCACATTCTGAATCCTTTCATTGGGATTCAACAGGTCGCTGATGGAAGAGTCATGATTCAGCGTATCAATGATATAAGCAATGTATTTGCTCATGTCGCAGTTGATATACCATTCCCGCTGCAGAAGATCCGGTGTCTGATAGACCAGATTGGTTGTGAGTACCCGGTCGATCAGCCCTTTCTCATAGGCCTCGTCAAATTTTGCCAGCCCGCCTGTGAACAGGCCGAAGGTGGCAAAGACGAAAATTTTGCGTGCTTTGCGCCGTTTCAGTGCGGCAGCTACCTCCAGCATGCTGTCTCCGGAAGAAATCATATCGTCAATGATGATCATATCCTTGCCTTCCACGCTGGTTCCCAGGAATTCATGCGCAATGATGGGGTTGCGGCCGTTTACTACCTGGGTGTAGTCGCGCCTTTTATAGAACATACCCATGTCCAGACACAATACATTGGCAATATAGATGGCCCGGGTCATGCCGCCTTCGTCAGGGCTGATGACCATCATGTGGTCGGAGTCCAGCTCCAGATCCGGTACATTGCGCAGCAGTCCCTTGATGAACTGATAGGCAGGCTGCACGGTTTCGAATCCGTGCAGAGGGATGGCATTCTGCACTCTGGGGTCATGGGCGTCGAAAGTGATAATATTATCCACGCCCATCTGCACCAGTTCCTGCAGCGCCAGAGCACAGTCCAGAGATTCCCTGGCTGTCCGCTTATGCTGGCGGCTCTCGTACAGGAAAGGCATGATGACTGTAATGCGCCGGGCTTTCCCGCCCACTGCGGAAATGATGCGTTTTAAATCCTGATAATGGTCATCGGGGGACATATGGTTCTCATGGCCGCACAGGGAATAGGTCAGGGAATAATTACATACATCAACAAGGATGTACAGATCATGTCCACGGACGGACTCGAGAATCATTCCCTTTCCTTCTCCGGAACCAAAGCGTGGTACTTTGGTCTGCAGGAGATAGGAATCACGCTGATAGCCGGAGAAAGCGAGGGAGTCCTTGTGTTCGCTTTCCCTTTCCGTTCTCCATTTTACGAGGTACCTGTCAATTTTCTCACATAAAGGCTTGCAGCTTTCCAGCGCGATGATGCCCAGAGCGCCGGCGGGGATGGTTTCCAGATTTCTTTTTTCTTCTCGGTTACCCATTGGATTGTCCTTTCTCTTCATCAGGTGAGTTGCTGGCACGTCAGGTTTCCTGTATTGATAAGGCGGATGCATTTGCCATTCGCTTTTTTAAGATGCGGATATCGGGGCCCGTGAGCTTGCACAGGGTAAAGCTGCTGGTAATTCTGGAGAATATCCTGTCCGAATATCTGTCCCGGAGTTCCTCCAGGCTTAAATTGGTGGAGATCAGAGTGGCCTTGCGGCGCAGATAGCGCTCATTCAGGCAGGAAAATAACCGGGAGGTCACAAAGCTGTTGGTGATTTCCGTACCCAGGTCATCGATGATCAGCAGGTCACAGCTGTAGAAATCTTCGTAAAAATCCTCCAGAGCCTCCCTGGATTTATAGTCAAAGGAATAGCGTGCCAGAGTGTCGAACAGGCCGGAGGCGCTGAAATAGATCACGGAGCGGCCTGACTGGAGCAATTCCTGGGCAATGCAACCGGAGAGGAAGCTTTTTCCCGTTCCAACGGTACCGTAAAAAAAGAGGTTACAATATTCTTCCCCAAAAGTCCGTATAAAATCCCGGCTTATATTAACAGCAGCCTCGAAGCGCTTCAAATCGCTGCCTTCGTAATAATCGTAGGACAGGGTGGAAAAATTCTCCTGGCCAATCATGTTCTGTATATTGGACTGGGCGTAGAGAATGCGGATTTCCTTCTGTCGGAAGCAATGGCATTTTTCTTTCAAACCGTCGTTGGCAGTAACATATCCGGTATCCTGACAATCTGGGCAGGTGTAGAGCGGCGCCAGGTAATCAGGAGGAAAGCCGTGTTCCTTAAGCAGCTGTTTCTGGCGGTCCGAGATGGAGGCCAGTTCCTGATGAAGCTGTTCAAGGGCATGTTCGTCCCCCTCCAGCATACGCCGGGCGCTGGCCACAGACAGGCTGCTGACAGATTCAGCCAGTTCGCGGAAGCCGGGGATAGCCGCATAGACCTTTTCCTGCCTGGCGGCAGAAAGAGAGCGGTTCACATCCCTGGTGTGTTCATAGTCTCTGATAATGGATTTGTACTGCGAATTGCTGAGTGCCACTTATATTCCTCCTAATTTAGTCGCTGCGCGACGGCTCTAAAGGGCAAAGTCCCTTCGGCACACACTTTATGAGAGAAACTTTCATTCGAAAGTGAACTCATGAAAGTTCCTCTCGTGTGCCTTCGCGACTTTGCCTGATCCAGTCGCTGCGCGACGGCACTGAAGGGCAAAGTCCCTTCTCCTTTAATTGCTGATGAGTTCTTCTTCCAGAGCGGCGAAATCGTAACTGTTCTGGGTGAACTGGTTGAAGCGGTTGGCGGGTTTCGGCGGTGCCGCAGGTTTCTGGCGCTGCCGGTAGGCTTCGTCCACTCTGGATATATCCGATTTGTGGTGTACATTCTGGCGCTTCCAGCTGCTTAAGATTCCTTCAGCATACTCAAAGCGGTGCTTGTCCGTGGCAAGGACGGTGCGCTCGCAGGCTTCCAGAATGACGTCCGTGGAAAAGCCGTATTCCTTAATCCAGCGGTTGATGTATTCCACTTCCTTCCTGGTAGGGGAACCGCTCTTGCCCAGGCCGTTCATGACGGTATAGACATTTTTATCATAGCGGCAGATCTGCTTCTGGGCCTGCGCGGGGGTGGTAATTCCTTCCTCTGCCCAGTTTACGGCTACTTTTTCTATGTATTTGAAATCTTTTTTACCCTTGTCCACACAGTACTGTATCAGATAATCAATCAGGTCATCGGAAAAATGCAGTACGTCTATAAAATATAAAATGGTCTTCATCTCAGGCGGCGTCAATGGCCTGCCGATGTAGGATTCCGCTATGAACAGAAGCTGTGCGGTCTCCGCCCTGTCCCGGAACGCTTTCAGCTGGTCGGCAGAGTAGGACGGCTTCTTATAAGAAGGAACATCTCCTGCGGGTGCGGAAACCTGTGCCGGAGCCGAAAAAGGCTGGGGAGCAGCGTCCTCTGCCACGGCTCCGGAGGATTGGGGAGCAATGTCTGCCGTCACAGCCCCGGTGAGCACAGCCCTGGAAGGCACAGCCATTGCTGGTTGGGGAGCAGCGTCCGCCGACATAGTTTCGGAGGACACGGTCCTGGAAAACCGGGAGGAAGCGGACGGTGCCACAGCCGGCGCGGGGACAAAGGAAGAAGCTCTTCCAGAGTTGGCTTCGGAGCTTATCTCTCTGCCTGCGGACAGGTCGCGGATATGGATTCCCACAAGATTTTTCTCATTGTCGTAATCCAGATCCAGGAGCTTCAGGCCCTGCCAGTATTTCAGGGCACGCAGCACATCCTTCTCGGTGTGGTTGAACTTGTCCGCGATATCGGATACACTGGTAGCCTGCCTGGCGCTCATCATGCGGAGCAGATAGAAATAAACCTTCAGCTGTGCATCATTGGCGTCTCTCATATATTCGTCGATAAAAATGTTGGATACAACAGTGGAATCAGGAGTTGTTTCTCTGTAAATT
Organism: Lachnospiraceae bacterium UBA7188; assembly: GCA_002490995.1. Lineage (GTDB taxonomy): Bacteria > Bacillota > Clostridia > Lachnospirales > Lachnospiraceae > Acetatifactor. The sequence goes on from DKVC01000289.1 coordinate 11,765, forward strand.
GTCAAATGCGCCATTTTGATACACCTCCCGGCATCTTTCCTGATTTGAGAAACTGCGTTTTTCAGTAGAAAAAGTATATCACAAGGCAAAAGAAAATAAAATAGTCAAATTCCCGAATCTTTGAGAACTGCCGGATTCAGGAAAAATATGTGGAAAATGTGGAAAATGTGGATAAAGTTACAAAATCAGGAGGTCCCGCGGCACAGGAAGATAAAAATATCCACAGGCTGGAAGGAAGATTTTTTGATTCCGGTCTGTGGATATTGTGGATAACTAATTTCCGAGCAGTGTTTCCCCGATTTTCACTACATCTCCCGCGCCCATGGTTATCAACATATCACCGTTTATGCAATTTTCCAACAGGAAATTTTCAATTTCATCAAAGGTGGGGAAGTAATGGCATTCTTTTCCCAGGGCCTGGATTTCGTGCTGCAGCAGTTCGGAGCTGACGCCTAAGTCATCTGTCTCTCTGGCGGCGTAGATATCAGCCAGCACCACACTGTCTGCCAGGGTCAGCGCCCGGGCAAATTCCTTCAGGAAAGCCTTGGTTCTGGTGTAGGTATGGGGCTGGAAGACGCACCAGAGCTTCCTGTGAGGATAATTCCGGGCAGCTTTCAGGGTAGCCGTGATTTCTTCGGGATGATGGGCATAGTCGTCAATCACTGTGACACCGCCGACGGTGCCTTTGTATTCGAAACGCCTATCGGTTCCTCTGTAAGCTTTCAGGGCTTCTATGATAACCGCATCGTCAATGGAAAGTCTGTCAGCCAGCGCGATTGCAGCCATGGCATTGAATATATTGTGTTCGCCGGGCACCTGCAGGGTGAAACGGCGTTCTTTGCCTTCCGGGCCATGCAGGATAAAGGAGGGATTGCCGAAGCCGTCATAACAAATATCAGAGGGATAGTAATCCGAAGCCGAGTTGTGGCCGAAGGTGACGACAGAAACGCATAAACCATCCGTGATTTCGGAGAGGTTTTCAATTTCTCCGTTGATAATCAGACAGCCATTTTCAGGCAGCAGCTCTGCGTATTTCCGGAAAGAGCGCCGAATGTCCGCAAGATCCTTGAAAAAGTCCAGATGATCAGCACTGATGTTCAGGATGATGCCTATCCTGGGGGCAAAGTCCAGGAAGCTGTTGGTGTATTCGCAGGCTTCCGTCACAAAATAGCCGGATTTGCCGATGCGAATATTGCCGTCAATGTCCTTCAGGATACCGCCGACGGCCAGAGTGGGATCAAGGTTGGCATGCAGCAGGATCTCGCTGATCATGGATGTGGTAGTGGTCTTGCCATGGGTGCCGCTGATGCCGATGGGCATGTCGTAATTGCGCATGATCTGCCCCATGAGCTGGCCTCTGGTCAGGCAGGGAAGATTCCTTTCATGGGCGGCGATGTACTCCGGATTGTCCGGGCGGATTGCGCCGGTGAAGACGACACAGTCGATGGGACCAGCCAGGTTCTCGGCGCGCTGTCCGTAGAATACCCGGATGCCTTTTGATTCCAGCGCATCGGTAAGGGCGCTGTGGGCGCGGTCCGAGCCGGATACCTGGAAGCCCGCGTCTGCCAGCAGCTCCGCAAGGGCGCTCATGCTGACGCCGCCGATGCCTGCGAAGTATATGGATGAGGGTGAGGAAAAGTCAATGTGATACATGGGGTGTGCTCCTTTAAAATTTTTTCTACCTATATTATAGGCTATTTTCAGGAAATGTAAATATGAATCGTATTGAAAAGTGATTCCAGAGAGTGGTAAGATAGTGAAGAAATGTCTTAAAATGATTTGGACGAGTTTATGGAGAGTTTTATAAGGCTTGGACTGTCAGGCAGGAGATATTTGATGCAGATCAGTGAATGCAATTTAGAGACAGAGAATTCTTTCGCTCAATATTTAGAAAATATAAATTTTGACCTCTAATGAGGAAAATAATGGTAGATTAAGATATACAGGAAAGCAATGCTTTGGGAGAAGGGTTGGGGGCGAAAACGAAAGATGAACGAGAGCGAAAGGATGCCCGGTGCAGGTAAGGTAATCGAAAAAGCGTATAATACGTACTTTCGGGACGTATACACATATGTACTTCGGAGGCTTGGGAATAAAACCGTGGCAGAGGACATCGCGCATGACGTATTTCTGACGGCGCTGAACAGGATAGAAGTCTTTCAGAACCATCCGCAGCAGAAAGGCTGGCTTATAGTCACTGCCAGGAATAAGATGAAGGAACTGAGAAAGAAGATGGAGAACAATCCGGCGGAGTCACTGGAGGAAGTGCAGGATGTGGGAGCGGAAGAGGCTGACTATGAGAAGATTGAGATTGAGTTGATGATGAATCAGGTGATTGCGGAAGAAGAGTGGGAACTGATCAAAGATTTCTATCTGCGTGGAATTACCATCAGGGAGCTGGCGGAGAAATATGGGATAACGGAAAATGCCATGAATGTGCGGCTACATCGTTTGAGGAAGAAAATAAGGGAGAGGACAGGGAGTTAGGCGCCGGTTTCCTGCAAATAAAATAATATGGAAAGACCCGCATAACCACGGTATGAATCGTATTGCAATGTGGTTTTAGAGAGTGGTAAGATATGGGGAGATGTCTGATGTAGAGCAATGAAAGTAATTTAGAAATGATGAATCCATTTGTCTGATGTTTAGAAAATATAAATTCTGGCCTCTAATGTGGAAAATAGTGTTAGATTAAAAATACAGGAAAGCAATGCTTTGGGAGAAGGGATGGGAGCGTAAACGAAAGATGAACGAGGACGAAAGGATGGCCGGTGCAGGTGAGGCAATTGATAAAGCATATAATGCGTATTTTCAAGATGTATATTCGTATGTGATCCGGAGGGTTGGGAACAAAGCAGTGGCAGAGGATATCGCGCATGACGTATTTCTGACAGCGCTGAACAGGATAGAAGTCTTTCAGAATCATCCGCAGCAGAAGGGCTGGCTTATGGTCACTGCCAGGAATAAGATGAGGGAACTGCGAAAGAAGATGGAGAGCAACTCGGTGGAATCGCTGGAGGAAGTTCAGGATGTAGGAGCAGAAGAGATTGATTATGAGAAGATTGAGATCGAACTGACAATGCACAAAGTGATTGCGGATGAGGAGTGGGAATTGATCAAGGATTTCTATCTGCGCGGTATTACAATCAGGGAACTGGCAGAAAAATATGGGATAACGGAAAACAACATGACTGTGCGTCTGCATCGTTTGAGGAAGAAAATAAGAGAGAGGATAGGCAGTTAGGCGTTTAGGATTATACATTTATCGACAAATGTTTTTGACTATGAGTATAAAGGATGGCTCCGGTTTGTCCGGACCAGGGAGGATAAAGCATGCAGAAAGATATAAAGAGGAATTCACTGGAAAGTAAACTGAAGAAGGAGCTGGAATGGTATACGCTGTATGCATCAGATGAAGAGTATGATGAGAAGGCTGTGGAATCTATTCTGTATCTGTTGGACAGATGGGAACCGCTGGAAGAGGGAACGATACCTCCGGTGGAGGAGTCCTGGAAGCGGTTTCTGGCAATTGCAGACAGGAAAGAATTGTTGCCTGTGGAAGATGCGGATGTAGTGTTGCGTGCGGCGCGGAGAAAAGCTGTTGCGGAGCAGGAGGATGAGCAGGGAGAAGCGGTTGCTGCGGTGCAGATGACGGAGCAGGGAGAAGCGGTTGCTGTGGGGAAGGGAACTGCGCAGGGGAAAATGGCAACTGTGGTGCAAATGGCAGGGCAAAGAGAAGAGAAGGCTGCAGTGCAGACGGCAGAGCAGATGACAGAGGGGGATGTGGGTCAGGCGGATATTGCAGAAGCGCGCAGGATTCTATGCAGGCAGAACGCAGACACGGAATGCGATTCAATGGCTGCGTATGGAAGGTGTGTGACGGAGGAGAAGGGGGAAGAAGCAGAGAAAAAGGCGGATCCAGAAGGTGCGGAAACGGAAAAGGCAGAGTCGGCCGGTGCAGGAAAGGCTGTTGGTGGCAGGAAGATCAGGAAACTGGTGAAATTTGCTTACCGGCATAAGATTATCGCGGCGGCGGTGTTGGTGTTGATGGTTTTGATGGTGGGAAATACGGTTCGTGTGGTTGCATATCCGGAGACGGGGTTTTTCTTTTGGATGAAGAGGGATGATTCTGGGGTTAAGATGATGACATCGCCGGAGGGGCTGGATGGTATAACGAATAAAACAGACAATATATTTTATAATAAAGAAGATGCACCAGAATGGGCTAAAGAGTGGATTTCAATTGAAGAAGGGATCAAAATGCCAGAAAACTATGAGTGGCAATTTTATGAGGCTAATGAATTTCAGAATAGAAAGGAGGTTGTTGGGAAGTATTGGAATGATGAGGAAAAAAAGGAGATTGTTTTAGGTACATGGATATATATCGAAGAAGTATCGTATTTTAAAGAGGGGTTTATAGGTTATGATTATATTCAAGATTATGAAATAAATCAGAAAAAGGTAGATATCTATAAACGAGAAGAGACAGATGGAGTCTATTTTATTGTATGTTTTTATGATAATAATTGCCAGTATTATGTTCGAGGACAGGAAAATCTAGATGAATTAAAGAAGATTATTGAAGAATGTTGGCAATGTGTGAAGAAATTATAAAAAATAAAAATTTTTGTAATAAAATGTTTCCCTAAGACATCTATATATAGAAGGATAATTTGATACATGTAGTGCGGGAAAGGAGAAAGAGATGTCCTTCAAAAAATTCTAAGGAGAAAAAGAAATGGGAAAGATGAAAAAAGTTGTAAAAAAATGCGAAAGATTTTATGTGTTATGGCAATAGTAACGTTGATTGGAGAAACGACAGGTTTTACCAGTATGGCTGCTGGGGTAGATGGATTGCCGGAAAAGTTAGATGTGAATACTGAAGTTGAGGTGCTGGAAGCAAAAATTATAGAAGATGTTGATTTATCCGCTGGTATCAGTCCGTATACTATGTTAGCAAGCTGTATTATTGGGGCTAGAGGAGCTAGTGACGGATTGCATATTGATATAACGACTGGTACAGTAGGGACGGCTTCTGTGTTAGGTGTAAAAGATGTGAAAATTTATAAAAAAACCTGGTATGGTGGATGGGATTTAGTGGCTGTTAGTAGCGGAGGTGAATCATATAACCGTGTTAGTATGGGAATCAACATCCTGTATGAAAATGCAGTAAAAGATGCAACATATAAAATCACATGCATTCATTATGGAAATGTAAACGGATATATTGAAGGAGAAAATGATAGTGGACCATTTGTTTTCACATATTAAGCAACTGAAAATACAATTAAAGAACTACAACATAGGATAAAATTTTATGAACAAAAGAGAAACTAAGCACATCAGCTTCTACAGCACCCTAATTGAAACCATGGGCTACGACCCGCAGCGTGCAATTTTGGAAGTGAAGCTGCTGAGCGATGGGAAAATACGGCGATACGAAAATGTACCGGAAAATATATGGTATCGTCTCAGGGAAGATTATCACCCGGATACCTATTATCGCAGACATGTATGCGGTCGTTTCGTAGAGACGGTTATTTCGGATGATGAGGAAGCACATAGCTCCATGTGATCCGGAAATCATAGTTCTAAGAGCTTTCAATTTTCGGTAAAGTGAAGCTGCCGCACGGTTGATAAAAATCAAAGGTGCGGCAGTTTTGCATGTGGAAGTCTGGTGTAGCCAGGAAGTAAGGAAATGGCTACAAATAACTTGTGTAGATTCCTGGATAATTTGGCTGTGTCTATAACCTTTCAGATATGCAGAGCGCACAAGTTATTTTCCGCCAGTTCCTAACGGTTGTCAGTCAGGAAGATTGCGAAGAAATTTCTGAGCCACTTTTTGCGGCAAATCATAGTATTTTTGTAATTTATCCGCAATTACGGCGTCCTCAGTCCCGTCGTCGCGATTTGACTGGATGAAAATGTAAATGCCGGTTTTTTCGCCCTGTGCCCAACCGGCTTTTTCACCCTGTGCCCAACCGTATTTTTCGCCGGCTTCCCATCCTTCCGTTCTGCTGTCTTCCATCATTTCACGGATTGCCTGGCACATATCATATCCCTCCTCGTTTTTATATTTTTCTTTGTCTTCCATGAATAATTTCACTCCCATAAGGATACTGGCTGTCTTAGCGGTATCCTCATCCAGCTTTTGGTATACAGGATTTTCATTTATCAGTTTTTTCAGGCGTGCTTTATCTTTGCGGAGCGGCAGCAGGGCAAACAGCGTACCCAGAGATGTCCTGAAGCCTGTGTAGTCCGTGGGTTCATTGGCACATATCAGGTGCATGGGGTAATCAGTAAAAATTTGCTCCCATTCGCTGTCTTCCGCTTCCATGCCCATCATGTCTTTCAGGCATCTGGGACCGTCCCATTTCTCGGTGCCATGGTACAGGCAGAGAGTATAGACAGGTACGAGGTGGTCCTGACGTCGGAATTTGCTGAGCCGTTCCCCGGCATCGGCGTAGTCATCTGTTTCCTGATTCTCATGCTGGATTTTCCGGATTTGTTTTCCGTATTCTTTACAGTCATACTCCATGATCCGCCATGGCATGATGTAGTTTATCTCATTTTGTGCTTCTACAGCCAGAATTTTCAGGCATACACCTGATTCCAGCCTCTTTTTGATGTCGCGGATTTTCTGCCCGCTTTTTTCGCCTGGCGGTGCAGTGTATACTTCGGATGCCTCCTTCAGCCTCTGCGCTTTTACAATTTCCCTGCCGCCGAAGCAATACCGGTTAAACAGATCCGCAAAGCGCGCGTTGTCATCCAGATAGGACAAAATTGTGTCATTTTCTATCCCCATAGCAATACCCCCTGTGCATTGTTTCCTTCCTGCGGCAGGAGTTTTCCGGGATAGTGCCGCTCCTGCCTTTCCTTTTTCCGTTTAAACAAAACATTTTCCAGTGAAAAACAGCAGAAACGCCATTAAACCTTAGAAATACTGAATTTAAGACTTCGGAGAGGAAATTAGTTCCTCTCTATACTGTATAGGATAGTATATGCGGCATACTTTGTCAAGCAGAAAAATAGTTCCAGGTGGTTCGGAAATCATAGTTCTAAGAGCTTTCATTTTCGGTAAAGTGAAACTGCCGCGCGGTTGATAAACATTAATGGCGCGGCAGTTTTATAGTGCGCCCGGCGAGCGTTCTAAAGGGCGAAAGTCCCTGACCCGCCCGGCAGTGGGAAGGGTAGATACCTGCGGAACGGGGAAGGGTAACTGGGAATTTTTTCAAAATTTTTGTAATAATATGCGATTTCAAGACATATATATGATAGAAGGATAATTTGATATAGGTTTTATGGGAAAGGAGAAAGTGTCCTTCAAAAAATTCCGGGGTGAAAGCGGAGAGTTCCCTTTCACATACTAAGCAACTGAAAAACAAACGCAGATCTTCGACATAGGACAAAATTTTATGTACAAAAGAGAAATAAAGCACATCAGCTTCTACAGCACCCTGATCGAAACCATAGGTTACGATCCACAGTGTGCAATTCTGGAAGTGAAGCTGTTGAGTGATGGCAAAATACGGCGATACGAAAATGTACCGGAAAATATATGGTATCATCTCAGGGATGACTATCACCCGGATACCTATTATCGCAGATATATATGTGGTCATTTCGCAGAGACGGTTATTTCGGATGACGAGGAGGAAGCATAACTCCAGATGATCCTCAAATCATAGTTCTAAAGGCTTTCAATTTTCGGAAAAGTGAAACTGCCGTACGGTTGATAATCATCAAAGGTGCGGCAGTTTTATGTGCGCCCGGCGGGCGCA
>DKVC01000114.1:0-4868 GCA_002490995.1 Lachnospiraceae bacterium UBA7188
TCCAAAAAATATTATGGGTCATTTACATATTCAAACTCAAGTGCCGACAGCTAATTGAAAAATACTTTTGATTTATAAACGTAATGGAGTTATGTTTGACAAATTAAGGCGTAGTAGACTACAAATTGGAGCATACAAACCAAGAAATATTTTTTCATGTGCACCTTAGGATATTTTTTACGGACTGGCAGAGGATTGGCGCACAAATTACGCAAACTNNGAATACGGAAGCAGCATTGAAGAATTTCTGGACTCCATCTATCTTGCGGGGGCTGACATCGGTGGTACAAAGCTTGAGGAATATGCCAAGAGCATTGAGCGCAGCAACAAAATGCTGACACTCTTAAATTCTGCAGTAGACATCCTGCGAAGCAAACATAAACATGGAGAACAATATTACTGGATACTCTATTACAGCTACCTTTCACCTCAGCAGCTCCAGAACACGGATGAGATCATCGAGAACCTGCAGCCCCACATAGCCAATATCTCCACCCGGACATACTACCGCAAGCGTCCGGAAGCGGTTCAGGCACTTAGTTCTATCTTGTGGGGATACACCTCAAAAGACTGCCTGAAGATGCTGGATAAGTTCTTCCCAAAGGAGAAATGACAGATTGGCAGAGGATTTGCGGATAAATTACGCAAATTGGCACTGCATTGCGATTTACAGGTAAAAATGCCCATGCTATAATGGTCATGCTCAAAGTTGTACCCAGACTTAAGCATCCATTCCATTTCAGAAACATCTGTCATCTGCAGATGTTCTTTTTTTGCACAGAACCATGCCACCCATGCAGACTCTGCATGGCAGAAGCCGGACGCCTAAAAAGAGGCTCCGGCTTTTTAAATCCAATTTATAGGAGGTAAAGCATTGAAAAACACAGAAAACCTTAAGACCACTGCAAGACCGGCTCCCTTCTGGAAGAGATTCCACATCTCCCGGCAGAGGCTCCTGACAGGAGCCGCATCCTTTGCCTACTTTTTTGCCCTTGGCACAAACCAGGTCTACGCTTCGGACATGTGGGAGAAAGCAGACAGCATCATGAAGGATGTCTATGGGAAGATTGTAGGAATCTCCACCGTTGCCGCCATCGTGACCGCATCCATCGCACTGCTCCTCATGAACTTCTCCAAATCAGGTAAGACCGTAGACGAATCCCGCGCATGGCTCAAGCGCATTGCAATCTCATGGGTGATTTTGAATGGGCTGGGGTTCATCCTCGCCTATGTCACACCGTTCTTCTCAGACGGGAAATGGAACGGCTGACGGAAAGGAGGGGATGACCCATGGGAATACTTGACGGCATCGTGGAATGGATTGCCAAACAGGTGATGAACGGGCTTGACCTGATCTCCACCTCGGTACTGGGTGCCCTGGGATGTGACATGGGGACTTTCCTGCGCTACTTCCCTGCCGCAGAAACCATGTACAGGATATTTGTGGCAGCTGCCATAGGGCTTGTCCTCCTGAACTGGGTGTGGCAGCTTTTTAAGAACTTCGGGCTGATTGCGGGGATGGAGGCGGAGGACCCCATCCGGCTGAGCATACGGTCCGTCCTTTTTATCGGCCTGATCTATTACTGTGACCAGATCACGGAGATAGTCCTTGCCATAGGAGGCACGCCTTATTCCTGGATACTCTCCTCAGACCTGCCGCCCTTAAACTTTGCGGACTTCAATTCCGTCCTGCTGACCATCCTGGGCGTGTGCGCCAGCGGCTCCGTTGCCCTGATTGCACTGATACTCCTGCTGATCCTTGCATGGAATTACATCAAGCTGCTCTTTGAGGCGGCGGAGCGCTACATCCTGCTGGGCGTAATCGTGTATACGGCGCCCATGGCATTTGCCACCGGCGCATCCCAGTCCACCTCGAACATCTTCAAGTCGTGGTGCAGGATGTTCGGCGGGCAGCTGTTTTTGCTGATGATGAACGCATGGTGCCTGCGCCTGTTCACGTCCATGGTGGGCAGCTTCCTGTCCAACCCGTTATCACTGTAGGAGGGCCCTATGAAGAAAAAGAAAATCCATATTTTGATACTCACTGCCACGCTGTTCCTCTCCCGGTCCATGACTGTCCTCGCCGTAACAGAAAGCGATGTGCAGGCAGTTGGCAAGGAAACCGCCGCCGGGAACGTGTTCATCTGGTTCCTATGCGCCATCGCATTCCTGAAGATCAGCCAGAAGATCGACAGCTTCTTATCCAGCCTCGGCATCAACGTGGGGCATACCGGCGGCAACATGATGGCGGAGCTGATGGTCGCCGCAAGGGGGCTTACCACTGCAAAGAACATAGGCGGTGGAGCCAGTTTTCGTGGCGGCTCCTTCCGAATGGGCGGAAGCTCGAACAGCGTAAACCAGTCCTCCTTCCTATCAGGCGGCCTTGCAGGTGCCGTGGGGAGGCAGTTCACCCAGAGCGCCATGCAGACCATGACCGGGCACGCAAGCAACCCCATCAGCCGCAGGGCATTTGAATCCTCCGTGAAAAAAGGCGGGGATTTCGCCAACGGCGTCACCGGAGCTGTGGCAAAAGGCAACATCAGCTACACCGGCTCCATGACCGGCGCACAGGCGGCGCAGGCTCTCACCTCCTACCTGGGGCAGACCGGCATACCCGACGCCCCCAGCTACTCCGGCGTGGAAATAGGCGGCGGACGCATCATGGGCACGGAAACCTCGGTTGACTACCCTAACGGAACAGCCTTCGGCATGTATAACACCGAGCAGTACATGGCACCGGAAGGGAACTATGAGACCGTCACTACTGCCGATAACGCCACCTGGTACATGCAGTATGCGGTGGATACCGTAGACCGGACACCTTACATGACCGGGGAGGGCAAGATCGCCTACCATGAGAACATCGTACAGAAGCTCCCTGACATGCCAAAGAGAAAGGACCGTGTGTAAATGGCTGAAGACAACAGAAAAAAAGAACAGTCCGCCCTTTCCATGACGGCATCGGCTGCAGGAGCCGCAAGAGGCGCCATAAAGACCGGGAAGGCGGCTGCCGGGGCAGCGAAAGGCGCGGCGGCAGGCCCCTATGGGATGCTGGCTGCAGGCTTATGGGAAAACAGGAAGGCGGCCGGGAAAATACTGGCGGCCTTTGCCGCCCTGCTGATGCTCCCGATCCTGTTCCTCCTGATGCTCCCCTCCCTGATCTTCGGCAGCATGGGGCTGGACGATGCCACAGGCGACGCACTGAACGATAACAGCGTCATCATGGAGAACATTGCCGAAACGGAGGCTTCCATTGATGTACCATGACATCTTTGACGGGCTGGATGACGCGCAGAGCTATGCCGAAAGCCTCCAGCTGCATGAGTTCCAGTATCCAACTTCCATTGCTACCCTCCTGGTATGCAACAGGGAGAAGGTATCCCAGGATGAATGGTATCTGCAGCAGAAAAAGACCATGGAGCGGATGGAGGAAAAGGGGCAGACGCATCTGGACGGCAGCTTCCATATCTTTGCCAGCTGCCATATAGATAACCTGAAGAAATTGGAAAACAGAAAGGAAACTGCATGATGAAAAACAAAAAAGACACTATCAAATGCTCCGGCTGCCAGCACTGCAGCGGATTCCGCCCATATGGCAATACAAGGACAAGCTTCACCTGCTCCCATCCCGACCAGGGCTATATCGAGGACTATTTCCATAAAAAAAGGATGAGCAAGATGCCCGGTTTCCTTGGGTTCGGGGCAAGGCATTCGGATGCCGTCCCTGTCAAGACGGCGCCTGCCTGGTGCCCTGAGAAAAAGGCAGCAAAAGAAAAATGAAACGGGCGATGCCCGCTATAGAAGCAACTGGGGAGAGGCAGCTTATGCTGTTTCTCCCCTTTTTCATTCTCATCTATCTTACAAACAGACCACTGGCAGCAATCGCCCGCATCTGCCCTATTGCTTCATCATAGGGCACAGCATCTGCTGCAAAGTAGCTCGTAACAGCCTGATAGTCCTCCCTGTAAAAGGAACTGTCACAAAACTCCAGGATAACTGCCGGCACATCAACTGTGTCCTTCGCTGACGGACATACCTGCATCCTGGAACGATGCTCCCGCACCTCTCCTATCAATACGGCAAACCCATCATCAAACTTTATCAGCGGAGTCAGCTTGTAGATATCATACAAATGTCGGGAGCAGCGCTTTGACCTTCCCTGAAGATAATAATCGCACAGAGCAAAGACTTTATCTATGTATGTCCGCTCCAGAGACTGCAGATTCATGGAGAATTTGCCCAGAGAAAACTGTTCCGCCAGATCCGTCCTCCCTCTCCTTTCCAGATAGTCCCCAATATAATTACGGATCTCAACGGCCTGCGTAGGGAAAGAATAAGAACCAAGAGCGGTTTCCAGCTTTACATACTGTGGCAGCCTGTCATCCTGAAGCCCAAACACCGATTCATAGGAAAACAGGTAAGCATTATAATCCCTGTCGCTCTGGGTATCCCCCCAGTTTGCAACCGGCATCCCCAGTTCTTCACTGATCCCTTTCAAGACAACATTTTTTAATTTCTTTCTCCTGCTCTCACCAATACGCTCATTGAACGTGATATCAATATCTTCGGAAAAACGGTCTATCACATGGAATCCTTTCGACAGGGATGTACCCCCTTTGAACACACATTTGTCCAGCTGTTCCGAGAGCAGCTTTAGAATCAGCGTCACATAATAATCCTTTTCCACTACGGCCGGTGTCCTCCCGCTGCTGTCAGCAGCCTGTTCAACAATATCCCTGAATGTCTCCCTATCCCTGTGCAGATACATGTCCATACCCCCTGTCCGTCTCAGCATACACTAATCCAATATCCGGAAGTGCATTTCTTCCAAAATCCACCCCCGTCTCATAAATCGCCTTGTATATCTT
>DKVC01000114.1:5212-5850 GCA_002490995.1 Lachnospiraceae bacterium UBA7188
ACTGCTTTTGTAAGGGCATGCTCCCTGGCATAGCCGGTAAGTATCCGCCCGCAGACCTCCGGCTCCTCCTCCGCGCATTTCTCCAGATCCTTCAGGCAGTCCAGGAACTGCAGGACGGCTACGTTTTCATCCGTGACCTCCACCACAGGACGCCGCAGGATATATTTCCGGCTCTTTATCGTCAGCTCCCGGACCTGCGCCGGTGCATAATTGCTGGTAATTTCCTCCTTGAGCGGCACCTGCGTGGACAGTCCCATACGGTTTGCAAGGGTATATCCTGAATAATACCCTACCCTTTTCCCCCTGCGCCTGACATATTTATGGAGTACAACCGTATCCGCTGTCAAAGCCATCTTTTCCCCGAAAATATCTTTTCTGGGAAAGTAATATATCCCTGCTTCAAACCTGCACAGGATGCCGTAATCGGTAAGCCTTTTTAAGTGATACCGGAGATTTTCTTCCGATAATCCAGGAATGGCAATGTCCCCGGCAAAAATAGGCTCACCATGTTCATAATTTTCTTTCAGGTATTTATACAGCATGGAGATCTCTCCTTTCGTTTTGTAATCATTATATTTACATATCGTTAGTATATCCAAAAATAGAATTTCTGTCAATGAAAAGAACTGGCAAATTTT
>DKVC01000251.1 GCA_002490995.1 Lachnospiraceae bacterium UBA7188
TTTTCCTTGTATTTCCGAGCTTTTTTCTAAAGAAGTTGTATCAGTTATTTTCCGACAATTCCTAACTGTAAAATTCTACGTAGTGTGGCAATATTTTGGTTCCGGACGTTCCGGACCGACCTTACTATCGCCGTGCCGTCGGGGCAGCAACACTATCCAACGTTATCTGCCCGTTGCTGCCGCGGAACTTTCGGTGGGTGCGCTGTCACATTGGTTCTCCAGACGCCGGACGCTTCCCGGCAAATAGAGCGCTAACGATGTCACTCCCAGCAGCGCTCCCACAACCATCACCACCCGGGCAGCGCTCCGGCCTACGTTCATGTGGAACCCTGCGGCGATTCCGTCCGCCGCCGCACCCGCCGTGCCATAGGCCACTGCATAGCCAATCTGTGACAGGAAACCGATCAGGCCCCAGGCCCGGCCCTGCAGCTCATCCGCGATATTGGTCCTTACCAGGCAGTCCAGGCAGTTGTTGGCAAAGGGCAGGGCGGCAAAGAACAAGAAACCGAACAGGCAGATGGGATAGATGTTTTCCCAGACCCCAAAGCCCACCATGCAGATCCCCGCCAGCAGCAGGGACAGGCTCAGCTTCCTGACGTAGCCCTGTCGGATGCCCCTGATTCCCAGGAACAGGCTGGACACCAGCATTCCGCAGGCGCAGACGGTCTCTCCGATTCCCAGTGTGGCGCTGTCGGCAAAATCCAGAATAAGCGGCTGGGCCAGGATTTGGAATGTGCCCATAAAGCAGGTCAGGGCCGCTGAAACCATGATTAGAATCAGGATACCGCGGTTGCCGGTAACAGCCTGCCAGCCCTGCCTCAGGCTGTCCAGAAAGGAGTCCCGATGTTCCGCCGGTTTCCCCGGGATGCTCCTGCGCACCACAGCGGCGGCCAGCACGGTGGGGAAAAAGGTGCAGATGTCAATGGCCAGCAGCAATTTTATATCGCTGACGGCCAGCAGTGCCCCGGCCAGGGCAGGGGAAATCAGATACCGGGCGCTTCCAGCCAGGCTCACCAGTCCGCTGGCCTTGGAATATTCCTCTTTTGTCAGCAGGTCGGTCATAGTGGCCCGGTAGGATGGCTCAAGCAATGAGGAAAAGGTGGAGCTGACGAACACGCCCAGACAGATCTGCCAGAGGGCGGCTCCGTCTCCCGTCATGCACAGCAGTATGTAGAGGATGCCCAGCGCCGAGCAGCCGTCCCCCAGCATCATCAGCAGGCGCCGGTCATACCGATCCGCCAGTACACCGGCAGGGACGCCCAGCAGCAATGTGGGCAGGAAAGCCAGCAGGGTCACAAGGGCCATACTTCCGGCGCTGCCGGTCTGCCCGAACACATAGACTCCCAGGCCGAAGCTGGTGAGCCCGCCGCCGATGGCGGAGATGAACTCCCCGGCCCACAGCAGCATGAATTTTGGAAAGTTGCTTTGACTGTGCATGAAGACTGTCCCTCCTTTATTGACCGTCTGCCTGTCGGTATCTGATCTGAAAATAACGGAACCAGTTGGTTCCTTTGGCAATATGCCTGCTCTTAATTGATAGCTTTGCGTCGAATGGCAAAGATAATGTCAATCGTTGGCTGCTTTTCCATGCTTCTTTCTGTGTGGTGCTCATATTCCAGATTGAATGCTTCAAAAGCACTTGCGGGCAGCCATTTTGTATAGAAATATTGTTTTGCCTCTCCGATGGAAGCTCCCCATAAAAAACCTAATTTAGGCTTTACTGTGATTTTAGCGTACTCGCCGGCTGAAAGGGCGTAATGTTCTAAACCGACTTTGTCAATTACGCCGCCAATAAACAATTCGAAATCGTGACTTTGTTCATTGTAATTTCTGGACAGGACAAAATAGGGTAAGACCTTTCTCTCCGGCATGGAAACTACTGGTTCAATCGCATGATTGCATTAGGCAGTAATCAGCGTTATGCAGTATAAAAATCGGAAGAATCACCTCCCGCAGACTGTCGCGTTCCATCCCCAGCAGCCGCTCCAGGTTATAAATGAACGCGGCAATCTTTCTACGACGTTCTTCCTCGCTGTGCACTGCCAGGTCGTCAAACGCTGTGTTGGAGTATAGGAGCGTCATCTCCGCCACTTCTGCTGGGTAATCGGTCCGGCAGATTCCCTGGGCGATTCCTTCCTCAATCAGAGCGGTGATGACAGGCGTCACCCCGGCCAGCAACCGCTCCTGCATCTTCTGGTGCATGAGGGCGTTCTGTGGTTTATGCACCTGCGCCATAATCTCACGCCCCAGATCGTTGTTTACATTCAACGCCAGCATCATCTGTGTCAGGCGCTGCAATACCGGAACGTCCTTCCGGGCCGCGATACCGCTGGCCTTTGCCACCAGAATGCCGGTCATGCGCTCAATCATGGCGTCCAGAATGTCCTCCTTGGACTTGAAGTGGTAGTAGAGCGTCCCCCTGGCAATGCCGACCTCATTGAGGATGTCCGTGGTGCTGGTGCCGTCAAAGCCCTTTGTCCCAAACAGCCGCTCCGCCACATCCAGTATCTCGTTTTTTCGCTCATCCGCTTCTTTGACAATGCGCACGTTATCCCAGCCTCCTTTGTGACAGAATATCAACCGACTGTCTGTCGATTAATTGCTATTTTATCACGGAAAGCGGAAACTGTCAATCAGGATAATTTGTCATTTGTCCGTGCCAAACAGTAAGGTGCTCCGTGTGGATTTGCGCATGGACCTGCACATTTTCAGAAAGAGGCTTGTAAAATCGGCCTATTCCGGTATGCTGGGAAGTGAGCAGTCGTTCCCACATGATGCCGTCAGAAAAGCGGGAAACCGGGCAGAGATGCAGGATGCACGGAAATTCAGCAAACACTACTCAATGCTCTTCTCTGTGACTCTGAAATGGATGATGTTGAGGCATTGGGAACAAATAGAACAAGGAGGTATTGACTGCGAGCAAGGGGTGAATAAAGGAATGTATGAAATAGTACGCGCATTGCAGAAAAATAAACAGAAATATATATGAGTATTATAGCAAAAAATACTGCTTGATACTTGCGTATTCCAGAAAAACTGTTATTATAATAGTAAGGAAGTGCTTCCAAATAACTTGTGCAGAAATTACATAGTCTTTATAGCATATACCAGTTTTCCTTTTCCGAAAACGCACAAGTTATTTTCCAACAATTCCTAAGCAAGTGTCTGCAGATTACAGGAACCGCTTCGAGAACCTTATAATCGAAATAAATTACCAAAACCGCGTTATGAACACATGCGCAGAGGAGCAAGGATATGATTTTCAGAAGAAAGATATACAAAAAATTAGAGAATTGGAAAGAAGATACAAAAGGCTCCAAAGCATTATTCATTGAGGGAGCCAGGCGTATCGGAAAGTCTACAATTGTAGAGGCATTTGCAGAGAAAGAATATAAGAGTTACATCATAATTGACTTCAACGATGCCAGTGAAGCCGTGAAAGATGCTTTCGTGAATTATCTGCAGGATTTGGACACCTTTTTTATGATACTGTCAACGGAATATAGAACTGTATTGTATCCGGGAGAGTCTGTGCTTATTTTTGATGAAATACAACAGTTTCCAAAGGCCAGACAGTCCATAAAAAGGCTGGTGAAGGATGGACGCTTTCATTATATCGAAACAGGCTCTCTGGTATCCATACGGGAAAACGTACAGGATATTACGATACCTTCTGAAGAGCGAAGGATAAAGATGTATCCCATGGATTTCGAAGAATTCTGCTGGGCAATGGGAGAGGAAAGCATGTCGCAGTATATCAGGAGGTGCTTTGAGGAAGGAAAGCCCCTTACGGAGCAGTTCCACCGCAAGGCCATGCTTTTATACAGACAATACCTCGTAGTGGGCGGGATGCCTCAGAGCGTTGTTGCTTACCTGGGGAATGGGCGAAGCTTTCAGAAGGCAGATGAGGAAAAACGGGACATTTTGGCTTTGTACCGGGATGACATCATGAAGATTGAAGCGAAATATCAGTCCAGGGTACTCAGCATTTTTGATCAGATTCCGGCATTTTTATCCCAGCATGAAAAACGAGTGATTTTGTCGGATATTGAGGTGGGGGCATCTTTCTCTAAATTTAACGATACCTTTTTCTGGCTGGACAATTCCATGATAGCAAATGAATGCTTCAATTGTACGGACCCGAATGTGGGACTGGCATTGAATGAGGACAGAACTTATCTGAAATGTTATATGGGCGATACCGGGCTTCTGGTAAGCCATGCTTTTACGGAAGCCGAGATTGAGACAGAGGATTTATACCGTCAGCTGATATTGGGGCGGCTGTCTGTGAATGAGGGAATGATATTTGAAAATGCCGTCATGCAGGCATTGGTGTGCAGCGGATATACGCCTTTCTTCTATACGCATTATAATGCGGAGAAGCATCGGAACGACATCGAGATTGACTTTCTGATTTCCAACAAGAGCAAAACCAGATACAGGATATATCCCATTGAGGTGAAATCCACGGAGAAATATAGTATTCATTCCTTAGAAAAATTTATGGAAAAGTTCAGGGAGAGAATAGGGCAGGCCTATGTAATCGACACAAAGAATTATCGCAGAAAAGATGATGTGGTGTATATACCTGCTTATATGACTATGTGTCTGTAGAGCGTCCAGAAGCGCATTCCTTTGCCACTCTTTTGTACTGCATTGTGGAAGTGCGCCCGTTATATATTTACATTGAAGTGTTTCCGGGTAAAAATGTTATTTCATTGACAGATGGTTCCGGATTGAGTACAATACAACTTAAAGAGAAACAAGGAGGAGCGGACATATGAAGTATTTGGAACTGGGGACAGTGGTACAGGACCTCATGCCGGACCCGGCGGCAGGCAATCCGAGGAACAGCGAGGGGACTTTTCTGGAGATTTCGGAAGACGAAATCATATTCGTATACAGCCGTTTCCGCGGACATGACCCGGCGGACCAGGCTTACGCGGATCTGTGCCTGATGCGCTCCACGGACGGCGGCAGGTCTTTCAAAGAGGAAAGCATCATCCTGACCTGCGAGGGGGAGGGCGGCGTGAATATGATGTCCCCCTCCCTGATGCGCATGGAAAACGGGGATGCCGGGCTTTTCTACCTGGTCAGGATTACCTACACCATGACCAGGATTTTCCTGCGCCGGTCTGCGGACGGGGGGCGCACATGGGGAGAAAGAGTGCTGTGCAGCCCGCAGGACGACTTCTTTGTAGTAAATAATGACAGGGTTCTGCGTCTCAGTACCGGAAGAATTGTGATTCCGGTGGCAAGCCATAGGGCCGGAGCAGGATATTTCGACAGCCGCTCCGAGGCGATGTACTTTAGTTCCGATGATGATGGAAGGCACTGGCGCGCATCCGCCGGGAAATGTGCTCTGCCTCATTCGGCGCACTGCACTTCCGGGCTGCAGGAGCCGGGTGTGGCGGAATTGAAGAACGGTGTGCTCTGGAGCTGGGCCAGGACGGAGCTGGGAAGGCAGTATGAAATGTTTTCCATGGACGGCGGGGACAACTGGACGGCCTGCCAGCCCTCCCGATTTACTTCGCCGAACAGCCCGTTATGCATGAAGCGCGCGGATGACGGGAAACTCTATGCCGTCTGGAATCCCATTCCGGAATACAACGGCCGGGAAAAAGTGGAGGGAATCTTCACCGGAGGCAGGACGCCCATGGTACTTGCCGTCAGTGAGGATGACGGTAAAACATTTACGGAACCTGTCGCCTTCGAATGGGACAAGGAGCGGGGATACTGCTACTGTGCCATTTGCTTTACCCGGGATGCCCTTCTTCTGGCTTATTGCGCAGGAGGCAAAGCGGAGGGAAGCTGCCTGGTGAAAACACGCATCAGGCGCATTGAGAGGGCACAGCTTAAGGAACTGAAATGCTGAACTGAGGACGGAAATGCTGAACTGAGGACAGAAATGCTGAACTGAGGAAAGAAATGCGGTGGAGAGCAGGCAGGCTGTTGGTTGCATGGCACTGTGAAGTGCGGCGAGGAGTATTGTATGGAAAAAAGTAAGGTTTTGCATGATTTTCTGGAAAAAATTCATGGAAGGATGATCGTATCCTGCCAGGCGGTTCCGGGAGAGCCGCTCTATGTGGAAGAGCAGTCCATAATGTATCTGATGGCAAGGGCGGCGGCCCGGGCAGGTTCCCCGGCCATCCGCACCAGCAGCATCCGGGATGTGGAGGCAATCAAAAAGGAAACGGGACTTCCGGTGATCGGTCTGGTGAAGGTGCAGTATGAAGGATATGAGAGCTATATCACGCCCACCATGAAAGAAGTGGATGACCTGGTGGCGGCAGGTTCTGACGTGGTGGCGCTGGACTGCACCATGAGGAAGCGTGGGGACGGCAGGAGCATCAACGAGTTTGTGGCGGAAATTCGGGAAAAATATCCGGATATTATCCTGATGGCGGATATCTCTACCTATGAGGAAGGGATAAATGCCTGGAAGTGCGGCGTGGATATCCTGGGGACGACCATGAGCGGCTATACGCCATATTCACCCAGGCTGGACGGGCCGGATTATGAGCTGATGCGCCGTCTGTCACAGGATGCGGATATCCGGAAGGCAGGCATCCCTGTTATCGGGGAGGGGCGGATTCATGACCCGGCCCAGGCAGTGGAAGCGCTCCGCACCGGAGTATGGGCGATTGTAGTAGGCGGCGCCATTACCCGGCCTCTGGAAATCGCCCGGCGCTTTATGGATGCCATTGATGCTGCAGCGCCGGTATGAGAGGCAAAAGATTGGATTCTTTGGAGCAGGGAGCGGTGTAAACAGCTTTACGGATGATTGCTTCGCGGAGGGCAGAGAACTGGAGATTATTCCGGAATTGAGAATCGAAAATTGGGTTGAATAGAAGAGTGGGTATAAATTATGAAGACAGCAGTACTGGATATCGGTGGGACTGCCATTAAATCCGGCATTTGGGACGGGAAAGAAATCGGGATGTTCCGGGAATGGGAAACGAAGGCTGAACAGGGCGGCCAGGCTTTGATGGAGCGCGCAAAGGCGATTCTGCGTACATTCGGGACATTTGATGCAATCGGTGTCAGTACGGCAGGACAGGTGGATACTTCCGCAGGAAAAATCCATTATGCAAACGATAACATCCCGGGCTACACAGGGACACCGGTGAAGGATATTCTGGAACAGGAATTCCATGTGCCGGTGGCGGTGGAAAATGATGTGAATGCGGCTGCACTGGGAGAAATGTACAACGGAGCGGCCAAAGGGCTTTCCGATTTCCTGTGCCTGACCTACGGCACGGGAGTGGGCGGCGCCATCGTCATTGACGGCAAGGTGAGGCAGGGCAGCAATTACGGCGGCGGAAGCTTCGGCGGGATACTGGTTCATCCGGAGGACTGCCATCCGGGAGAATTGTGGAGCGGATGCTATGAAAAATATGCCTCTGCCACTGCGCTGGTGAGCAGAATGGTGAAGATCTGCCCGGAATTGGATAACGGCCGGAAAATTTTCAATGCAATGGGGAGAAGCGAAGTCAGGGCGGTTGTGGACAGCTGGATAGACGAAATTGTGTATGGGCTTGTCACCTTAATTCACATCTTCAACCCTTCGGATATTCTGTTGGGAGGCGGCATCCTGGCTCAGGCTTATATCATAGAAGAGGTGCGGAGGAAGGTCATGCTGCTGATTGACCCCAATATGCGAAATGTACGGATTCGGCAGGCATTGCTGGGCAATCTTGCCGGGCTGACGGGCGCGGCCATGCTGGCGTCTTCCTGCGCCTGCTCATGTCCCCTTTCTCCCACATGGAGCGATGCATGGTAAACTTTTGCCCAATTTATACTCACGGTCACAAACATTTGCCAATCTGAATGTATAACGGGCGAGCGCGTCAGTACTGTAGAACAGAAAATGGAATTTCCTGAAAAGCATGGCTGCATTGTGTAGATTCCACAATAAAGTTAGCCAAAACTAATCATGATGTATACAATTTTTTTCACTGCCAGGTATTGACAGTTCGTACCACATATGCTAAATTTATAAAACAATTGAAAATACCTATGAGGGAGTAGTAGCGCGAGGTGCGTGACAAGTCAACAACCCCGGCCTCTGGTCTGGCTTGTCTTAAATAACGAGACTCATACATAGCCAAGTGTGATACCGGTTTTCAGCAGGGTAGAGCATATGCCTATGGATGGGTTTTTTCTTTTGGAAATACGAAGGAAAGAGGATGAAAAAATGGAACTGGCAATGATTATTTTCCTGTTTATCGTAGGTATTGTGTTTATCGTGAAGGGCGGAGACTACTTTGTGGATGCCGCCTCATGGATTGCGGAGGTCAGCGGGATACCCAAGCTGATCATCGGCGCCACTATCGTCAGCCTGGCGACCACGCTTCCGGAGATGCTGGTATCCGTCATGGCTGCGGCGAAGGGCAGTGTGGATATGGCTATCGGAAATGCAGTGGGCAGTGTGACCGCAAACATCGGCCTGATCATGGCGATTTCCCTGGTATGTATGCCGGGAATCATTAAGCGCAGCGACTATCTGATTAAATCCGTCCTGATGCTGGCGGCAGCGGCCCTGATCGTGTTTTCCGGTTTTAAGGGTGAGACAGGGATGGCAGTCTCGGCGGCGCTGCTTGTGATTTTCATTTTATTTTTATGGGAGAATATTGCATCGGCCAAACGTTCCATGAAAGCGGAAGAGGGCGGAGAGGAAAAGAAGCAGATCAGTGGGAAAAAGGAAGTGATAACGAACCTGATCAAATTTGCAGTAGGCGCGGTGGGAATTGTCTGGGGAGCCGACCTGCTGGTGGACAACGGCAGCGCGCTGGCTACGATGATCGGCATTCCGGAGCGGGTTATCGGCGTGACGATTATCGCCGTGGGAACTTCCCTGCCGGAGCTGATTACAACGATCACTGCCATTATAAAGAAACAGTCTTCGCTTTCCGTAGGTAATATCCTGGGGGCAAATATCATTGACTTGACGCTGATTCTGCCTTTGAGCGCGTTTGTGTCCGGTAAGGCACTGCCGATTGCGGAGACTTCCGCGAGGCTGGATCTTCCGGCGTGCCTGGTTGTGGGATGTATTGCGGTTATCCCGGCCATGATTTTTCAAAAGTTCCAGAAATGGCAGGGGATACTGTTGCTGGCGGTTTATGCGGTGTATTTGTTCCTGACGTTGGGGGCGGTTTAAGGTTGATGTGTAACCTTTGTTTCGGAAGAGAAGCTTTTGCTGACGGTGCAATTGAAGTATCAGTATGGACAGCAAAGCAGACAAATGGACTATATGATATGAATGGTTTTTGCAATCGCTTAATTGAATAAAAACATGTACAAATTCCCGGTTATCTACTAACTGTCTTAACTTTCCTTAATTTTCAAGGCTTTGTGCTGTGCCAGCCTTAAAATGTATATCCTTTTCCCTTGTTTTGTCCTTATGGGCAGGTTACAAGGGAAATTTTTGTTATTCAATTTTCATTGCTTGATTCATTCCCACAGCCTTATCCAAGAATTTAGCGGAATCACCTGTATTTGTAAAAAAGAGAGTAAATAATATACATTCTTATTCCAACTTTATTCCCAATGTGCTATAATCTAAAAATTGGGAATAAAGTTGGGAATAAATCCGTATCGAGGAGAATGTCAATGGATATAAAACAGATTGTATTAGATTTATGTGCTATGAATGATGAACAGGAATGATTTGAGTTTAAAGAAAACTGGTTTCAACCAGAGACATTAGGAGAGTATGTTTCCGCATTATCAAATGCTGCGGCGTTCCACTATAAAAAATACGCTTATTTTATATGGGGAGTTGAGGATGAGAGTCATAAAATAGCTGGGACGACGTTCAACCAATATTGTGACTACAATAAAGAACCTTATCAGAATTATCTTGCACGAAATCTTTCTCCGAGCCTCAATTTTTCTTTTGAGGAAGCCTGGATTCAGCAAAAAAGAGTTGTCGTATTGGTAATACCTGCGGCTTTTGAGATACCTACCGCATTTAAGGAAAAGCGGTATATAAGGATTGGCTCATCGAAATGCAATATCAAGGATTATCCGAAGAGGGAAATTGAACTTTTTAAGATACTTGATGGGAGAATAGAAACCATAGAAACGATTCCAGC
>DKVC01000108.1:0-9914 GCA_002490995.1 Lachnospiraceae bacterium UBA7188
CAAAATGTATAACGAAAGACCGCCGGCTGCTATCCTGGCATAAACAATTTGGTAAATTCCGGCGGTCTTGAGTATATCATCCTATAAGCGCGTCATTCTAAGGAAAATATGGAAAGGATAGAAATATGACAGATGGAAATAATACAAAAAACATATCTGAATACATGAGCGGGGAACAGTCCTGCTGCTGTCATCAGAAATCCACCCCCCGGGGGCAGGAGGAACTGAAACTGCTGAAAAATCGCCTGAACCGGATAACCGGACAGTTAAACGGCATAGGGAAGATGCTGGACGAGAACCGTTACTGTGGGGATATCCTGATACAGGTTGCTGCAGTCGAGAGCGCTTTGCAGTCCCTTGGTTACCAGATTCTGCAGGAACATATGGAGAGCTGCGTGGTGGAAGAGATCACGAAGGGAAATCTGTCGGTGATAGGGGAGACGGTTGAGCTGGTGAAGAAGTTGAAATAAGAGATTCGGAAGGGATGTTATTTAATATGAAGGAACGATATCATATAACGGGAATGACCTGTTCCGCATGTTCCTCCCATGTGGAAAAAGCAGTGAGAAAGCTGGAAGGTATGGAAGCGGTTTCCGTGAATCTGCTGACGGAGACCATGGAAGTCAGCTACGACGAAAAAAAGGCAGGAGCGGAGGAAATCGTGGCTGCGGTGGAGAAAGCCGGGTACGGTGCGTCCCTGCTCATTGGCGGCGCCCATGGGGAGGGCGGAAGTGTGGCGGAATCCGCTCCCCGGACCCGAAGTCTGTCCGGGACAGCCGGTTCCGGATCGGACAGAGGAAGTGTAGAGAAGAAGGCTAAGGAGGAAGCCAGGGCCATGAAATGGAGGCTGGGCATATCCATAGCATTTCTTCTGCCGCTGATGTATGTGGCCATGTATCATATGTACAATGAATGGTTCGGCATTCCCATTCCGGGCTTCATACACCGGTATTTTCACGGGAATGAAAATGCGATGACCTTTGCCATGACACAGCTGCTGCTGTTGCTGCCCATCGTGTACATGAACCGCAGGTTTTTTGCTGTGGGATTTAAGACTCTGCGGCATTTCAGCCCCAATATGGACAGCCTGATTGCCCTGGGAGCTTCTGCAGCCATCGCATACGGCATTTTTGCCATGTACCGTATCAGCTACGGGCTGGGGCACGGTGATATGGCAGTGGTGGAGCAGTATTCCCATGACCTGTACTTTGAGTCGGCGGGTATGATACTGACATTGATTACGGTGGGAAAGTATCTGGAGAGCCGCTCCAGGGGCAGGACCAGCGAGGCGATTACAAAGCTGATGGATCTGTCCCCGAAGACCGCCATCCTGCTGGATAAAGACGGCCGGGAAGTGGAGGTTCCCACCGAGGAGCTTCGCGCCGGGGATATCTTCCTGGTGAAGCCGGGAAGCCTGGTGCCGGCGGACGGGACCGTGGTGGAGGGAGTTTCCAGTGTGGATGAAGCCGCCATCACGGGAGAGAGCGTGCCTGTGGAGAAGCAGGCGGGCGATAAGGTGGTATCCGCTACTGTGAACAGAGCCGGGTTCTTAAAATGCAGAGCCGACAGGGTAGGGGAGGATACCACGCTCTCCCAGATTATTCGCCTTGTGGAGGAAGCCAGCGCGAGCAAGGCTCCCATTGCCCAGCTTGCGGACAGGGTGGCGGGCGTATTCGTTCCTGTAGTCATCTGCATTGCCCTGATTACCCTGGCAGTGTGGCTGCTGGCGGGAGCGGGGGCGGAATTTGCCATTTCCACGGCGATTGCGGTGCTGGTGATATCCTGTCCCTGTGCGCTGGGGCTGGCTACGCCTGTGGCGATCATGGTGGGCACCGGCGTGGGGGCGGGACACGGCATCCTGATCAAATCCGGTGAGGCGCTTCAGCAGGCCCGGGAAGTGGATACCGTGGTCATGGATAAGACCGGAACCATCACTGCGGGCAGGCTGAAATGCATGGAGGTAAGTGTCTTTGTACGGGATATGGCGGTCAATACCTTTGTGCAGATTGCGGCGGCGCTGGAGAAAAAGAGCGAGCATCCCCTGGCGGAGGCCGTGGTGGAACACGCTGCATCCCTGAAGCTGGATATTCCGGAAGTCAGGGATTTTCGGGCAGTGTTCGGCAGGGGTGTGGAAGGTGTGCTGGCGGAGGACATTGCGCCGCAGCCCATGGTGCCGGAGGATGACGGGCCTGTGTCCGTGACTGGGCTTGTTGCGGCGGGAGTATCTGCGGGAAAAGGACCCGGGAACCAAAGCGGAGATGGCGGCGTTTATGCGGGAAGTGCAACTATGTCAGGGAAAGCCGGACAGGGAAGCACGGACATTGCACCGGAAGTTCAGGCTGCCGTGGCCGGCCGTCGGGATGCTGGGGCGAAATCCGGCACCAGGTATTTTGTGGGCAACCAGGCTTATCTGGAAGAAAAGGGAATCGTTGTCGACACTGTGGTGCAGCAGGGGATTGCTTCCCTTGCGGACGAGGGCATGACGCCGCTTCTGATGGCGGAGGAAGGGCGGTTTTTAGGCCTTATCGGTGTGGCGGATGAAATAAAGGATACTTCCAGGGAAGCCATCCGCAGATTCCAGGAGATGGGCATCCATGTGGTGATGCTCACCGGGGATAACAGGAGGACGGCGGAGGCCGTGAGAAAGCGCCTGGATATTGAGGAAGTGGTGGCGGAAGTGCTGCCCCAGGATAAGGAGAAGAAGGTCAGCGGGCTGAAGGCAGAAGGGCATAAGGTAGCCATGATCGGCGACGGAATCAACGATGCGCCTGCCCTTGCCGCCGCGGATGTAGGCATGGCAATCGGCGCCGGGACGGATGTGGCTATGGAAAGCGCGGATATCATATTAATGAAGAGCGACCTTCGTGATGCCGTTACGGCAGTACGTCTCAGCCGTATGGTGATTCGTAATATTAAACAAAATTTGTTCTGGGCATTTTTTTATAATGCAATAGGTATTCCATTAGCGGCCGGAGTGTGGTATCCTATATTTGGCATCAAATTGAATCCCATGTTCGGCGCGGCGGCCATGAGCCTGAGCAGTGTCTTCGTGGTGGGCAATGCGCTGCGGCTGAAGCGGTTTAAGAGCGGTTTCCGGGCCGACGTGAAAGCTGAGGGGACGGCGCCGGACAGGAAGGCGTTGCGGCAGACGGCTGAGGAGCCATGTGTGAAGCCGTCGCAGCAGGCAGTTGGAGAGACATGCGTGAAGCCGCCGCAGCGGGCTGTTGGAGAGACATGCGTGAAGCCGTCGCAGCAGGCTGCTGGAGAGACATGCAGTAAACCGTCGCAGCAGGCAGCAGAGGAAGAGATGGGTGGGAAGTCTGCGTGTCAGGCCGCAGAAGCCGACATGAAGACTTCGGAAGCTGGAATTTGCACAGGGACAAATGTGTGCCGCATAGGTACGGGAAGTATGGGGAAGGACATTGCGGCAGATGCAGAGGAGAAAGAAGAGAACGGATCGGAAACCGGGAAAGACAGGGCGGAAGCGCCTGCAGAAAGGAAGGAAAATATGACTAAGGTAATGACAATTGAAGGAATGATGTGCGGACACTGTACAGGCAGGGTGCAGAAGGCGCTGGAGGCCCTCGAGGGGGTAAGCGGCGTTGCCATGAGCCTGGAGGAGAAGACCGCCACTGTAGATATGGGTTCTGAGGTTTCGGATGAGGCATTGACGGCAGCAGTTACGGAAGCCGGCTATGAGGTTACGGGGATAGCGGTGAAGTGACGGATACATGTGAGTCAGAGTATAGGATTTTTGCTGTTTCCCATATGGATGCAGTAAGCAGCAGGACATCCTGCCGTGGCAGGGAAATATCAAAATCCGGAAAGAAATGAGAGAAACGAATGAAAAGCAGATTATACTATATCCTGTTAGTTGCCTATTTTGTCATGGTGGCGTTTATTCTGTATATCAATGGCGTATTTACCGGAGAGATGACATCCGTCAGCAATCTGGTGATCAACGGTGTATTCCTGGCAATCATCGGAGTCCTGTTCATCATTTCCATTGCCAGTTTCTTGAGGCTGAACCGCCTTACGGACGAGCTGGAGGATGCGGCTGGGGATTTGCTGGCAGGATACAAAGAAGCCGGAAATAAGAATGTGTGGTCTTCCCTTCAGGACCACAAGGGCTTTTTCGATGAGAAAAATCTGAGAGAGGCTTTTGCGAAGTTCCGCGCACGGGTGAAGAGCAAGAATCCCTGCGATATCGAAGACTATATCAACGAAGAGCTTCTGGAGAAGGTGGGGCGCAATTATTATAATTCCGGCATTTCCGGGACTATGACGGGACTGGGAATCCTGGGTACCTTTATCGGGCTGTCCCTGGGGCTGGGTTCTTTCAGCGGGGATGATATCTATACCATTTCCGACAATGTGGGGCCGTTATTGTCCGGCATGAAGGTGGCGTTCCATACCTCGGTATACGGTATTATATTTTCCCTGATATTTAATTTCGTCTATCGCAGCATTATGGCCGATGCCTATGAGAAACTGGATTATTTCCTCAGCGTTTTCCGGCAGTGCGCCATGCCTCCCGCCGGTAACAGCGACGCGAATGCTGCAGCCATGCTGGTGTACCAGGCAAATCTGGCGGATTATATGAAACAGATTCTGGAACTGGCGAAGGGGGAATCGAAGGAACAGGCGAAGAGCCTGGAGCAGATGTCCCAGGCATTTGTGCAGCAGCTGCAGTCTGCCATGAATACGGAATTTAAGCAGCTGGGCGATGTGCTGAACAGGGCGGCACAGTCCCAGACAGACGGCGCCGAGAGCAGCAGGATCCTTCTGGATGCGGTTAGCGCCCTGGCGGATTCCAGCCGCAGCCTGCAGGAGACCATGAGCCATATGATGGAACGTCAGGAAATATTCGCGGAAGAGTTAAAGGGGCAGCGTGAGGAGCTGGTCTCAGCCTGTGAGAATATCAGCCGGGACGTGAGCACGCAGCTTCACACCTTTGAGCAGATGAGGGGTATCTATGAGAACAAGAACTAAGAGAAGGAACAGGGAAGCATTCGGAGAGCACAGTTACTGGCAGTCCTACTCGGATATGATGGCGGCCCTGCTGCTGATCTTCGTGCTGATCATTGCCATTACCCTTGCCATTTATAAACAGAAGACAGTGGACCTGGAACAGTCCCAGAACAGCCTTGGGGTGGCCAGGCAGGAGCTGGAGGATGCAAGGAAGGACCTGGAGGACGCTAGGGCGGATCTGGAGGAATACAGGGCAGCCATCGAGGAATCCAACAGAGAGCTGGAGAGTTCCCTGGCGGAGCTGCAGCAGGCTTATGCCAACGCGGCGCTGACCCAGGACGAACTGAATAAGGCGTATCTGGAAATCGAGAATGCCAGGAACGAGCTGACATCCACCAAACAGGAACTGGAGAATATTGTAGGTATCCGTACCGACATCATCGGCGCCCTGCAGAGCGCGTTTAACAATTCCACCATGAGCGTGGATGCCCAGACGGGTTCCATCACCTTTTCATCCGATGTGCTCTTCCCCTACGGCAGTGCGGCATTATCCGCCGCCAGCCAGAGCACGCTGCGGTCAATCATTCCCATGTATCTGGATGTGCTGCTCCAGGACAATTTCCGGGATTACATTGCGGAGATTATCATAGAGGGCCATACCGACACGGACGGCAGCTATGAGATGAACATGGAACTGTCCCATGGAAGAGCCTATTCCGTGGCGAAATTCTGTCTGGATTCCCGAAACGGCCTGACGGAGGAGAAAATAGAGCAGCTCAGAGGCCTGCTCACCGTGAACGGCCGCTCCTACAGCAATCCCATCTATGTGAAGGATGCTTTCGGAAGGGTTACGGACGAAATTGATATGGCTGCCTCCAGGCGCGTAGAGATTAAATTCCGTCTGAAGGAAGACGAGATGATCGAAAAGATATCGCAGGTGCTGAACCAGTAAGGGCGAAGACAGGAGAAGCTTTATTTGTCAGAAGAAAGGCTGAAATTGCAAATTTATTTCTGTACAAATTCCTAAGGATAACAGGCAGAACATTTTTCGTGTTCTGCCTGAAATAATATGCCTTAGCGGAAGCAATCTCTTCGTTTCCGATAAAGGGCGCGCCCTTAGCGCCGCATTCAGCTATGGGAAGCTGCACTTGATTCCTATAGTGTGCCTTACAGGAAGCCGCCCTTGTTTTCTATAGCTTTTGCTGCCTGGAATGGTTGACAATACAGCTGAAACGGCTATAATAAAGTATAACTTTGGATTAGCCAAAAGGAGCGCGCCATGTATTCCATTAAAAGACATATTGAAGAAATCGTTGACCGGAGATCCAAAAACAGTAAGGCTATATTGCTGACAGGAGCCAGGCAGGTTGGCAAGTCCACCCTGTTCAGGCATTTATTTGACCATGCAAATCAGGTTACATTTGATGATGACCTGCTGTTAGCACAGGCGGAAGAAGATATGAACCTTTTCCTGCTGAATAATCCCAGCCCTTTGATGATCGATGAGGTTCAGAAATGCCCTTCCATATTCGGCAAACTGAAGATTGTGCTCGATAACACAGACAGCTATGGAAACTTCTTTTTGACCGACTCGCAAAAACTCCACCTGATGGAGGGAGTGAGCGAATCTCTTGCCGGAAGAGTGTCTATCGTGGAGCTGGAAGGACTCTCTCTGCGTGAAATATATGATGTTCCTTTCACCAGGCATTTTGTGCCGACACAGGAATATATGAAAGAGCGGGAGGGGGCAATCAGAAATTACCGCAGTTATCTGTGGGAGACGATACATCGCGGCAGTTATCCTGAGCTGTATTCCAATCCCGGCAGAGAGTGGGTAGATTTCTACCAGTCTTATGTCAGGACTTATCTGGAGCGTGATGTAAATAAGATTATAAAGGCGAAAAACCATCTGACTTTCGTAAAATTTTTAACCTGTGCTGCAGCGCGTACCGGCCAGGTGCTCAATTATGCAAATATCTCATCTGAGGTGGGGGTATCGGAAATTACGGTAAAGGAATGGATATCCATTCTTGAAAAGAGCGGAATCATTTATATTCTAAAGCCTTATACTGCCAGTACCCTTAACCGTGCCATAAGGACTCCCAAGCTGTATTTCAGGGATACAGGGCTCTGCTGTTATCTTACAAGGTGGCTGACGCCTGATACGCTTAAAAACGGCGCTATGGCCGGAGCAATGTATGAGACCTTTGTTATCAATGAAATTCTGAAGTCCTATTCCAATGAGGGGTTGGACTATGATTTCAGCGTTTTTTACTATAACGGAAAAGACAGGAAAAAGAAAAGGGAAAACGGAGAAGAAGCAGAGGTAGACGGCGAAATTGACCTGATTCTCCAGGAAGACGGCATTTTGTATCCGATTGAGATTAAAATGTCAGCATCTCCCAGAGCAGACATGGCATCGGAATTTGATGTCCTTGACGGCATCCCTGATAAGAAGAGGGGGATGGGGACGATAATCTGCCTGTACGATAAGAAGATGTACTTAAGAGAAAATCTGGTCGCACTGCCCCTGGAATATATTTAGACGAAGTGTAACTTTATTTCCATGGCAGGGGGATGGAGAAAGGTATCTGGCAAAATCTGTGGACAAGCCGCTTTCAGGCGGCAGAATGTGAGGAGAGATGTATATAGGAGATCTGCATATCCATTCCAGATATTCCAGAGCCACCAGCCGGGACTGCACGCCGGAATATCTGGATTTATGGGCCAGGAAGAAGGGAATCGACATTGTGGGCACAGGGGACTTCACCCATCCGGCCTGGCGGGAGGAACTGAAAGAGAAGCTGGAACCCGCCGAGGACGGGCTGTATGTGCTGAAAAGGGAATACAGGATCGGGGGAGCGGGAGAGGGCGGCAGGCAGCCCCGCTTTGTGGTCACAGGCGAGATCAGTTCCATCTACAAAAAGGGGGAAATGGAAGAGGGGCATTCCATGGAAGAGGGGCATTCCAGGGTGAGAAAGGTACACAGCCTGTTCCTTTTACCCGGGCTGGAAGCGGCGGAGACCTTTGCCAGGCGGCTGGAGCTGATCGGTAACATCCACTCTGACGGGCGCCCCATCCTGGGGATCCCCTGCAGGGATCTGCTGGAGATTATGCTGGAGACTGTGCCGGAGGGAGTCTACGTGCCCGCCCACATCTGGACGCCCCATTTCTCCCTGTTCGGGGCTTTTTCAGGATTTGACACCATAGAGGAATGTTTTGAAGACCTGACGCCCCATATCCATGCGCTGGAGACAGGGCTTTCCTCCGATCCGCCCATGATCTGGAGAGTGGGTGCCCTGGACAGGTTTCATCTGATTTCCAATTCCGATGCCCATTCCCCGGCCAAACTGGGGAGGGAGGCGAATCTCTTCGACATAGAGCTGTCCTACCGGGGCCTGGCGGATGCGATTCAGGAGGGAAAGGGCCTGGCTGGCACTATAGAATTCTTTCCGGAGGAGGGAAAGTACCATTTTGACGGGCACAGGAAATGCGGACTGTGCATCAGCCCTCAGGAAACTGCCCGGTTTGGGGGGAGATGTCCGGTGTGCGGGAAGAAGATTACCATCGGCGTGCTGAACCGGATAGAGCAGCTGGCGGATGCGGATAGGGCGGAGGGCTTCCGTCTGCCCTCGGGGCGTCCTTTCGAGAGCCTGGTGCCTCTGCTGGAGGTGATCGGCGCTTCCATGGGGATTTCTGCGGCGGGGAAGAAGGCTGGGGAGAAGTACGAGCAGATGATCGGAGCCCTGGGGCCGGAGTTCGCTATTTTGCGGCAGGTTCCGGTGGAGGATATCCGAAAGGCGGCAGGTCCGCTGGTGGCAGAGGGCATACGGCGGCTGAGGGACGGCCGGGTGGAGCGCACCCCGGGCTACGACGGGGAATATGGAAAGATAGGGCTGCTCACCCAACCAGGGCCAGGGAGGAACTGATTCTGGTCTGCGGCGGAGAACCTTCTCCTTTTCTGAAGGAGATTCCGGCCAGGGATGCAAAATGGGAGCAGGCTGAGAGGGAAGAGAAGGAAGCTGTTCAGGCCGTCCAGATGAGCCTGTTCGATTTGATTTGAGCGAAAGAAGACCGGAATTCACTGTTCTTTGATAGAATATTTATAATATTTTTATTGATTTTCACGATAAAGGTGTTATATTGGTTATAGAACAAACAAGGAGGTATCCTATGAACATACAGAAATTTACACAGAAATCCATGCAGGCCGTGGAAGGCAGCGAAAAACTAGCCTATGAATACGGCAATCAGGAAATCGAGCAGGAGCATCTTCTCTACAGTCTCCTCACCGTAGAAGACAGCCTGATCCTGAAGCTGATAGAGAAGATGGAGATTCAGAAGGAGCATTTTGTCAGCCGTGTGGAACAGGCCCTTGCCAAACGCACCAAGGTTCAGGGCGGTAAGGTATACGTAGGGGCTGATTTGAATAAAGTCCTGATCAGCGCGGAGGACGAGGCGAAGCAGCTGGGAGATGAATATGTATCGGTGGAGCATCTCTTCCTTTCCATGTTAAAGCATCCCAACCGGGAGATAGCGCAGATCTGGAAGGAATACGGCATCACCAGGGAGCGGTTCCTCCAGGCTCTCTCCACGGTCCGGGGCAACCAGAGAGTGACCAGCGACAACCCGGAGGCAACCTATGACACATTGGAGAAATACGGCCAGGAGCTGGTGGAGAAGGCAAGGAACCAGAAACTGGACCCTGTTATCGGCAGGGATACGGAGATCAGAAATGTCATCCGCATCCTTTCCAGGAAGACCAAAAACAACCCGGTTCTCATCGGTGAGCCCGGCGTAGGTAAGACTGCGGTAGTGGAAGGCCTGGCACAACGGATTGTCAGGGGAGACGTACCCCAGGGACTGAAGGACAAGAAAATATTTGCCCTGGATATGGGAGCGCTGGTAGCCGGCGCCAAGTACCGGGGCGAGTTTGAGGAGCG
>DKVC01000108.1:10148-24349 GCA_002490995.1 Lachnospiraceae bacterium UBA7188
CGGACAGATTATTCTGTTTATCGATGAACTGCATACTATTGTAGGGGCAGGCAAGACGGACGGCGCGCTGGATGCCGGAAACATGCTCAAACCCATGCTTGCCAGAGGGGAGCTGCACTGTATCGGCGCCACTACCCTGGACGAATACAGGCAGTATATCGAGAAGGATGCTGCGCTGGAGAGACGGTTCCAGCCTGTGATGGTAGATGAGCCCACTGTGGAAGATACCATATCCATCCTGCGCGGCATTAAGGAGCGCTATGAGGTATACCACGGCGTGAAGATTATGGACAATGCCCTGGTCAGCGCGGCGGTGCTTTCCAACCGTTATATTTCCGACAGATTTCTGCCGGATAAAGCCATAGACCTCGTGGACGAGGCCTGCGCCCTGATCAAGACGGAGCTGGACAGCATGCCCACGGAACTGGATGAACTGCAGCGGAAGATCATGCAGATGGAGATAGAGGAAGCCGCCCTGAAGAAAGAGGACGACAGGCTGAGCCAGGAAAGGCTGGAGAATCTGCAGAAGGAGCTGGCAGAGCAGAAGGAGATCTTCGCTGCCAGGAAGGCGCAGTGGGATAACGAGAAAGCTTCCGTAGATAAATTGTCTAAATTACGTGAACAGATTGACGCAGTGAACAGTGAAATCCAGGTTGCCCAGATGGAGGGAAATCTGGAAAAGGCCGCGGAGCTGAGCTATGGTACGCTGCCTTCCCTGAAAAAGCAGTTGGAGCAGCAGGAAGCGGCAGGTGCTGCGGATCTGTCCCTTGTGCATGAAAAGGTTTCCGACGAGGAGATTGCCAGAATCATTTCCCGTTGGACAGGAATCCCTGTGGCGAAGCTGACGGAGAGTGAACGGAATAAGACGCTGCATCTGGATGAGGAACTGCACAGGAGAGTCATCGGCCAGGACGAAGGGGTTACCAAGGTCACCGAAGCCATCATCCGATCCAAGGCCGGGATCAAGGATCCCACCAAGCCCATCGGTTCCTTCCTGTTCCTTGGGCCTACCGGCGTGGGCAAGACGGAACTGGCAAAATCCCTGGCGGCAGCTCTCTTTGACGACGAGAACAACATGGTCCGTATCGACATGAGTGAGTATATGGAGAAGTACTCCGTATCCAGGCTCATCGGAGCGCCTCCCGGATATGTGGGATACGAGGAGGGCGGCCAGCTGACGGAAGCCGTCAGGAGGAAACCCTACAGTGTGGTGCTCTTTGACGAGATCGAGAAGGCGCATCCGGACGTGTTCAACGTGCTGCTGCAGGTGCTGGACGACGGGCGGATTACGGACTCCCAGGGCAGGACTGTGGACTTTAAGAATACAATTTTGATCATGACTTCCAATATCGGCGCCGGATACCTTCTGGACGGCATCCGCCCGGACGGACAGATCGAGCCGGAAGCGGAAGAACGGGTGATGAATGAACTGCGCGGCCATTTCAGACCGGAGTTCCTGAACAGGCTGGATGAAACGATTCTGTTCAAGCCGCTGACGAAGGAAAATATCGGCGGTATCGTGAACCTGATCATTGCGGACCTGAACAGGCGGCTGGAAGACAGGGATCTGAATCTGGAGCTGACGGAGGAAGCCATGCGGTATATCGTGGAGAATGCTTATGATCCGGTTTACGGCGCGCGTCCCCTGAAGCGGTATATTCAGAAATATGTGGAGACCCTGACTGCGAAGCTGATCCTGTCCGACAGCGTGGAAGCGGGAGATACAGTACAGATAGCGGTGAAGGACGGAGCTTTGACGGCTGTTGTAAAAGGCTGAGAGAAGCAGTGCTTTCATATTTTTCTAAGACGTTGTTAAGAAAGGTGTAAAAACATCATCATAAATTCCTAAGATTTTTTCCGTATAATAAAAGAGTGTTTTGGATATCGTTTGAATCTATGCCGGGTACAGAAAAAGGATGTGCCCGGCGACATCAGACGATAGGAAGGAACCCGGAACAGGAGAGGAGAAAATCTTATGGAAGCAAAAGGAAACGGAAAAAAGAAAGTCAGGATGATTCTTTTCGGCCTGGAGGTGGTGATTATCCTGGCTATGCTGGCGGTGCTGTATCTGGTGCTGAATCAGTCGAGTGACGGCCCCAGGATGGTGGAGCTGAATCCCGAGGTACTGGAGATTCATGAGGAGGTGCGTCAGCTGAAGGAAGAGGGCGGCACCATGCTTGGGTATCGGAACATCGCGCTCTTCGGCCTGGACGCGGAGACGGACAATCAGCTTTATAAGAGCAGCCACAGCGACAGTATCATGATAGCCAGCATCAACCTTGACACCGGGGACATCAGGCTGGTCAGCGTGTATCGGGATACATATCTGAACCTGGGCGCTGAGGAAGACGATGAGCACTGGAAGTACTGGAAAGCCACCCAAGCCTATTTTTACGGCGGGGCGGAGCAGGCGGTAAAGATGCTGAACATGAATCTGGATATGGATATCACCGATTTTGTGGCAGTGGGCTACAAGGGGCTGAGAGGTGTCATAGACGGGTTGGGCGGAATCTATCTGGACGTGGATGAAGAGGAACGGAAGCATCTCAACAATTATCAGATTGGCGTATCTTCGGTACTGAAATGCGGTTACACACCGGTGGAAGAAGCCGGCTATCAGCTGCTGAACGGCCTGCAGGCCACTGCATACTGCCGTATACGTGCTACTGCAGGCGATGATTTCAAGCGCACCGCCCGCCAGAGGGAAGTGCTGAAGGCAATCGAGGCTCAGGCGAAGAAGATGGACCTGGTGACACTGACGAAGGTGTTTAACGATTGCATCGGCGATATTTATACCAGCCTGGATTCCGGGGATATTCTGGAGCTTCTGGCTGATATCGGCAAATACAGCATTGTGGAGGAAGGCGGATTCCCTCATGAAGATCTGCGTACCACCGGAAATCTCGGCGCGAAGAAAAGCTGTGTTATTCCGCTGGACCTGGAGGCCAATGTGGTGTGGCTGCATCAGTTTTTGTTCGGAGACGAGGATTATTCCGTTACGGAGAGCGTGGTGGAATACGGCAGGCAGATAGAGGAGGATACTTCTCCTTATCTGCAGAGGTGAGATAGGGGATGACGAAAGTCCGCCAGACAGAAAGTGCGGTTATTGTAGATTCCATTATATTCCTCCGTTCAAAACCTCTGAAAAGCGGAGATGAAGAAAAATGGAGAGCATTGGAAACGCAGTGTTTTCAAGGGCTGTGAGTTTCCAGGGATACTCAACTATAAACAGGAGGTGAAAGAGATGCTGCCCGGAGACCCTGTTATGCTGCTGAGCGTTGTCAATACGAAGCTGAGGGATTTTTACAGCAGCTTGGACATGCTCTGCGAAGAGATGGATGCGGATAAGCAGGAGCTTACAGAGAAGCTTGCTGCCGCAGGCTATCACTATGACGAAGAGCGGAATCAGTTTGTGTAGAAACTTTTTTATACTCAGGACCGTCAGGATATACTAATCTGACTACGGTGAATATATATATGCCTGGCGGTCTTAAAGCCACTGTAGTAATAGTGGCTTTGTAGTTGATTACTGCAAATTTCAACGGCGTGCAGTATAAATACAATTCGTGCAGGATGGGGTACCATTGGTGCACGAATTTTTTCTTTTTCGGTTTTTGTGTTATGATAGATATCAGGACATTGAGTTTTGTGCAGGAATCAGATTTCAGAGATAAAAAGGGTGGATTTTTTCCGAAAGAGTGTCCTGGGAGGATAGAAACCGATGAAGAGAACTATGGACAGGACGGGCGGTGCAGACAAGGCAGACAATGCAGATAAAACGGGAAGAGCAGCCCAGACGGAAGGGAAACGCTTCAGCCTTGCCAGCAATGTGATTTACAATATGCGCTCCGCCCGGAACTGGGACGTGCGTCTGTTCTGGTATCAGCTTCTGCTGGTATTTCCAGATGTGGGAGCCGCATTTCTGGGCATATTGCTGCCGGCACAGCTGGTGCGGGCTCTGGAGCAGAAATGGGAGCTTCCGGCGCTGGCCGCAAGCCTCCTTCTGTTTGCGCTGGGAATATGGGCGACGGAGATGCTGCGGGAGTGGATGCTGGAATATATGTACAGGAATTCCTTATCCTTTCATCTGTATTATGAGAAAAAATGCTTCGGCAAAGCCATGGGGCTGGACTATGACAGCCTGGAGGACCCGGAGAACAGGAAGCTGATGGGGAATACCTGGAATGTGGTGCGCAATGAGTTTGTGATCAGGGATTCGGTGATGAATGTGCCAAGGCTGATGAGCGGGCTTCTGGGCACTGTCCTCTACGGCATCATGACAGGGCGGAAGAGCATCCTTCTGATTCTCTTTGTCCTGCTGAATATGGCGGGAAATTTCCTGGTGCTTTCCTTTGTGCGGAAAAAATATGCAGAATACCATAAAGGTTTAAGCGTCTATACGGAAAAGGCAGCATATATCAGCCGCCAGTCCATGGAGCGCTCCGCCGGAAAGGAAATCCGTATCTACCGGATGATGGGGTGGTTTCTGGAGAAGTTCGAAGAAAATTTAAAGGGTATGGACAGCATATACGGGAGAATCCATAACTGGTATTTTTTCAGGGGAGTCTCGGAGGCGCTTCTGAGTTTTCTGACGGAGGGAGCGGCCTATGCCTGCCTGATTTTCCTGTTTGCGCGTGGGGAGATGAAGGCATCGGATTTCGTGTTGTATATGGGACTTATCAGGGGGTTCGGCGGCTATTTCGGACAGCTGATCCAGGCCTGTGTGTCGCTGAATACGCTGGGGACTTCCGTGGGCTATATCAGGGAATTTCTAAGCCTTCCCGACACTGCCTGGAAGCGGGAGGGGATAGGCGCTGAAAAGCTGGCGGAGATACAGGGAAGCGAGAACTTGGCAGAGATGCAGGGAAGCGGAAAGCTGTCTGAGATGCAGGGAAGCGGGAAGCTGGCGGAGGTGCAGGGAGGCGGAAAGCTGGCGGAGGTGCAGGGAAGCGGAAAGCTAGCGGAGATGCAGGGAAGCGAAAAGCTGTCTGAGATGCAGGAAAGCGGAAAGCTGTCTGAGATGCAGGGAAGCGGAAAGCTGTCTGAGATGCAGGGAAGTGAAAAGCTGGCAGGGAGGAAAGAAAGCGGAACCCTGGTAGGGAGGAAGAAAAGCGGCGTGAAGGTGGAGCTACGGAATGTCAGCTATACCTATCCGGGCCAGTCCGCTCCTGTGCTTTCCGGTATCAACATTACGATTCAGCCCGGCGAGAAGCTGGCTCTTATCGGCTTAAACGGGGCAGGGAAAACCACCCTTGTGAAGCTGCTCTGCGGTTTTTACAGGCCTTCGGAGGGAGAGATACGGATCAATGATATACCGTCTTCGGCATTTTCCAGGGAAGAGTATTACAGCCTTGTCTCCGTGCTGTTCCAGGACAGTGCCATGCTTCCCGTGAGCCTGGATGAGAACCTGACGGGACAGCAGGGGGAGGAAATCGACAGGCAGCGCCTTGGCTGGGCATTGGAAATGTCAGGTTTTCTGGAAAAATATGAGAGGCTTCCAAGGAAGGGAGATACGCTTCTGGTGAGGGAGGCCAACCGCAGCGCGGTGGATTTTTCCGGAGGGGAGCGGCAGAAACTGCTGTTTGCCAGAGCACTGTACAAGAAAGCGCCGTTATTGATACTGGACGAGCCCACGGCTGCGCTCGACCCCATTGCGGAAAACGCATTGTATTTAAAATACGGTGAAGCGGCAGCAGGAAGAACCTCGGTCTACATATCGCACCGGCTCTCCAGCACACGGTTCTGCGACAGGATTATACTGCTTTCACATGGAAAAATTCTGGAGGAAGGAACCCATGAGGAGCTGATGAAAAAGGGCGGAAGGTACGCGGAACTGTATGAAATCCAAAGCCGCTATTACAGGGAAGAGGCAGAACGTAAGGAATTGTTTTAAGACATAACAATTCCGGAGAAGAGAAGCGAGGCCATGGAGGACTCCTTTGAGCGCGGAAAGGGGACGGGGGGCGTATTTTATGAGTAGAGAAGATTTCAGGAATATATGGATTTTGTTCCGGGAGATTGCCGGCAGGGAGAAACGGGTGACGATGTGCCTGCTGCTTGTGTCTGTGCTGGATGCTGTAAGCCCTTACATCACTATCTGCTGTACCGGACTTTTGCTGGATGGAATGTATGAAGGGACGGAGGGGAAGCGCCTGCTGCTTTATGTGGGAGCGGCACTGGCCGCAGACCTGCTTTGCCGGATTGTGCGTGGCAGGGCTTCGGAGTGGTTCTGGCAGAAGCAGGATTATACCAGGGAGCTGGACGCCAGAGAGTTTAACAGGAAGAGTCTTTGCATGGATTATGAGTATCTGGAGGACATCCATGTACAGGAACTCAGGGTCAGGGCGCTGGACAGATCTTTTTATGGGATACGGGGATGGGTGCTTCTGCAGATTCAGGGCATCTTAAGGTGTATCCTGTCTGCGCTGACGGCACTGGCAATCGTCTGGCCGCTGTTTTTGCAGGTTTTGCCGGAGGGCAGAGGGAGAGCGGGGACGGCTGGGGTGCTGCTTGGATTCTTTGCCCTGCTGGGGATGAGCGTATGGATCAACGCCAGAATGGCCGTCCGCTATGCGCAGAATGCGGAAGAAATCTTGAATACCCTTGATGATGTCCGGAATAAATGTGCTTACTACAGAGATTTTTTCTCCGGAGTGGAAACCCAGAAAGACCTGCGGATCAACGGGCAGCAGAAGCAGATAGAGCGGGATATGGACAGCCTGTACCGTGCATCCCAGGAGGGCGAGAGGAAGATGGGGCGAGCTTACCGGAAGAGAGAGCTGTGGCTGGTGACGCTTTCCGGGATAAGTACATTTGCCGTATATCTTTTCACGGGAATCCGTTCTTATATGGGGCTGCTCACCATAGGAAGCGTTGCCGCATGCGCTGCCAGTATCCTGCGGCTTACCGGGGCTGCATCCGACTTTGCCAAATATGCGGGACGATTGAAGACTACGGCTCTCTACGCCAGGGATTACCTGGAATATCAGAATCTGGGCAAACGGAAGTACGAGGGAACCATACCGGTGGAGAAGCGTCGGGACAACCGGTTCCAGGTGGATTTCGAGCATGTGTCCTTCCGGTACCCGGGGACGGAGGAATATGTGATCCGGGATCTGAATCTGTCCTTTGTGATCGGGGAAAAGATGGCCATTGTGGGCAGAAACGGCTCCGGGAAGACCACTTTTATCAAGCTTCTCTGCAGGCTGTATGATGTGACGGAAGGGTGCATCAAGCTGAACGGAATTGATATCCGAAAATATAATTATGAGGAGTACTGCGCTTTGTTCGCGGTGGTATTCCAGGATTTTTCCATATTTGCCTTTCCGTTGGGAGAGAATATCGCAGGGAGCGCTGGGGTGGATGAGGATCGGGCCGTGGATGCGCTGGAAAGAGCCGGTTTCGGGGATCGCCTGAAGACGCTTGACAGGGGGCTGCGGACCTGTGTGGGGAAGGAATTCAGCGGGGAAGGCGTGTCGTTTTCCGGCGGAGAGAAACAGAAGATGGCCATTGCCAGGGCGATTTACAAGGATGCCCCTTTTGTTATCATGGATGAGCCCACGGCTGCGCTTGACCCGGTGGCGGAATGCGATGTCTATGCCGGATTCGACAGGATGGTGGGGGAGAAGACTGCCCTTTATATCTCCCACAGGCTTGCCTCCTGCCGGTTTTGTGAGGATATCCTGGTGTTCGATAAGGGGAAGGTGGTCCAGCGGGGAAACCATGAGGAGCTGGAGGCGCAGGAGGGGCTGTACCGGGAACTGTGGAATGCCCAGGC
Organism: Lachnospiraceae bacterium UBA7188; assembly: GCA_002490995.1. Lineage (GTDB taxonomy): Bacteria > Bacillota > Clostridia > Lachnospirales > Lachnospiraceae > Acetatifactor. The sequence continues at coordinate 17,926 of DKVC01000108.1, forward strand.
GGGCTATTATCAATGAAATACCGCCCTGTCAATTCCGTCAGCCCTGCGTATAAAAAGCCGGAATCTGATTACAGGAACGGAATGAGGCATATCAAACGGGCATTTTTAGGTATTATGATGAAAAAATAAGCCAAAGGAAGCCAATTTGCATATTGTAATTTCTCCTTATATTTGGTATGATTTAGCAGATGGGATTTTTGTAAGTAATATACGAGTATAATTTTTGGAGGAACGTAAAAATGGCAAAGAAACGCAACATCATTGTAGGACAGTCGGGCGGACCTACTGCCGTAATCAATTCCAGCCTTGCGGGCGTGTACAAGACCGCAAGGGAGAGAGGCTTCCACAAGGTATACGGAATGCTCCACGGCATTCAGGGATTTCTGGATGAGCAGTATGTGGACCTGGCTACCCAGATTCATTCCGACATGGACATCGAGCTGCTGAAGAGGACACCTTCCGCATTCCTTGGCTCCTGCCGCTTTAAGCTGCCGGAGATTCATGAGAATTCCGAGATTTACGAGAAGATTTTCCAGATTCTGGACAAGCTGCAGATTGAGGCATTCATCTATATCGGCGGAAACGATTCCATGGATACCATCAAGAAGCTGTCCGACTACGCAATTATCAAGGGACATACCCAGAAGTTCCTGGGCGTGCCCAAGACCATTGATAACGACCTGGCCCTTACGGATCATACTCCCGGTTTCGGCAGCGCAGCCAAGTATATCGCCGCTTCCACCAAGGAGATCATCAGGGATGCCCTGGGATTGACATACAATGACAAGGAAGCCATCACCATTCTTGAGATTATGGGACGTAATGCAGGATGGCTGACCGGCGCTACCGCCCTTGCCAGGACGGAGGAGTGCGAAGGTCCTGACCTGATCTACCTTCCGGAGGTTGTTTTTGATATCGATAAATTCCTGAAGCATGCCCAGGAGCTGCTGAAGAAGAAGGAGTCCGTTGTCATTGCGGTTTCCGAGGGCATCAAGCTGGCTGACGGCAGATATGTAAGCGAGCTGTCCGGCGGCGCGGATTATGTTGACGCTTTCGGTCATAAGCAGCTGCAGGGAACCGCCGCATATCTGGCGAATTTCCTGAGAGCAGAGACCGGTTGCAAGACCAGAAGCATCGAATTCTCCACACTGCAGAGAAGCGCTTCCCATATGGCATCCCGTGTGGACGTGGACGAGGCTTTCATGGTGGGCGGTGCTGCCGTTAAGGCTGCGGATGAGGGAGATACCGGCAAGATGGTTGTAATCGACCGTGTTGCGGATGATCCTTACATGAGTGCAGCAGGTATCTACGATGTACATCGCATTGCCAACAATGAGAAGCTGGTTCCCCGCAACTGGATGAACAAGGAAGGAAACTATGTGACGGATGAGTTCATCAACTATGTGGAGCCTTTGATTCTGGGCGATTATCAGCCGTTTATGGTAAACGGTCTGCCTCAGCATCTGGTGCTGAAGAGGAAATAGTGTATATTCTAAAGAGATAAGAAATTGACGGACTGCCGTTTCCCTGATTGAAAGATCAGACTGCGGCAGTTCTTTCTATAAACTTGCATCAGATATTTCCTTTTGGCAACATCTCTACTACAGTTACATCAGCCCTATAATATTCCTTTCACAGCCGTATCAGTCAAACAGTATCTCTTCTACAGTCACAAAGGTATACCCTTCTTCTAATAATTTATCGATAGCTTTCAGCGCCGCTGTCACGGAGGTTTCGTAATAGTCGTGCATCAGGATAATGTCGTTTTCTCCAGTTTTACTGACAATCTTTTCCGTGATGCAGCCTACGTTCCTGGAACTCCAATCCAGGGTGTCCACTGTCCAGAGCACCGGGAACATATTCAGCTCTTTTTCGAAACTCTTATCCCATGAGCCGTAGGGTGGACGTACATACTGCACCTCTTCTCCTGTGATTCCCTTCAGGATTTCATTGGTTTTGATCAGTTCTTTCTTAAACGCTTCGCGATTGTTTTTTGTCAGCTGAATATGGCTGTATGTATGGTTGCCTACGAGGTGTCCCTCTTCTTTCATTCTTTCGATCACTTCCGGATGGAGTTCCGCATGTTCACCAGTGACGAAAAAGGTAGCTACAACGCCCCTTTCCTTCAAACCGTCCAGTAACTGTTCTGTGTAGCGGGGATGAGGGCCATCGTCGAAAGTTATTGCTATTTTCCGTACATCCTCTGTTTCCAGCCCCGCTGCCACATTCGCCATGCCGCTGTCTGCTGCTATAGCCCTGCTGCGCATTCCGTACAAGTATGAAAACAGCAATCCCGCTGCCATGTCAAAAAGGAGGATTGCTGTCAGAATTTTTTTCATAATAAACTCCGCTCCATATATGATGCTTTTGATTCAATATATGATTTATCTGTGCCTAAAATACGTTTTACGGTTGATTTGCTCGGATTTCGATAATCCTGGCATGGTTTATGCCTTACTATATTAGGAAAGCAATGAAAAATATTAGAAAACATGAAACTTTTCCAGGGAAAAAGTAGTCTATAAAACAGAGGGTGTGTTCGGTACACGCTTTTTAGTGTACTGAACAGTATTTTTTACAAGATGGCGATTGAATTTATGCAACTTTGATACAAAATTATTTTACAATATTTGCAGTAAATCGATATGCTGTGGGATATTAATAAGTAGAAGAAAAGGTCATACATAAAACAACATGGCGATGGAAGGTTCGGATGAGAGAGATCTACAACTGAAAATTGACCAGTATGGCGATATGTTGTTCAAGCTCAGTTACATGCGTCTTCAGAATGTGCAGGATGCGGAGGATGTGGTGCAGGAGGTATTTTACCAGTATTGTAAAAGCGCCGGGTCATTTCAGAGTCCGGAACATGAAAAAGCCTGGCTGTTGAAGGTCACCATGAATGCCTGCCGCAAGGTACGGCGCAGCGCATGGAGCCGGCATCGCAGCGACTGGCAGCCGACTGATGGGGATATGAGAGAAGGGGCATGGCCTGAAGAAGCCGTCCCTGACATCAATACATCCTGGCAGGGACCGGAAGAGGCGGCGTTTCAGAATGAGGAAAGGCGCCATCTGCTGGGCGCAGTACTGGCCCTGCCGGCCAGGTATCGCGATGTGATTCATCTTTTCTACTATGAAGAGCTCTCCGTAAAGGAAATCGCAAAGGTCACAGGGCGGGCGGAATCTACGGTGACTTCGCAGCTTACCAGAGGAAGGGAGCTGCTGAGGAAGTCGTTGCGTTCCATGTATGAAATGTAACACGCAGGCGGAACTTGGAAATTGTCGGAAAATAAAAGATGACATTTCTTTATGCTGAGGGGGAATGACTTTGGATAAATTTCAGAATGCATATCGGGAAGCAGTGGAGGAACTGCCAAAACTTCATATGGATGCGAACACGGTACAGGATGAACTGCATCATTACAAAATGGTGAAGCAGGGGAGGAAATATCTGATCACAAGGGGATGTACCGCGGCAGCGGTGTTTCTTCTGTGCGGCGCCGGAACTGTGGCGGCGAAGAATTTCAGGGACAGCATCATCAGGGTAAAAGACAATGGATTTGTCATTACCAGCGAGAATGCCGTGCCGGATACGGAAAACAGAGAAGGAGTTCCTGATACTGCGTCAATTTTGAAAACAGGGGGGGTATTTTCCACAGAGGACGATGTCCCTGACGAAGGTAGTTTGGAAGAAGCCGAAGTGGTGGAATATCAGCCGCAGATGGATGAATATGATTCTCTGGAAGCCTTTCTGGCTCAGTCAGACGTGGCGTCGGAAATTCCCATTCCGGACAGAAGGCTTTTGGGGACAGAATTTACAGACGAGAATGTGCATGTCGTAGACGGAGGGAAGCGTGTTTTTATTTCCCTGTGTAACGAGGATATGTATTTTTCAATGTCCCAGGCCGATAATAGGGGATATGAGAGCTACAGTTCCGCCACCGCCTATATGGGGGAGAGCAGGAACGAGAGAAGCTTTACCAACAGTCAGGGTATGAATTATGTGGTGATCGATTCGGTGGATGAAAATGAGGCAGTCATATCCGTGCACGCGGCCATATCCGTGAACGGGAGAGACCTGACGCTTTCTTTCGAGGGATTTGACGGGAGTACGGTGGAAAGGATTTTGTATGGGCTTGATCTGTCGGTATATTTTCAGGAATAACAGGCTGTAAAATTCGGAAAAAGAATCAAATGCCGTTATGATAGAGGAAAGGATGGAGAGGAAAGGATGAAAAAGAATATTTTGATATACAACAATCAGACAGGAATTGCAGAGAAAATGATACCTCTGTGTGCAGGAGAAGGGCTCTCCGTTGCGGTGGCTGCTGATGTGGAGGATTTGTATGGGATACTGAATCGTCTGGAGATTCATCTTATGCTGGTGGATGTGGAGCTGAACGACAAGGGCTGGGACAAGGGAATCGAGATGATTGCCAATTTAAGGAACAAAAGCAGCATACCGCTGATCGTGGTTTCCGCTCAGTCCGCGGAGACGGCGAAGATTATGGCGCTGGAGGCGGGAGCGGACGATTATGTCACGGCGGACTGCAATCCGCTGGAACTGCTGGCAAGGATAAAGTCCCAGCTGCGCAGATATATCCAGCTGGTGAATATGTGCGCCAATATTGACAGGATCTATAAGGTGGATGAGCTGGTGATCGACGATATTCAGAGGAAAGTGACGGTGGAGGGCAAGGCTGTGCGGCTGACACCAATTGAATATAAGATATTGCGTCTTCTGGTGCAGCAGAAGGGAAAGGTATTTTCAAACAGCCAGATTTATGAGAGTATCTGGCATATGCAGGCTATCGGTGCCGATAATACCATAGCGGTGCATATCAGGCATATCAGGGAGAAGATAGAGAAGAATCCCAAGGAACCCAGATATTTGAAGGTGGTCTGGGGCAATGGATATAAAGTGGGGTGAATTTCCTTTGGGGTATTTTGCTTTAAGGCGGGCGGTAAGAACCCGCCTTTTTTCGGGTAATTTTTTGTCGGTGATTGACAAATGTTATAGCATATTTTATGATGTTAATCGGATTATGTTCAAAGCTGCCAGAATTTATTTTCATGATCAATAGCATTTGCCAGACAAAATGTATAACGAGTAAGCGTTTCAAAATCACGGAACAGAAAAACGGCAAATGATTGCTCTCACGAGTATATACATGGAATAAATCCTTGTGCGAAAGCGGAATAAAGCAGCGTATGCCCATGAGCGGTATATACGAAGAGCAGGAGGAAAAAGAGAGAATGGATGGTGTACAGTTAAGGCGCGGGACTGTTAATACGGTGTCGGGACAGGAACCCGGGCAGCCGTCGGCGGTAAAGAAGGGAATCAGCGGGAGTACTGTCAAGATTGTGGCGGTGATCGCGATGCTGATCGATCATATAGGGGCAGCGGTTTTGACCAGGCAGATCATAGCAAACGGCTATTTTAATGCAGTCTCAGGAACGGAGAGTCAGATTGCCGGCTGGCTGGAGGAGAATGCGGTGCTGTTTTACGGAATGCAGGTCATGCGGATGATTGGCAGGCTGGGCTTTCCTATTTTCTGCTTTCTGCTTGTGGAGGGATTCCAGAGAACCCGGAATGTGAAAAAATATGCGCTGCGGCTTGGAATTTTTGCGTTGATTTCCGAACTTCCCTTTGATCTGGCAATTACGGGAACCCCTTTCCAGTTGGGGTATCAGAATGTGTATTTTACATTGCTGCTGGGATTGCTGGGAATGTGTGGGTATGCTTTTTTCGACAGATGTGAGCATGGAGGGGAGAAGGAACTCCCGGGGGCTTTGCGGATGCTTCTGACGGTTACGGGAGTGCTTGCTCCTGCTGCGTTTGTGCTGGTATTTATGGCGGCGCCGTCCGGTGCCGGGGCGGGACGTGATTTGTTGCTGACGGTGGGAGTGGTGTGCGGCATTACGCTCCTGGCGCTGGCTGTGTACGGGAGCAGGAAGGGCCTGCGGCATGTGCAGACCGTTTGTTCGGATATCACGGTACTGGCGGCGATGATGTTTCTGGCGGAGTATCTGCATACGGATTACGGCGGAATGGGCGTGCTGACGATTACAGCCATGTACATATTCCGAAAGCACAGGGTAGCAGCCATGATTGCAGGCTGCGTGGTGCTGACATTTCTGACAGCCAGTGAAATTCCTGGCTTCCTGGCGGTGATTCCCATCGCGTTGTACAATGGGAAGAGGGGCCTGAAGATGAAATATTTCTTTTATGCGTTTTATCCGGTACATCTGCTTTTGCTGTATGTGATTTCGGTCCTGTTGGGGCTGGGTGGTATTGTACTATTGTGAAAGCCTTCATATTGAATTCTGCGGCAGCGTGCAGATAAAATGACGGGCAGTTATCTGCATGTGGGAATGAAAAGGCAGTATGTAAGGAAATGTCTACAAATAACCGCTGCAGGTT
>DKVC01000134.1 GCA_002490995.1 Lachnospiraceae bacterium UBA7188
TGTCAAAGTGGGATAAACTATTAACACGTATTTGCTCTTTATCAAAAGATATTCGGTTTGATGAATTGCGTAAGGTGTTAGAGAACTGTGGATATGAGATGAATGCCCCCGGAAGTGGAAGCAGCCATTATACGTTTTGAAATAAAGAGTGTAATCCAATTACGATACCAAAGCATGAGCCAATTAAGAAAGTTTATGTTGAGATGGTAAAACAGATCGTAGAAAGTGAGGAAAGAAACGATGAAAACGCTGAATGATTATATGGCAATGTCTTATCGGATGGAAATTGTGGAGGATAAGGATGAAGGAGGTTTTGTGGTTTCTTACCCTGATTTGCCGGGATGTATTACCTGTGGTGAAACAGTAGAGAAAGCGGTGGCAAATGCATCGGATGCTAAGAGAGAATGGATTGAAGCAGCACTTGAAGAGGGGATTAAGATTAATGAACCGGATAATCTGGAAGATTATTCTGGTCAGTTTAAATTGAGATTACCCCGTAGTTTGCATCGCCTATTGGCAGAGCATTCCAAAAGAGAAGGCATCAGTATGAATCAGTATTGTGTGTATCTTCTTTCAAGAAATGATGCTGTTTATTCAAAATAAAACGACAATATGATATTGAAAAGACGGCAACATGCTTATAATTTGCCTGGAAAGTTGTTGTGATTGGAGGTTTTATGTCGAAGGTTGATGTTTCGTTTTCAGAAAGTTGGAACACTGTGAAGGGTGTGCTTCTTAATGACGGAATACAAGTGTCTTCGTGTGAGGTATTCTGTGGCGGCAGTTATATGTCGATAATAAGGTGGAATACTGTAAAGAACTGCCAGAGGATGGGCTTCGGTTCGGACTTACTTAGGTGCACTCTGAGGCATTGCGTGGACGTGTATGGGAAGCCGGAGAGAATGTATTATGAGTGGGATATGGTGAATCAGTACGTGATGGATTGGCTTGTCAGGGTCTTTGGCGCAGAGCATCAATCATATGAGATTTATACTCTTGATGTTTATAAGGTTTTGGAATTTGTGTGTTGAAGGATAAAAGATTTAGTCAATATATGTTGAAGGTATTGAGATAAAGCTAACCAGATACAAAATACTGCGGGATATGAGTTTGATTGTTCGGTCGGCATCTTTTATGAGGAACATATTTTCTCAGAAAAATGGTTAGCTCCTTTGGAAAAGAAGCGATCATGCTATATTTCCATGGAAAAATAAGCCTCCATGTGATAAGATATAAAAGCAGGTCTAAAAACAACGCAGGACAAACCGACAGCGAAAACAGCCCATATGTGGTAATGTACGGAAGCATTGGCAAAACACCAGGCTTTGATCAAAAACGCAACAGGCTTTCATAGTCCGAACGGAGAATAATACATGGAAAAAATACTATATGTGACAGATTTAGACGGCACACTGTTAAACAGAAATGAAAGAGTCAGCTCCGGCAGCATAGCAATAATCAACGCCCTGATTGCCAGGGGAATGCTGTTCACTTATGCCACGGCAAGGTCGCTGGTGTCCGCATCCGTCGTTACCGGCGGACTGACTGCCGACATTCCGGTCATTGTATATAACGGCGCCTTTATTATACATGCCGCAACGGGGAAAGTCCTGTCACGGGAAGATTTCCAGGAAGCAGAGCGTCAAACCATAGTAAGCGTTCTTGAAAAATACAACATTAACCCTCTCGTTTACTCTTTTGTAGACGGCATGGAGAAGGTCTCATGGGTAAAGGGCGCCGAAAACGAAGGAATCCGGCACTATCTGGATATGCGGAAAGGAGACCGCCGTCTGCGCCCTGTGGAAACAAAAGAGCTGCTCTATCAGGGAAGCATGTTCTATTTCACCTGTATCGGGGAAAAGGATACTCTCCGGCCCATATACGATATCTTTTCCAATGACCCGCGGTACCGCTGTACTTTTCAGCAGGAATTGTACCGTCCCGAATTCTGGTGCGAGATCATGCCCGCAAAAGCCACGAAGGCATATGCCGTTCGAAAGCTGAAGAAACTTCTGCACTGTGATAAGGTCGTCTCCTTCGGTGATGCCGTCAACGATATTCCCATGTTTGAGGCATCGGATGAGGCTTACGCCATGGAGAACGCCGTACCGGAATTGAAAAGCGCGGCTACAGGAATCATCGGCAGCAACGAGGAGGACGGAGTCGCCCGGTGGCTGAGCGAAAACGCTGTCATAATGAGCTGACTCCGTCTATCAAACATAAAAAAAGGATTCAGGATGCCAAAAAAGTGTTGTGTCAGTGCAGTTTTTCCAACAACCTTTCCGAAAAAGAATGACTGACAGTGCCCTGTCGAAACTGGCACCCTGGCTGGGATCAGGATGTCATGATAATGGTTTTGGGCGGAAGCGCAATACCCTCTGGAATAAAAATTGCTTCATATAGAAAATGACCCAGTAATGGATATTCCGGTTTTTGTATTTCCCGTATCACATAGCCCATGGCTGACCTCCCGATTCCGTTTCCTCCATATATTTTAGCACAATTCAGATAATACGACAGCAAAAATTTATCATAAGAGCCAGACAGCGGAATGAAACCTATGATTTCGCTCTGAAAGATTACTGTCGGCTGCGAGTTAGTCCGGCTGCGGCAGCTGATGTAGAAGAATCTGGCCGCAATCCTGAACGGGTACAGAGAGAATCACGGCAATAGGTACAGTCAACTGCGTTTTCAGCACCTATGACCACCTCCGCGCTTTATTATACGATTTTTTAATGAAAAACTCTTAAAGTGATGTATTTTTACCAAAATGATGTATAATAGTATCTATCATTATTACATAGGCTTGATTAGAAGACGGAAAGGAAGAATATGGCAAAAGAATTATTAAAAAGAAATCAAGTAAAAGAAGAATTTACCTGGGACCTGAGCGCCCTGTGCACAGACAGCGATGCCTGGGAATCCTCCATTGCTCTGATCCAGGAGGAAGCGTCCCGCCTGGCACAAATGGAGGGGCATCTTGCGGACAGCGCGGAATCTCTGCTGTCTTTCCTCACTCAGCTGGAGGAAATGGAGAAAAAAGCAGATCTTGCCGCCAACTATGCCATGCGGCTCAGCGATCAGGATGTGGGCAATACCGCAAACCAGGCCATGGTCCAGAAGCTGCGCAGCATTAACGCCCGCATCTCCAGCCAGTTGGCCTTCGCCGATCCCGAAATTCTGGAAATCAATGCGGAAACCCTGGATCGGTTCTATGCCGAACAGCCCGGGCTGGAGGCATACCGCAAGTACATCCAGGAAATCCAGCGCCTGAAGCCCCACCGCCTGTCCGCGGAGATGGAGCGCCTGCTGGCAATGACACAGGAAATGTCCGGTGTCCCCAGCGAGACATTCTCTGTCTTTAACAATGCTGACCTGAAGCTTCCCGAGATGAAGGACGAAGATGGAGAGACCGTCCGCATCACCCACGGCCGATACGGCACTCTGGTAGAGTCCGCCGATCGCCGGGTACGCAGGGAAGCCTTCGAAAAAATGTATGCGACTTACAAACAGTTCGAGAATACACTGGCCAGTCTCTACAGCGGGCAGATCAAGAAGCTGATGTTTTATGCCAAAGCCCGCAAATACTCTTCCACCCTGGAAGCGGCGCTGGACCGGAATAATGTCTCTCCTGCGGTATATGAAAACCTGCTTACCACCATAAACGCCAATCTGGACAAAATGTACCGCTATGTCCGCCTGCGCAAACGACTGCTCGGCCTGGACGAGCTGCATATGTACGATGTGTATACTCCCATTATTCCAGATGCAGCCAAAAAGGTCAGCTTCGAGGAAGCGAAGAAAACCGTCCTGAAAGCCCTGGCTCCCCTGGGAGAAGACTATGTGGAGCTGCTGCGGGAAGGCTTCAGCAACCGCTGGATTGATGTGTACGAAAATGAGGGAAAACGCAGCGGCGCTTACTCTGCCGGAGCCTACGGCGCACATCCCTATGTACTGCTGAATTACAATGACACCCTGGACAATATGTTCACCCTGGCCCATGAGATGGGACATTCTCTCCACACGCACTATTCCAACACGGCGCAGCCGTATTTCTACTCAAATTATAAGATTTTTGTGGCTGAGGTTGCTTCCACCTGCAACGAGGTACTTCTGATGGAATATCTGCTGAAAAACACCACAGATACCAAAGAACGGGCGTATCTGCTCAACCACTATCTGGACAGCTTTAAGGGCACGGTATTCCGCCAGACCATGTTTGCGGAATTTGAGAAGAAAACAAACGCCATGGCGGAAGCAGGCGAAAGCCTTACCGCGCAGGTTCTGGACGAGGTTTACTATGAGCTGAACCAACGCTATTTCGGCCCGGATATCATTTCCGACCCCTGCATTGCATGGGAATGGGCCAGGATTCCGCATTTTTATTATAATTTCTACGTTTACCAGTATGCTACAGGCTTTTCCGCCGCAGTGGCCATCGCACGGAATATCCTGAAAGAAGGCGCCCCCGCAGTGGCAAGGTACAAGGAATTTTTATCCGGCGGATGCTCGCAGCCTCCTGTGGAGCTGCTGAAAATCGCCGGTGTGGACCTTGAGACATCCCGCCCGATCCAGGAAGCAATGGATGTCTTCGGCGAAGTTCTGGATGAAATCGAGAAACTGGTGTAAATACATCGCAGCACTGAACACTGCCTTACGCTATGCTGCGGAAAGGGGCTGTCACATTAAGAAACTCTGCACAAGATACAGGATATCCGGTAACCGGCCATATCTATATCTGGTGTCTATGAACCTTAATGCGGCAGCCCCTTCATACCCGGACACAGAAATCCATATCTCACGGAAGCCATGGAAAAATCCGGGAAATCTTTACAGAGAAATATCGACAGTGCTCCCTGCCTCAGGGACCGCCTGGGAAGCCACCTCTGCCGCCGTCCTTCCGTCCGTCTGAACCGGTATCTCCACGCCGGCCAGCTGCAGAGACACGCCGCTGTTGGAGGAGGCAGAGTCCTGCCTTTCCTTTTCCAGCTGGCTGAAAAGCGCCCGCAGGTATTTCATGTCTGCCTCCACGATTTCCCGCATTTCATCTGCCCTGTGCTTCTTCTTCAGCTGTTCCAGTTCCTGGGGATCCATGTCCGTATTCACTGTCTGCATCAGCTCCATCATTTCCAGTTCCTGCTCCTGGGACAGTTCCTCCATTTCCTCCTGCAGCTCCTGCATGAGTTCCTCCAATTCTTCGGCGCTCATCTCGGCGAAGTCAGAAAGCTCCATCTCCTGTCCGTTTTCTTCCCTGCCCTCTCCGTCAAGGCTCGTCTGCCATGTTCCGCCGCCATGTTTTTCGATATACTCCTCCTGCTGGAGATGCTTCATCCGCTTCTTCGCAACGCGCTCCATCCGCTCCGCATGGCGGATTGCAGCTCTGACCTCTCTGTCATTATACTGCCCGCTCACCAGCTTCCTGCGCAGATTCACTGTCTCGGTCTTGGCGCTGGCAAGAACCTGCCTCGCATTTCCGGAAGTGGTAGCCTGGGTAATCATGGTGGAAATCCGCCGCTGCTTGTATCCCAGTTTTTTCAGCTTCTTCAGACTCTGGCTGTGAATCGTAATCGTGCCCACGCTGGAGCCGTCTGGCCTCTTGATAGTAATCTGTCTTACGCCGGTGTTCCTGTTTGTGTTAACCTCTATGCTCATATTGTGACCCCCTTGTCCATTTGCCGCATCCATGCGTTTTCCGGCTTTTCCATTTATATCGGCTTATTATCTGAAAAATATAATGAAAGTTTTATCGGAATTCCTGTCCTAAAAATTCTCAAAAAACTCCTTTTGTTCATAAATATTTCAATTGCCTCATTGCATCTGTGTTTTCTTTGCAGTATGCTTGTGGTAGGGAGGTGTGTATTATGGCAAACGAAGAGACAAAAGATTTCAATGCGATGCTCAGGGACAGTAAGGATATGCCGAAGTTCCAGATTATTACGGATGAAAAAAGCATAAAGAAGTATGGCGGAAACAGAATGTATTTTGCGCCGCCCATTGATTATGACAGAATAATGAAGCTTGTGCCTTTTGGGAAACTGCTCACGGTGGGCGCAATCAGAGAATATTTTGCCAGACAAAACGGAGCCGATTTTACAGAGCCCATTACAGCCGGCATATTCGTCTCGATTGCTGCCTGGGCCAGTTTTCAACGAACAGAAGACAAGACGCCTTATTGGAGAACCTTGAAAGCGAACGGGGAACTGAACCCAAAGTATCCCGGCGGTACCAAAGCCCAGAAAGAAATGCTGGAAAAAGAAGGGCATACCATTATTCAAAAGGGCAGAACGAATCTCCGATACTATGTCAAGGATTATGAGCATGCATTATTTGTACTCACGGCCGAGAACATTTGCCAAACCTGCATGCATAACAAGTAAACGCTGGTGCAATGCAAGGCAAACGTCGGCTGGCAACAGAAAAAACCGCTCATATCACCGGGCAGGCCGCTTCCGTCATTGCACGCTGCGGCGACATCCCGGTCTATACCGCAGAACTGGTCGTGCTGACCCGGAGCACCGGTTATCAGCTGACCCGCGGCGTCCCGTGCGCCATGCGACGGCGCGCTGCCGGATGCCCGTTAAATGCCCCGGGACTAATATATACTGCACACCATTATAATTTGCAGTAACCAACAACGAAGCCACTATCACTACAGTGGCAGGCTATTGTCATTATAATGGCTTTGAGACCGCCAGCCATATATGCTCGTCATGGGCAGATTTGTAAATTCTGGCGGTCTTGAGTATAGCTCATCCGGGGCAGAACGCAGAAATTTTTACACCGTACGACAACGATACTTTAAAATTGCCGGGGAAAGAAACGAAGCCGCCTCATTGCCCCACACACCGGCCGATACAGCGTCAGCATCAGCACGAAATTTCCCACTCCGTGAGTAATATCCCACGGGATGCCCGCCACCCACCAGCTAAATCCGGCAGTCAGGCCCCCAATCAGACCGCCGCCGTCCGCCGCGCCGATTACCACATAGGGAATGGCGCAGAGGAATCCGAACATTAACCCGAAAGCAGCCGAAAGGATACTCCAGAACCATACGGATTCCTGTTTTCTGAACAGCCATGCCAGCAGCGCAAGCAGCGGCCAGGCGTACAGATACATAACCCACCAGAGCCCGAAGCCATAGATTGTGCCCTCAATAAGAATGAACGCAGGCACAACCAGCAGAATCCTCCATCCAAAGAAAATCGTAAACAGAATCATCCAGAAACTGGTAAGCTCAATATTTGGCAGAAAAGCCAGCGCCGCTTTGCTCACCTCGATCACTGCCACCATCACTCCGATCAGTGCAATATCCTGCACAGCCATTTCCCCGGTTTTTCTACTTCTTTCCATATAAATCCACGCTTTCCTGAAACCTGTAAAAATCTCAATATCCGCATGTCCGGACATACAGAAACAGGCCACATTGCGCAAAACCATATGCACTTTGCAGCCTGCATTCATCTCTATGTATCGCATTTCCGTCACGCATCCCCAGGCACTGCCAGGATTTGCCAAATCTCTCGTGGCAAAATTATGGCCAGCGGTCTTTCGTTATACGTTTACGTTAGCAAATGTTTCTGAACGTGAGTATAAATTATGGGGGCGCGCAGCAGTTCCTGCAATTTGGAGGCATTTCCTTACTCCGCCGTATAAACGATGGAAAATGCATCCCCGTCCACTACAGGCTGCGTATCAATCCCGTTATTACAGTAGTCTCCATTGACATAGAAAGCCCAGTATGAACTGTCCACGGAATAGTCGGCAGTCTCGCCGTTTACCGTATCCACCATCATGCCATACTCGCTCTCCGTACCAGAGAAGGTCAGCCCTTCCGCCTCCTCCATAGCCTGGCGCAGATACTCCGCATCTGTCTTCAGCTGATAATTTGTGCTTTCTTCCTCTTTGTTCACCACCTCAATGGTAATGGACTTGCTGCCCTCCACGGGCTTCTCCCGGAATACATTGTAGAGTATGGCCAGGGCCGCGATTACCACAACCAAAGCCGCCACTCCGAGAATTACCTTTTTACTGCTTTTACTTGTGTTTTCCATGTTTTCCTCCATTCTGTGATGTTTTCACCACCTGTTTACCTGGTCACTTCCGGACTCCGCGGCATCCCGACGGTCCGTGCAGCGCACCTCACTGCAGTGAATAAAAAAACTCCCGCTATATAACAGGAGTTGGCGTACTTTAATAACAGAAAGAATCCTTTGATGCTTTCTGCTCAGGAATTGTCTTGTAGACACATCCTTATGTACCAGCCAAGTCCTCGTGGCTACCCAGTACCCATAACAGGCAGGTCTTCTGACTTGAGTATCCTCACTCTGCTTCGTCTTCCCGGGAACTCCCAGTGACATACACCGCATAAACCTCTTTTCAGGACCTCTGGTTTTCTTTCGATTACAGGGTTCACGGAGCGGTTCCTGTACTATACAGACACTTCCTTACTTGCGGCGGAAACAAAACTCCTCTCTCACAGCGACGAGATCGTGCAGGTCTTTCACCTGCTTCCCTTTTCACCGGGCCAAACGCTTCGATACGCTCCCCGGCACCTATCATGTCTTTAGGAAATTACTTTCCTTATTCACTTGAATCAGTATTTTAACACAGCACTCGTAAAAAGGCAAGATGATATTATACTCAAAATCGCCGGAATTTTTACTCACTGAGATGCAGTATGAAGCCTCGCTGCCGGCAAAGGGGATTTCCGCGGAACAGATTTATTCCGGCTGCACCCGCTTCTCCAGGCTCACATAGCACTGGTAAATGATAACAAACCCCAACGGACCTCCGATAATTCCCCAGAGGCCAAACAGCTTAATTCCGGCATAAATCGACACCAGAATCGCAATGGGTGACACTCCAACCTTTTTGCCGATCAGCTTCGGCTCCAGCAGTTCCCTGATAAAAATGCAGACCACATATACCAGCAGGCACACCGCCGCCCTGATATAATTCCCTAAAAATACCTGCTGCACCCCAAGCGGCACAAGCACCACACCCGTCCCGATAAACGGCAGCGCATCCAGCACCCCCGCCAGCAACCCCCAAAGGATACCGTTCCTTATCCCGCTGATACCAAGCGCAGATGCCGCCAAAATTCCTATGATGCTCATAATAATTACCTGAGCCTTCACATAAGTGGCGATATACCGGATAATCCCGCAGATAATTTCCAGGAAAACATGACATTCCTCCCGCTCCAGCAGCCTGTTCATGATATCATCGTAATCCTTTGCCAGCAGTATGGTCGCAATCAGAAAAGTCACCAGAAAACCGCCCACCATGCCGATTGCCTTTACATAGACCAGAGACTGGGATACCATATCCGGCAGGAACTGCAGCTGGAAATAATCGATTCCCTCCTGAATCCTTGCATACAGAAGCTGCTCCAGATACAGATTGTTTACCCCCAGCCACTTTCCCACCACATTGCAGCTTTCATGTACAAATAAAGACAGCTCTGTCTCCAGAGAATCCAACCCCTTCACAAATCCGGGCAGGCTCCCCACAATCCAGGAAAATAATACCCACAGCAGCAGCGCAAGCACGCCGCCTGCCAGAATCAGCAGCAGCAATGCCCCTATCTGCCTGTGAATTTTCAGCTTTTTCTGCATTTTCTGGAGAAAGGAGCCGAATATGGTCACAAACAGAACAGCCGTCAGCACCGGCGCCGTCAAAGGCACAATCACCTTCAGGAAAAAATAAACTGCCCCTGTCAAAAGGAGCAGCATCAGCAATCTGTTTTCTTTGATTTTTTCTATCATACCAATCCCCCGCATGCCTTTCGCCCCAATGCCTGCACCTGACGCCTTTCGTCCCAATGCCTCTACACATCTGATGTATTCGGGATTATGCACCTTGGAAAATGCTGTGCTTCCTCGCATTCAGCTGCCTGCATACAGCAAAACATCGTCTGGCCAGGAACAGGAACTTATGATACTGAAACATACCGTCTTCATGTTGCTTTATTAGTATGATAATTTTTCTATCATTCAAAACTGTGAAAATAAGGAAAAAATTTCTCCCTTCGGCTTGATATGAAAATCCATTTTCCTCCCGGTGACAGGGTGCAGGAATTCCAGCCGGTACGCGCAGAGCGCCACATTTCGGACATTCAGCTTACGTCCTGCCACTATGCTTTCTTCGCTTCCATATTTCAAATCACCCAACAGGGGCATTCCTCCATGCGCCATCTGGGCACGGATTTGATGAAAACGCCCCGTTTCAAGACGGATATCCGCCAGGGCAATTGCGTTCTGCGCCGTCCGGGCTCCAACCTGACTTACCCCACCGGGTTCAGTCCCAATATCTGCCGGAGCAATTTCTGATATATCCATCATCTGTAAAATGCAATATAGCAGACGGGCCTTTCGAGCATTCGAATTTGGCGGCTGCCGATTCGCTCTTTTAGAAACGGCTTCTGCATCATCCTGCTTTTCCCGCGTTTTCTCCACTGCTTCTGCTCTGCTGTCCCTTCCCGCCGCATCCAGGTCTGGAACTTCCTGCCTCTCTGGCCGGCATTCAAGAATCTCCGCCCTGCCGTCTTTTTTACAGAGATAATCTTCCAGTTCCCCGCTTTTCTCCGCAGGACACCCATATATAACCGCATAATAATGCTTACAGAACCCTGCATTCTCTTCCTGCTTCCGGAGCTGTGCACTCAAACCGGCTGCTGCTTTCGGATTCTTTGCAAATACCAGCAGCCCTTCCACAGGCTGGTCCAGGCGGTGAATTACACCCAGATATGGCGCAGACTGCCTGTTTTTCCCTGTCAGGTTTTCTGTCTGCCGTATATAATTTTTCAATTCACTGACTACATCCTGGCGTCCCACACTGGCAGTCTGCGTTGGAAGCCCTGCCGGCTTGTATACTGCCAGTATGGTGTCATCCTCATACACGATTTCTGTTCCCAAAATTCTTTAAAATCCTTTCGTCTCAAACCAATGGGGTAATGATTTTTCATGATTCCCCCTGCCAGCTTTCCCCATCCGACACTGAATCCGTCCACACAGATCAAATACCAGCCCTTCTCTCCCTCCGCCGGAAAAGTCTGCCCTTTGAGCCAGGCCGCCGCAAGCGGGTCACAAGAATCCAAATTCCACACATGTATTGCATATTCCGGCGGCAACGCCAGCGCTAACGCATGGGATGGCTCAAAGCGGTTCTTCTTCAATTCTCCCAAATGCAGTCCCGGACGAAGCACCTTCAGCCCACCCAGAGACGGCATTCCCGTCGGAACCAGATATACATTATCCCCGAATCTGATATGGCGGACTTCCTCCCCCATTCCTACAACCCTGCCTATCTCTGAAAAAATCCCACCCTCTCCTGCCTTCTCCCGGCATATGGAAAATCGTATATTTTCCTTCCAAAAAGAGAACAAGTCCTCCATCTCCTTATCCTGCTCCCCCTGTACACCTTTCGCAAGACATTTCGGATTTCGGGACGAAGTTTCTGCAAACAGATCGCCGTCCTTCTGCAGCAGAGCCGCAAAATGCCCCTCTCCGCGAATACGCTGCGGCCACATCCGCAATGTCTTCTCCAAATGAAAATCCGGTATTTCATCGCCTGAAACTGCTTCCCCAGATATCCCGCATCCCAGATACTCCGCAGAACCGTCACATCCCGTCAGCCCAATCTGTTCTTTCTCTATGGGCAAAACAGTAAACTCCCTGTGGCGGCCCAGGAATCTGGCTACGCTCCCCTCATCCTCTTCCGGAGCAAACGTACAAGTAGAATACACCAGCTTCCCGCCGGGGCGCAGCATCCTGGCCGCCTGATCCAGTATTCCGTCCTGGCGCTGCGCACAGAGTTTCACGTTTTCAGGACTCCACTCATCACATGCCGCCTCATTTTTGCGGAACATCCCCTCTCCCGAGCAGGGCGCGTCCACCAGTACCTTATCAAAATATCCCGGGAAAAAATCCGCCAGGCGCTCCGGTGTCTCATTTGTGACACAGGCATTGCAGATTCCCATCCGCTCTATGTTTTCCGACAGTATCTTCGCCCGGGCCGGATGAATTTCATTGCATACCAGCACTCCCTGCCCCCGCAGCTTCGCCGCAATCTGGGTACTCTTCCCGCCGGGAGCGGCACACAGATCAAGCACCCGCTCCCCCGGCTTCACTTCAAGCAGCTCCGCAGGCGCCATGGCGCTGGGTTCCTGAATGTAATAAACCCCTGCTTCATGAAGGGGATGCTTCCCCGGCTGGTCCCCCGGCTGATAATAGTAGCCGTTCTCCGCCCAGGGAACTTTCGTCAGATGCGCGAAATCTGTACCGCTGTTTTCCCGCGCTGTGCTGCACTTTTCATCCGCACCATCCGCATTTTCTTCAACGCATTGCACCGTCATATCTTCACCGTTACCTGCATTATGCTTTTCAGGCGCATCACCGGCTCTTCCTGCACCATACTTCTCAGCTGCACTGCTGCCATCCAACCCTTTTTTCAGCACGTTAAGCCGCAGTGCCTGGCAGTGCTGCTCTCCGAGGCCCTCCAGAAACGAAATATATCCTTCCCCCAGCATCTGCTGCATTCTTTTCTTAAATAATTCCGGCAGCATATCCTCTCTCCCATCACTTTCACTCTGTTTTTCCACCTTTAAAACAAACTCCTGAAAACTGTTTCCAACAGAAACATATCCCCGGAAAACAAGAACGATATTTCTTCTGACATATGCTGTCATTTTAACATATTCCCCTTCTGAATGATAGTATTTCGGGCAGAAAAGTCTGAGTTCGTACAGCTCTTTCCCTCATATATAAAGAAGACTGTCCTATCGTTAAACCTCCTTCGATAGAACAGCCTCCTTTCCCGGGTTATTTAAAATTTAATTTTTGGTTCCGGTTTCTGTACGCCTGATTCGCTTTCCAACACGAATTTCGTCAGGGTCGTCGTAATCTGCTCTCCGTCCTTTCTCTCCAGGCTGCCGCCTTCCACTACCCACTGATCGGCTTTCTCCGCGCCAAAAACCTCCCATATATTGTCTTCCTCAAATTCCTGCTTCTTTTCTATCTGCAGAACAAACTCCTGCTCTACAATTCTGCCCTCTCCTTCCGCAGTCACCGTCAAAACCGTATTCCCCGCTTTCACATGGGTAATATAACCGGTCTCCGTCACAGAAGCCACAGAGGCATCCTCCACTTTATACGCAATCTTCGTCAGCGCTACCTGACGCCCCATGTCTGTCAACCCGCTGGCTTCTACCTGGAACCCTCTGCTGGTTTCTCCCAGAAGAATCGTATCCTTCTCCACGCCTTTCAGGGAAATCCTGCTGAAGGTGTCGCCTACGTACAATTGCACCTCGGACACATCCAGGATTCCGTTAGATACTACATAAATCCGCAGGCTCGTAGCTCCGCTTTTCAGCCCCTCCACTACTCCCTGGTCAGATACCCGGGCAATCTCCGGATCGGCCACGCGATAAGTCGTCATCATATTTTCCGTGGATACGGTCCTGTCCCTACCATCCGTCCCGCTTACTTCAACGGTAAAGCTCCCTCCGACAGGAACGTTGATATTCCCCTGCTCTACATTGGTGTGGATGCGTTCTGCCTGGGAATTACGCAGAACGGCGTACGCTTCCTGCAGTCCGGATTCTTCTATTATGCGCACCGCTTCCTCCGGCCACACTGCATCCGGATGCACATGGATATCCGTTATTTCCACCCAGGGTGCTTCCGGATTTACATGCTTAACATCCGTGGTGGTATAGATATCATTTACCTTCAGGTGCTCTATGGTAGGAACATATACCAGCATCCACCTGGGGTTGGAATTATTATGCCAAAGGGGAGACTCCGACAGGTCTACCACATTGCGTTCCCAATGCCAATATGTTGTTCCCTCGTCGGCATACAGCGGCGCATTCAAATCCATCTGATTCCGGATATAGTTATCACGCACAAGGTTATAATTGCCTTCGCTTCCCCCGGAGTTCCCGTTAAAGTACACAGCACCTCCGTCGTATATGCCTTCGCCCATCAAGTCATGGATAAAGTTATGCTCTATCACCATGTTCCGCTGCACGTTTTCAAACCGCTTCGCCCATCCGTAACCGATATGGAATGCCAAATAGGGAATATTGAAGATCTCGTTGTGTGCCAGTTCCAGATCAGCGGCAAATCCTACCGATACTGCCGCTGCAGACTGATAATCCACTCCGATGTCATGGATGTAATTGTTTTCCACATCACAATTTTTCATCAGTTTCCGGATGTCCTGCGGATTATAGTTATCCGGATTGTTGGTATACGGGTCGCCTATGTTAACAGCGCTTCCCGATATATCATAGAATTTATTTCCCCTGACAGGGCTGTTCTGCACGCCTTCCACCATCTTCAGGGCAGTAATCCCTATCCGGGTAAAGCTGCATCCGGTAAAATGGACGGAATTTGCCCTCTTCACAGTGACAGCCGCATCCGGCAGACGATCAGGAACCCCATGTTCGCGAATGTGATTATTCTGCGCGTCTGCATGTCCGTATGAAGTGCTGGGGCGGTTCCATGTCGTATCAGCAAACGTAATACCGATGAATTCGATATTTTCCACCATCCTGTCATAATCCGTTCCCTGAATGCGTATCAGTTCTTCCAATACGGGAGCTGTCACTTCCGCCTGGCTCATATCCTCCCAGGGCCTGGGCATATAATATACTTTTCCTGCGTGGATATCCAGATACCATTCGCCGGGCTCATCCAGAAGTTCCAGTGCATTTTCATAATAAACCGGGACAGACGCGGAGGTCCCGCCCTTGTCGGATACATATTTCCATCCCGGCTGGTCCATAATCAATGCCGTCCTGCCGTTCTGCTCTTTTACAGAAGCCACGCCGCACCGCGGATTGGTCCACTGCTCCTAAAAAATCAGCTCCAAATCCTCCGGATGCTGATAAGTTAAAATCTCCGGGTTTGCACAGGTATACCCTTTATTCTCGCCGCCTTCCATCAGGACAACCGGGCTGTTCAGTCCGGCCCCGCTTCTCGCTCTTATTGCCCTGACACCGTTTACATACAGCTGTCTCGTCTCCAGCCCCGGCGCGTCCGCCACATAAATATCCCTTTCCTTATCGTACAGTGAAAATCCTGTAATGACTCTCCTGCCTCCAATTACTGCTTCCTTCTGGCCCTCATGGCGGTATACTACATAGTGTTGATCTTTTCCGCCGTCCTGTTCGTTCAGATCCAGTGTCTCTGTCTGCAGGTAGTAACCGTCTGCCAAAATGACTTCGATGTCCCCGCTCATGGTCTGGTTGCTCTGCCGCACCAGTTCCTTTGCCCGCTGCAGTGTCTTTACAGGCCCCGACATGCTGCTGTCGTTGCCGTCATTCCCTTCCGGAGAGACATAAATCTGCTTCATCACGCTTCTGGCCGTAACTTTCACAGGAATCTCGCAGGAAATCTCCGGACGCTCTTCCGAGACGGCCCGAATCACGGTATTCCCTTCCGCCACCGCCACAATCTCTCCCCATTCGTCAACAGTAGCTACCGAGCGATCGTCAGAGCTGAAAATCACCTTCGGATTCCCCACATCTTCCGGCATAACTTTTGCATCGATAAAAAGATGCCCACCAGAGGGAAGCGTCACCTCTTCCGGTGTAATCTCTATCTTTTCCGGCAGCACATTGGTCACAGTCACCTGTGTGGACACCTGGGGCAGATTCCTCAGGGACAGTGTAGCAGTAATTGTTACCGTACCTTATTCCCTCCACGCTGGGCAGATACAGTACTCCCCCGGACGCCTTAGCCGCAATGCTGTACGAAAACACCACTTTTTATAACTTTCGGGAAGCGCACAGCTCAGTCCCGGATTATAATTGGCACCGCTGTTGTCTTCCGACTGATCCAGCACCAGCACATGATTTCCGCCTATTATCTGCACTCCGGCACTGGCTTTGGAGTTGCCCGGATTTCCGAACTTCCATCCCTGCGGAAGAGCGCCCTCTGCCGTATCTTCAAAATCCTGGTTAAAAATATCTTCTGATATCGCATTCCTCTCCTCCGGCGCTGCGGCTGCGGCTCCCGGTTCTTCCCCCGGTATCACAGCTCCGGCTTCTGGTATCTGTCCCTCCGATATTGCGGTTCCAGAGCCTGGCTCTTTTCCTGACGTCGCATCCCCGGCCCCCGGTGTCTGCTCTTCCGGCATTGCGGTTCCAGAGCCCGGCTCTTCCCCCGGTGCCGCTGCCCCGGCGTCTGAGTTCTGTCCCGCCGCATCCGGCGTCTCCTGTACATTTCCGGTTACGGTTTCACCTGCATTCTCCTGTACCTCCTGAGCCCCGACGTAAAAGCCGGAATCCCACAAACCGCTTCCCATCAGGCATAAAGCAGTCAAAATGCCGCATACCTGTTTCCATTTTCTTCTCTTCATCCTTTGTCTCCTCTCTTTTCGCTCTGTGCATCCAAGCCACTCCCATACTCATAGCTGCCTTACACCAGAAAATCACTGATTCTGATGAAATTCCCCCTTGATTCCGCATCTTTCTCCGCTGCCACCCGAATGCACAGCCTGTGCTCCCCGGGTTCCAGGTTCTCTGCCAGCATTCCGGCGCTTCCCCGGTCAAAGGAACGGGCATAGACATCCCATGCGGAGAGCTCTTTAAAATCCCCTCCGTCCAGCGCCCATTCCATCCGCCCGCCGTCAGAGGAAATCATATAAAACAACCCTATCTTATCCCCCCGAAATCCGAACTCCAGAAAATCCCCCGGCCTGTTGCTGCTCACGTAACTTCCGTATTTTCCGCACATGGCAATATGTTCCGTAACGAATCCCTGCAGCCTCGCCCGGCAAGCCGGTACCATTCCGCATGCCGTATACTTTCCCTCTTTCCTGCTGATTTCCATCCGAAGCTTTTCCACATCTTCCGGGTTGTCTCCGGAGCAATCTTCTTCCCTGCCAGTTTCCATCCGGATACTTCTCACTTCCTCCGGCTTTTCCCCTCGCTCTCTCCCGTCGAGAATGCGTTTCATGGATTCCCACACCCCCTCAAAGTAAATCCGATATCCCTGCCGGTTCGGATGCACCCCGTCCGGCAGCAGCTCCTCCAAAGCTATTCCTTCCTCCACTCTGGAAAACAGCCTTCTCCCCACATTAACCCAGGGAATTTTGTACCGGGCTGCAACTTCCTTATGGATGCGCACCGACTCCGGAAGCCCGCCTGAATTCTCCCGATGCATTTTCCCTGTGGCTGTCAAAACGAAAAACACGTCACATTCCGGAAGTGCTCTCCACAGCATGGAGAGGATTCCCTCCAGCGATTCCCGTATCTCCTGCGCCGGTCTGGTATAATCATTGACGGCAAATTCTACAAAAAGCAGATCCGGCCTGCGGCACAGCACATCCCGCTCCATACGAAAAGCCCCGAAACGGGAATCCGTCCCGCCGATACCCGCATTGAAGGCCGAAAATATGCATTCCGGATACGCCTTTTCGAGTTCGCTCTGCAGCAATCCCTGCCAGCACAGCCGCTTATCCTCCACCCCCTGTCCCTCCGTGATAGAACCTCCCAGGTAGACAATCACCGCCTCTCCCTGCCCTGCTATCCTTTTCCGAAAATTATCCAGCATATCTTCACCTCTGTCCTATGATCAGTTTCACTTCATGCCTTCCTGCCCCAAACATTTTGTAAGGAATCAAATGCCCCTCCAGAAGCCTGCCATCCACTGTCAGGGAATCTTTCCGTCCTTTTTCCATGGACCGTTCTTTTTCCATGGACCGTTCTTTTTCCATGGACTGGTCTCTTTCCACGGACTGGTCTCTTTCCATGGACTG
>DKVC01000301.1 GCA_002490995.1 Lachnospiraceae bacterium UBA7188
AGCGGTTATTTGTAGACACTTCTTTATACTCGTGAGCGCATTCAGTTGTCGCTTTCTGTCCTGGCTTTGCAGAAGTAACCGCGGGCATATAGACAAATGTTTTTTTCCGGAAAGCGTAAAATTCCCAGGAGCAGGCAGGGAATGGCAGCAGGTTTGGAACAGCAGTGGATGCAGGGGACAGGTGAGGTGCGGCAGAGTGGGAACAGGAGGCAGGATATGGATATGAAAAGCAGGATGTCAAAATATACGGCATTTATACTGTGGGGCGTTATACTCATATACGGCGGATTGTGTTTTTATCTTTTTTACATGCAGTCCATTCAGCCGCTGGATTACAACAACCGGTATTTTCAGTCGGATTTGCCTTATCATATCAGTATGATTATCGATGACGGGTGGTATTACAGCTTCACCGCATATGCATATCTGCTTCTTTACCGGCTGGGAGGAAACGGGACTGTGCTGATTGCATTGTTTCTGGCGGCTGCTTCCGTATTGTGCGTGTTTCTCACAGAGAGGCTGTTGGGGCTTCTGCTGGGGAGAAAGAAACCGGATGCACTGACCTTGGGATGTGCGCTGGCGCTGAACCTGGTGATGCCCTTTTTCTGGCGTTATGCGGGAGAATACCGGTATGTGAGTTATCAGGCAGGGAATATCTGGCATAATTCTACATACCAGTGCATGAAGCCTGCCGCGTTGGCGGTGATGCTTTTTTATCTGAAGGCTGAGAAGGGCTACAGGGAGCGTCTGACTGTCGGGCAGTGGCTTGTCCTGGCAGGGTTATTGGTGTTATGTACGGGCATCAAGCCCAGTTTTCTCACGGTATTTGCGCCTGTGCTGGCGGTGAAGCTGCTGGCGGATTTGTGCAGGAAGGTGCCTTTTAAGCAGGTATTTCTGCTGGGGAGCACGGTGCTGCCGGCCTGCGGCGTGGTATTGTGGCAGAATATGGTGCTCTTTGGGGGGGATACCGGGCATGGAATTGCGCTGTCGCCCTGGTATACCTTTTCCCTGCATGCCAACAGGACCAAGGTGGCGGTGCTGTGTTCCATGGCTTTTCCGCTGGTGGTGGTGCTGTTTTCACTCAGGGAGCTTCTGCGTGACAGGCAGTATCTTTTCGCCTGGGGGATGACAGGGGTGGGATTCCTGGAGGCATTGCTTTTGGTGGAGACAGGAAGCCGCTCCCGGGACGGGAATTTCCTGTGGGGGTATTCCATTGCACTGTTTCTGATCTTTGTCTTCAGTCTGGAAAAATGGCTGTTATTATGGAAGAAAAGGGAACAGGGGCTGTTTTGCAGGATTGGCTTCGCGGTGTCAGGATGTGTGCTGGTTTACCAGCTTTTCTGCGGGCTTGTGTTCTTTGGCAGGTTGTTGCAGGGGGAGACTTATTTTATGTCGGGAGCTTAGGACAGTTAACCCATGCTCTTCCTTAGCGTCAAGATGCTGCGACTTCAAAATGCTTGAAGATAAATGTGCTTCTTATTCCGATTCCTATTGTCCAGGATCCTGAGCTGCCGTCCAGGCCGACAGAAAAGTCTGGACAGGACAGAGATTGTTTTCCATAAAATCTATGATTCTGCAGGCGATGGCCAGGCGGCCCGTTTCGTTGGGGTGAATGCCGTCTGCCAGATAGCTGTCCAGGTTCTCTTCCGTTATGACGCTGCCACTGTAGTTGTCAATCAGGAAGGAGCCGGTTTCTTCGGCGATTTCCCTGACTGCATTGATGTAGTCGGAAAAGCGGTCGCCATATTCGTTGTTGCTGTCGGTTCCGTAGTGGAATGCGCTGGTATGCGTAGGGGTCATAAGGATATAAGCGGCATGGGGAAAAGCCTCCTGCAGCCTGGAGATGCAGGTGCGCAACCCTCCCTTGAAGCTGTGGATATCATAAGGATCCCGGGGATTTTCCACAGGTGCGCCGTCGAAATAGTCGTTGAAGCCATAGCTGATGAGAAAGCAGAGCTTCTTGCCCGCAAGATCTGTCTCTGAGGCGTTTTCCGGAGTGAACCGGGTTCCGTCCCCGGAGGGGGTGGTGTTTTTCGCCAGAAAATCATCCACGGCACAGGGAAAGTCAGGGCGGTTTCCGTTCCGGCTGTTAGAAGCAGATGTGCCGCTGACTGCGAAATTGAAGGTGGCAGCATCTGACAGCCCTGTCACAAATCCGGGAATGGAGAAGCTGCCGGGATAGTTTCCCAGAACGCTGTCGCCGAAGAAGACAAGGCACCAGTTAGACAAATCCGCATGGCGGGTGGGGGAAGCCTGTTCCCGGCGGATGGTTTCCCGGAGATTGTGCCAGTAGTCCTTTTCGTTTTCCGGGGTAATTGCGTAATCGCCGTCGCAGAAGACATGCAGAAGCATGCTTTCCGTGATGAATACGTTTGTGTCGAAAAAGGTATCCGCATAATTCCCGGGATTGATGGTCAGCCAGTCCTGGGAACCGGGGAAAAAGATTCTGGTATTTGGATAAGCTGCCAGCTCATTGATGAGACTGTGATAGAGGTCCAGGGTTGCATCCAGCCTGTCTGCGTCCATTTCCAGCCAGTAGCCGATATAAGGGTAGGGCAGCAGGACGGAAAAGGTAATATCGGGACAGGAATCCAGATAAGAGCAGAAATCCCGTTTCAGGCTTTTCTTCCAGCTCCTGTTATTCTGGCCTGCGGCTTTCCAGAGCAGATCGGGATCCGGGCAGAGATAGATGTCGGAGACGGCGTTGCCGGATTTCAGGATGCGGTCCAGATATTCAGAGAATTCTTCCGTGTTTAGGAGGGCGTGGGCAGCCACCAGGGTATCCAGGCCTCTGTAGTGGAGGAAGTCCTCTTCCCGGAAATTGGCAGTGGAATGCATGGAAAGTAAAACTGCGCTGTAGGTTTCTTCCGAGAGCCGCAGAAGGTCTTCAGCCTTTTTTCCGTCGTCCGTTTGCAGGATGGGGATGGAAGAATCAGATTGACTACTGCGATGTAGTGCGAATGTGGCAATGAGAACGGCTGCTGCAAGGAGAAGCCCCACAGCGGCAGCCATGCGGGCAAATGGGCTTTTTGGGGTGATGCGTGTGATCTTCCGCAGAGGGTGCATGGGAAATTCTCCTTTCGTCGTTTTTCAGGTGTCAGCCAATCACTGTGTTGCTTTCAACTGACACATTTTTGGAACGATTGTAAAAACCGATGTATTTCTTCCTTATTTTAGCATGTATTTTGACGAATGAAAAGTATTGTTGAGACGAAATTATGGACTTTGTCGAAATGCTGTGATACAATTAACAGCAGATGACATCTGTGCAAGGAGGCCGACAGTGCTGTTCAATTCCGTGGATTTTTTAATCTTTTTTCCCATTGTTGTACTGGTCTATTTCCTGGTACCGGCAAAACTGCGCTGTTTTTGGCTGCTGGCGGCCAGTTACTTTTTCTATATGTGCTGGAATGTGAAATACATTCTGCTGATTCTGGCATCGACAGTCGTGACCTGGGTTTGCGGCAGGCTGATCTTCAGGTACGGCAGGTGGAAGAAGGCGCTTTTGATATCCTGCCTCGTTTTTAACCTTGGAATTCTGTTTTTCTTTAAATATTTCAATTTTTTTCTGGATACCTGCGGCAAAGTGTTGGGGAAGTTCGGCCTGACGCTGCCGCAGGGGCATTTTGATATCCTGCTGCCGGTAGGAATTTCCTTTTATACGTTTCAGGCATTAAGTTATACACTGGATGTCTACAGGGGAAAAATAGAACCGGAGAAGAACTTTTTCCGGTATGCGCTGTTTGTCTCCTTTTTTCCTCAGCTTGTGGCGGGGCCCATTGAGCGTTCCGATCATCTGCTGCAGCAGATTGTCCGGATGGAAAAGCAGAAGCTATGGAACTATGAGCGGGTTACGGACGGGCTGATGCTGATGGTGTGGGGGCTTTTCCAGAAGATGGTCATAGCGGACAGGGTGGCGATTCTGGTGGATACGGTTTTCGACAATTACTTTATGTACGGAACCGTGGCGCTGGCAGCCGGGGCGTTGGGGTTTGCGTTGCAGATTTACTGTGATTTCGCCAGTTATTCTGCCATTGCCATGGGAGCTGCCAGGGTCATGGGCTTCGAACTGATGGAGAATTTCAACACGCCCTATTTTGCCGTATCTGTCAGGGATTTCTGGCGCCGGTGGCATATCTCGCTGAGCACCTGGTTTCGGGATTACCTGTATATTCCGTTGGGCGGGAGCCGTTGTTCCAGGGGCAGGAAATATGCAAATCTGCTGATCACGTTTACTGTCAGCGGATTGTGGCATGGCGCGGGCTGGAATTTCCTGGTGTGGGGGATGCTGCACGGAGTCTACCAGATGGCGGGAGATCTGACAGGTAAGCTGCGTTTAAATATCAACCGCTGTCTGAAGACAAGGACAGGAAGCTTCAGTTACCGGATGGCACAGACCGTAATTACGTTTCTACTGGTGGATCTGGCCTGGATTTTTTTCCGGGCGGACGGTGTCCGGGCGGCACTGGAATATTGTGCGCGCATGGTGGTGAAATGGGATCCCTGGTCTCTGTTTAACGGGGAAATTTACACTCTGGGGCTGGAGCGGCCGGAGTTCAACATTCTGCTGGCCGGGATTCTGGTGCTCTTTCTGGTGGACCTGCTGCGGCATCAAAAGGGGCAGAGTTTTTCCGGTTTCCTTGCGGAGCAGTGCATCTGGTTTCGGTGGGGAGTATTGCTTGCACTGATGTGGGCCACTCTGGTCTTTGGCATTTACGGCATACAGTTTTCTTCTTCTCAGTTTATCTATTTCCAGTTTTGACGCCGGAGGTTGGGAGGCAGGATGATGAAGTATAAAAACGGAATTAAGACGGTTGTGTTCTGTACAGTGGCTGTGATACTGTTTTCTTGTACATATAGAGTATTTTCCTGGAAAGATACGGGGGGCGGGTATCTGTCTTCCATGGAAACCTTCTACAGTCTGGACCGGGATGTGGTGGATGTGCTCTTCCTGGGAAGCAGTCATTGCTATTGCTCTGTTAATCCGGCGGTTTTATGGGAGAAGTATGGGATAGCAGCCTTCAGCTTATCCATTTCCGGTCAGGACCTGGCCAGCTCTTATCACTGCATGAAGGAAGCGCTGAAGACACAGCAGCCAAAGGTAGTCTGCGTGGAGATGTATTACACCAATTTCCATGGCTATCAGATTAAGGGAAACATGTACCGCAATCTGCTGGGGTATCAGATTTCACAGAATTTTGCGGATGCCGTGGGGGATATTGCGGAAGCGGAGGAAATCAGGGAGCTTCTGCTGAAATGGCCCGTTATCCACACCCGTTATGCGGAGCTTACGGAAAAGGATTTCAGGCAGGATGAGATGATGCGTACCTATATAGGGCATGCCGGAGGTTTTTACGGGGAAAATATCGGGGAAATCTGCGTCTACCAGGGGGAAGAGCAGCTTGCTATCGGGGAAGAAGAGGAAATCTGGCTGGAGAGAATCTTCGACCTGGCAGAGGAGACGGGGGTGGAGCTGTGCTTTTTTCTGGCGCCTTTCGGGGCAGACGAGGAGACGCAGATGCACTACAGATATGTTGAGAGCCTGGCGGAGGCCCACCAGGTGCCCTTTTTGAATCTGATTGCCCTGCATCAGGAGCTGGGACTGGATGTGGAACAGGATTTTACCGATACAGGGCATACCAATTCCTATGGCGCGCTGAAGGTTTCGGATTACCTGGGCGGATACCTGTCGGAACGCTATGAGCTTCAGGACAGAAGGGGAGACGGGCGGTACAGGCTCTGGGAGGAAAATCTGCAGATATGGAACCACCAGATGCAGAACCGCAGCCTGCAGCAGACGGCGGATCTGGGGGCCTATCTGGATGCAGTCAAAGTGTATCAGAATGATTACATATATGTCGTCGCGACGAAAGGCGAGTACCTGGCGGAGACAGAGGACCTGGCTGACCGGCTGGACAGTGTGGGCATCGGCGAAGAATTCTTTGAGCGGGAAGGCGTCTGGGTCATAGAGGACGGAACGGTGCTGTATCAGACTGTGGGAGAGGACTGCTTTCGGCATATGAGAACAGGCAGCAGCGATTTGCTTATCAATAGAAATGAAGACGGGCTGCAGATTGTGATAGACCGGCAGGAGTATGGGAAGGTGCCCCAGGGGATTGACATTGTTGTCTACGACAAGGCGTTGGGACAGGTGGTGGACGAAGTAGGGTTTCAGGCCCTGGGGGAATACATCTGCGTGAGGTAAAATGGGGCGTCCGGAAATTCTCTGCCCGTGCCTGGTACTGGATGGGACAGAGGCGGAACTTAAATCAGGAGGCATTACGGATGAGAAAAAAGCATGTGGGGGAAGTGGCGGTACTGCTGTGCATCCTGGCAGTACTGGGCTGCTTTGTAATTCAAAAAGAAGGCTATCATATAGATGAACTCCTGTCCCTGGAGCTTTCAAACGCGGAGTACAATCCGTGGATTGTGTCCACACAGCCCGTGGGCAGGCTGAAGAAATTTGTAGAGCAGGAAATCATCGGCGAATCCTTCGGAGAGACATTTATCAACCTTGTGGTAAGAACCTGGGATCTTCTGAGGAACGGGGAGGAGAGCATGGCGCTTCAGTACCAGGCAGATGTCTATCCGGAGCCGGTCTGGATTACCGCAAAACAGTTCCGGGATTACCTTACTGTGGACAGCGAGGACTGTTTTAACTATCTGTCCGTGTATTTTAATGTGAAGGACGATAATCATCCGCCTTTTCACTACATGCTTTTACATACCATATCGTCCGTTTTTCAGGGCAGCCTGTCGCCGCTGCCCGGCTGCGCGATCAATCTGCTGGCAATAGCGGGATGCATCCTCTGCTTTTTCCGGTTGGGGACAGTGCTGGAAAAAGGCGGGGTCATTCCCGGAGGCTCCGGGAGAGTGGCGGGAATCTGTATGGGGCTTCTGTATGGTCTCTCCGCCGGGGCAATTGCCACCGCACTGCTGATCCGCATGTACGGTACCATGACGTTTTTATGTGTTGCGCTGTTTTGCCTGCATGTGAAGAAATGGCTGGAAAAGGGATTTGAAAGAAAAAATACAAAGCTGACACTTGTGACGGTATTGGGATTCTGGACCCAGTACTTTTTCCTGTTTTACTGCCTGACGCTGGCAGGGGTGACGGCCGGGCTGCTGATTGTGAAAAAGAGGTACCGGGAATTGCGGGGATATGTGGGGAGCATGATTCTGGCCGCCGTTATCGGGCTGGCTGTTTTTCCCTATGCGGTGGAGGACATTTTTTCCAGCGGCAGGGGGATGGAAGCGCTCCAGAACCTTGGAAGCGGTTTCGACGGCTATGGAACCAGGCTGTGGGCTTTTGGGACTATTTTTATGGAAGCATGCTTTGGCGGAGTGCTTTTGGGGCTCCTGGTGGTAGGATGTGGCGCTGTGGGGTTATTGTTTGCCTGGCTGAGGGGGAGAAAGGGGACTGTAAGCTCACGGCAGGTACAGGGGGCAGCACGGGAAGCAGGAACAGAACATGCTGTAGGCGCGGCACATTTCTGCATTTGGATTATGCTGCTTGTGCCCTGCTGCTGTTATTTCCTGCTGGCGGCAAGAATGTCACCTTATCTGGTGGACCGCTATATTATGCCATTGTTTCCCTTTGCCGCTGTTATTATGACACTTGTGTTAGTGCGGATTTTCGCCGCTGTCCCCAGTGTCAGTTTCTGCTGGATGCTTCTGCCGGTGCTGGTTCTGGGGGCGGTTCAGATAGCGGGCTATGACGGGCATTACCTGTATAAGGGCTATGAGCGGCAGTATGAGCTGGCGAAAGCTTATGCAGAATTCCCCTGCATCTGCATGTATGACGGGGAGGGATATTATTACAATCTGCTGGAATTTACGGAATATCAGGAAACGCTGCTGCTGCATGTCTGGGAGCTGGAAGGGCGGGCGGACACGGCTGATTTCGAACAGCGCAATCAGGTGGTTGTGCTGAGAAAAAGCATTGTGGATGAGGCGGCAGTGCTGGAGGCGCTTCGGAAATACGGCTGGGAGGTGGAGGAAATCCTGTTGGAAAGCAGTGAAAGTGTGTATGGGGATACGGTTTATCTGTGCGGTAAGGTGCAGGGCTTTTGAAAGTGGCAGAGAACAACTGGAAACAGTTACAAATGGAAAAAATAACTAAATAATTCTGGACACGAAAAAAATGTCATGATATAGTACTTGTAGGAAAAGTCATAGAGCCAAGGCGGCTTTACCCCTCTTGTGTTTCGGAGGGTTTAAGTAGCCCTCCAGACGAAAGAAAGGAGGGTGATGCAATGTGTGTTACATACGCTGATTTGATTCAGATTGGAATATTCATTGTTGCCCTGATTGGGTTGTGCTACACAATCTTTCGGGGAAAAAAGAAATAGCCGCCACTACTCGCACTAGTGACGGCTGACCCGGCTTTTGGCTGGGGAGTTTAGTTGCAATTTGGGGTAGAGCCGCTTCTATGGCTTTTCCCTATGTTTACTATAACATATTCTGAGGAAGTCTTCAAGAAGAAAGTGAAAAATGGGTGTAGATATAAAATGGTATTCTTCAGCATCGACATACAACATATCAGGAGTAATCTTAGCCATAAAATACAAGATGTGGCGTTAAAATACCAATTACCGCCCCAAAATATCTACACCCGTGAAAAATGGTGGGAATATAAAATGAAAAAGGAAGTTTGCACAGAAGGAGCTGGTTTCCGGCGGCTTGGGGGGCGGAGAAAAGGGAATGGAAAACACAAACGAAAAAGTACTTATAAAGGAATACAAGACGTGATTTATCAAGGGTTTTTTCTGCAAAAATCACTATTTCAATAAATTCATACGATAAAAATTATGGGAGCACTTGCTCCAAACATGGTTTTTGAGCAAAAAGTGTTACCTTTTCTTTATGTGTCGTCAAAAAGTGACAGTAGTCCATTGAAAAAAGTCGGAATTTGTGCTATAAATAATAATTGTATATGTATGGGGGTACGCCGTGATGAAAGAGAATCGACAAAAAATCAAACTGTTAAAGTTGATGGAACTGTTGCGGCAAGAAACGGATGAACTTCACCCTCTCTCTACCAACGAAATATGCCGCCGGCTGAGTGCTATGGGTATATCTTGCGAAAGACGAACTTTGGCAAAAGATATTTCCCTTTTGAACGAACAGGGCTTTGAGGTCATGTGGTGCAGAGTCGGCAAAGAAAAGGGATATTACATCGCAGATCGAAGTTTTTCCGTTCCAGAGTTAAAAATACTGATTGATGCGGTGCAGGCGGCAAATTTCATTACCGAGAAAAAGAGCACTGAATTGATCGATAAGATTGCGGCATTGGGAGGCAGTCACCAGGCGGACATTCTGCAAAGCAACCTCGTGTGCTTCAATACCCGGAAGCACAGCAATGAAACGATTTATTACAGTGTGGGTTATTTGGAGGATGCGATCCAGCAACAAAACAAAGTGCTGTTCCGTTATTTCGATTTGGATGAACACGGTGAAAAAGTTTATCGCCGTGATGGTCATCGTTATGTTGTGGAGCCTGTAGCGTTGGTGTTCCATGAGGACAACTACTACATTGTGGTGTACAATGCAAAGCATGATAGTACGGCAAATTACCGCATAGATCGGATGGATAGCGTTGAAATCATAGATGAACCGGTATCGCAAAAGGCTTTAGCGCTGAGAAGCGAGGTTGCCGGTTATACTGAGCGAGTTTTCAAAATGTACGGCGGCCAGCTCGTTGATATCGTAATCGAATTGGATGATAAGCTGATTGGTGTAGTGTACGATAAATTTGGCGAAAACACAAAAATGATCCGCACACGCGAGCATACATGCGTGGCAACCGTTAAAGTGCAAATCAGCCCCACTTTCTGGGGATGGTTGTTCCAGTTTGGTAGGCAGATGCGGATTTTGTCACCTACCAATTTGACGGAGGAATACAAGAACATGGTTGGCGAGGTGATAGAATGTCAATAAGCGGAAATAGGCTTAAAAAAATCTTATCCATTGTTTTGGCTATTGCTATTTTATTTACTATAGTCGGCTGTTCCGAATCACCTCCGAACCCTGTTTTGTACGATCCTAATGGAGAAACATTGGTTGAAAACGTACAGGCTGAAAAAATAATCACAGAAACGGTTTTTACGGAATTTATAACCGAGGAAGTTTATTTAGAAGAACTTGTCATCGTTGAAGATCAGATTGCAGAGTTGCTTCTTGAAGAAAGCACTATTGATGAGGTCATCCTCTGCAAGACAATCTTTGTGCCGCAAGATAATATTGAAGAATTCGCCACAAATAGCCAGACTGCGCAGTTGTTTAGCGAGGATGTCGATATCTCCTCATTGCTTACAAAAGTCGCCATTGGCTCTGGCGTAATTGTCACGGTTGTTATTTTGAAGAAGGCTGGTTTGTCCGACCCTGTGGCGAGTATCGTAACAGCAGCAGTCGATGAAGCAGTAAAATTTGCAGGTGCTGGTGCTACAGGAGGTTCTTTATTTGGTGGTTTAGCCGGTGCAATGAATACAATTGACGAGACCGGAAGAACATCGGCAGTTATCGGTTTTGCAACAGCAACAGTTGGTCTGATACTATCTGCAGTTGGCTTAGTTACCGTGATACCTTCCGGTGGCAGTTCGGGAATGAGCGTTGCTGCAGGGATAAAGCTTGTAATTGCTGGTGTTTCGGTATTGGCTGGCACAGCAGGAACTGTCACTGCGGGGTATAATGCCGTAAAAACTTTCCAAGCAACTGATGCCGCTGATATTGATTGGGAAAACATTGATTGGCAAAAAGTTGGCGCATCCTCTGCGCAAAAAGCAATCGAAAATGCTGCAGATGGTTACATGTGGGGTTCGATCATCGGTGTCGTTTATGGCGGTGCAGAGGGGTATGATTTCTACCATAAACACAACACGCCCTACAGCAGCTATAAAAAACGTTTTGACCAAACACCCACGGACGATGAGTATGGGCATTGGTCTGGTGACAGAGGGGAATCAGATTTTATTTATGACAAACAAAAAACTATTAGAATTTTGGAGGATAGATATGTGACAGTTGAAGCTGGAACAAAAGTGACATACCGTAATTGTGTTCCAGATTTTTCACCATTTAAAGTGGCAGAAGTTACTATCCCAAGCATGACAAATAGCCGGTCACACAACTTTAACCAAGCTGATAAAGCCCTCGCGGAGCTTTGGACAAGAACCCAACACAATGGAAGAAGTTGGACAGCGCGACAGATAGAAGAATATAGGACGAGCAATGGCTTTACTTGGCATGAAATGAATAACATGAAATCAATGCAACTGGTTCCAACTGAAGTGAATGCGGGATTCGGACATCTTGGAGGCGTTGCAGAGTATAACGCTATGATCGGACAGGAAGGAGCGACCGAATTTGATTAATGAGTTGAATATTTCAATTTGGGAACGTGCGTTTTTACTGCCAGTCGAGTATGATTGCTATGACGATGAAGTTATAACTGATGCTCAAAAAAGTGCGGTAAAGATGCTGGCAATGCATCCCGAATGGATTGTATCTGCGAAGGAGCAGGTTGAACGCTTTTGCAGAGAAGAAGTTCTTGTGGACAGCGAGAACAATAAGAAGGACAACATTTTCAGCTACATAAAACCTGACTACCTTTTTGTTAAACGCGATGATCACCCAAGAGTAGCAATTATGTGCAAATACCGCTATGACATAGAACACGGGCTTGCAGTTGTATTTTCTGCCGACGGTAACATATCCGTCGGCCCCCAAGATATCATTCTGTAAACAATAAAAACATATACAGAGGGAGATAAATATCATGAAAAGATTAAGCAGAATTTGTTCACTCGTTCTCGTCATCGTAATGATGATGAGTGTATTGTCCGGTTGTGGCAAGACCACCTATGAAGCAGCATCCGGTTTCTTCTATAGTAGTGATAAGGGTCACAGCTATGGTGACGGAACCAAGGAATATGCAGTTGGCGAAACTGTATATATGAAAGTAATGTTCAAGGTTACGTCCGATTCCAAAAAGACCTCGCAGGTTAAAGTTGTACTTACCATTCCCAATGTCGAAAGCGTTGACGCAAAATATATGGACGGACAGGTAATTACTCCGAACTTTGATGCGGTGAACAATGTTACCACCTACGAATTTACTGCAAATGCATCCAAAGATGCTATGGAACATGAGTGCGTTATTCAGTTCAAACCCAATGCTGCAGGCTCTGTGACGATGACGCTTGTTTACGATGATAATGTCGATGCCTCTTACGATATCCAAAGCACACTGGAGTTTGTTGAACCCGAGGAAATTGCTGATGAAGGGAATACGGAGGGCTAACCAATGAAGGGCTATTGGGTCAGACATAGATTATTGCCAACAATAATCCTTTGTATTGTTTCTGCAATGGTTGTTGGACTATTGTTTGCTTTTCCGCATATAACTCAGCAGGCCAGCAATTATAATGCGCAGAGTATTTATAAAAACACCGAAATGGACTTCATTGCTCCGGAACCCTCCTATGAACAGGTGACGGAGTTAGAAGGCAAAAACGGTGTAGACAAAATTTTCCCGTTTTATCTAACAAAGACACAAGTGTCTATAAATGGCGTGTCTCGGACAACGACAGTACTTTTGAGCGATCAGTTCCAGAATGTTGGCATCACAATGTATAACGAAGCACGTGTTATTGAAAAGGTTGCTACAGATGTAATCAATCCAATCTACATTGACTGGCAGTTTGCTCAAGATACTGGTGCAAAGCCGGGTGATAGAGTGTCTTTCACCATCAACGGTGCAGCTGTGGAATTCCAAGTATATGCAATTTATGAGACCAACATCATTTACGATGGGGGCGCAATTCTGGCGCAGATTACTGCTGAACAGGCAGATGGAATCAGAAGCAATTCCGCCAATAATGGTTATTCTGGAATGTACACTTCCGCTACTGATTATGACACTTGCCGTACCTATCTGAGAACAGATTACAGGCCGCTTGGTAGGCTGAAGGATCGTGAATTATTTGATTCCGGTGAACAGTACCAGATCCATTACGATGCGATTATGTCCACTGGGTATGCAAATGAAATTACCGATTTCCGCATTAGGGAAACTGATGCTGATGCAGAAAAGAATACAATGATGATTTGGATTGGTGCTGTATTGGCGGCAGCTATAGCAATCGTGTTCAATGTGGTAATGAGCAAGCGAGGCTGCGAGAGAGCCTATTTTACGAAGTTTTGTATCCCCAAGGGACAAGACATTAAATCATACTACAAAACTGCTCTTACTATTGAAACAGTCGTTTGGCTTTTGCTGTTTGCAGGAGTGTTGTTTGGCGCGATATATACATCCGGTGAATTTATCCCTAAAGCAGCGATAGACATTCGAATTCTCGTGATTCCGGCAGCAGTAATTGTTGCTGAGATTATTTGCTTGCTTATGAACAATGCAATGATTGCTGATATTACCAAGAAGGTAGCTGAAAAGAAGAAAGAATCACAGTAAGTATTGAGAAAGGAAGGTGGTTATGATGAAGGATTTTGTTGCGAATCTTCATCCGCACCGCAAAAGCATATTGGGGTGTTTAGCGGCGCTCATAGCCACCTTCCTTCTGATCTCTCTGGCTATATCCATTGCTGTGGGTACAGATATGTTCCAATTGAATGCACTTTCGCACTCTAAATACGAATACTCAGCGACTGCACAGCACAGCACGCTTGAAAATACATATTACCAGTATAATGCAGGAATATCCTTCACTGCGACCGAAGAATCACAAACCAGGCTTAATGTTGAAGTCTTAATGCAAACAGAAGAATGTCAGTATTCCGATGCAATCTACTGGAATACAACTAAGCTTAACAGCGATGGTGTTGCGGTGTCAGAAAATGTTGCAGATCGTCATGGGTTGAACGTGGGCGATACAATCTTCTCGAAGCATATTGTTGACGGAATCACCAAATCCTATATCATTGAGAAAATATTACCCGTTGTTACTTCGGCAAGAGTTTCGGGAAATAGCAAACATAGAGATGGTATCATCGTGATGGGGTATGATGAGCAATATGTCGCAAACATATCCTATAGTTGCATTATTTTTACCAGAGAGCCAATCGAAGCTGTAGCAGAAGGATGCTCAGAAATGCCTACTGACATATTGCACAGAGAGGATGAAATTATAACAGTTGTTATGAGAATTCTCCCATATTTGCTTTGCTATATCTTGGGGGCTGTAGCGCTGGTTGTGATTGCGATGATATTCCTTTCAAAATCTGTCGCCAGTAATTTCAAACGGTTGGCTTCAAACGGAGCTGATTTTGGCGCTTTGAACCATGTCTATTATAAAATTACGATAGGAACCGGTATGGGGTTAGTTATCATATCTGTGTTTATATCAGCCATTTCTTTCGGAATGGCGGGTTTCTATCCAATAAATGCCGTACCTGTATTGGCTGTCGCAATTGCTGAATCAATTACATTGATTGCAACGGCGACCATATCCAATAAGCGCTTATGGAGGAACTAAAATGGAAAAAATCCTTAGCATAAAAGACTTGTCCGTTGCGGTTAAGACTCGTACATTGGTGAAGAATATTTCCTTCGACATAGGTGAAGGTGATGTAGTTCTTCTATCCGGACAAAATGGTGTAGGCAAAAGTTCCATATTGAAAAGCATCATGCGGTTGGAGACTGACGGAAAGCGTATTGATGGCACAATTACCGAACGCAGCTTTGGTGATATCCTTTTGTTGGGGAACGAAGAATTGCAACGGTATCGAGCCAAAATAGCTTATGTGCAGCAGAAGGACGAATATGCTGAAATGGGCAGCATACAGGTGCGAGACATTATCAGCGAAAGCGGTGAAATCCATTCTGGTAGATCGTTGAGCTACTCAGAGGTGAATAATCTCATCGATGAATGGATTCCGCGTCGCAGTGATAACAGCCGTGTGTTTGACGCAAAAGCAAAACCGGCAAGATTCAGCGGTGGTGAACAAAGACTGTTATCTGTGCTGTCAGCAATCACTACACGGCCACAGGCGGAGCTGATGATAATTGATGAGCCACTTAACAATCTTGACTTTGTTAATGCTCGAAATATAAGCAACTTGATAAACAGAGTTATCCGAGAGAATCCTAAGATAGGTTTGTTGATGATAAGTCATTGTCGGATTTTTCCGTTTATCAACCGCGAGATAAATATTACTGCTAATGGAGCGTCAGAGCTGTTAGAACCGTATGTTTGTCATAGTTGTTTCGGAGAACCGGATGAAAGCGGGTTTTATTAACTCATACAGGGAGAAGGAAAGCATATGATTGAATTTTCCAGGTTCTACGCACTTTAGCAACCGTTGGTTGCATTTCGTTAAAATAATATGGCAAATCTTATAGATCGTGAGTATACTACAAATGGATGCTTTCGGACGCAGAGGCGGCAAAAGATATACGGGTGTATAACCTGTCCGGTCCCATAAAAGCGCGCTATGAGGAAGAAAAGGCCCAATATTTAATGTGCGGAAAAAAGCTTGACATAAGCTGGATGGCTACAATGGTATTCGGTGAACTTGTGAAGTATGGCGCGGAGGCTGTATTTTATGTCTACTCCATCATACTTGCATGTCGTGGCAACATCACCATCGGGGAACTGGCGCTGTACTTCGGTTATATTGCGCTGGGTTCGGGTTCCATCGATAAGCTTGCAGGTTTTGCCGGGTTGCAGGATGACGGACAGGATTATCGCAGTCTGGGGCGAAGGCTTTGACACTGTTCTGGGGCGTCGGTATGTCCCCGACGGTAAGGACCTGTCAGGGGCCAGTGGCAGCTCATCAATTATGCCCGTGCGTGGTTTGAGGAAAAGGAATATATGGTATTCGACGAGCCATCGGCAGCGCTGGATCCGGTAACGGAAGAGCGGATGTTTGAGTAGCTTTACCGCCTGGGGCTGGGAAAGAACCTGGGGGCTGGCAAGAGCCTTGTGACGGTTACGCGGCGTCTGTCAAACACCACGCTTTCGGGCAAAATCTTGGTCATAAGCGACGGGCGGATCGTTGAACAGGGTTCGCATTCCGAATTGCTTGAACAGAGCGGGGTGTACGCGCATCTGTTCCGGCTACAGGCAAGCAGATATGAATGACGTGTTCAGCAATCTGCAAAGGAAGCAGAATACAGAATAAAACTCGTTTTTCACCAGCTGGTTCCTGGAGCAACACTGGAGCGTCCGCTGGTGTGTATGGGGATACGATTTATCGTGTGGTAAGGTGTAGGGCTTTAGAAAATGGTAGAGAACAACTGGGAACGGTTGTAAATGAAGGGTTGAAAATTTGTCGGAAAACAGTTGAAATCTGTCGACTTATATGATAATATTTTTATGGGTGCTGTCAGGATGGCAGGCGGTTGGCCCTCTGCGGAGGGAAATGCCACATGATGTGGTTGTGTGCCCCTCCGAATACATAGATGCCAAATTGTGGCGTATTTAAGTGGAAAGGAGGGCTAAGCTATGGATATATTAGGATTGATCGCAGTGCTGAGCTTCGGCTTGACCTGCTTTGGACTCGGATATACCTTTGGTAAAGATAATAATAAGACACAGAAATAGCCGCCTCAGCCCCCTAAGTTGAGCGGCTTTTCTGTTCTGCTTTTGAGGGTCAACCGTCTATCGACAGTATCTAAAGGGCGTCTGTTACCAGCAGATGCTCTTTTCTATTGACATTGTAGCATATGTAATTCGGATTGGCAATATTTTTGAAAAATTTAAAGTCGAAATACAGGCAGAGAATCAGCAAGTATTTTACAAATGCGTTCCATTGTGATAAAATAGGGCGTATATCAAAAGGGAGCGTCCATGCCCTGAAGCAGGAGACTGCCGGAAAGCGTAAGCATGTATGAAGAAAAGAAATCACCGCCCGGGAACATCGAGAATTTATGTATGCCATACCTATTATCATGTATATGTCACTTTCCTGAAGGAGCTGAAACTGCTCCGGGAGGCAGGAGGCTCTGCAGAGGCTATCGGGAAGGCGGATCTGGTCCTGTCCAGGCTGTCCAACGACTTTGAGGACCTGAAGAGCCGGGTGGAGAGCACAGGGCTTTTCCGCAGGGTGATAGAATTTGATGAGAAGAGGGACGACTTTTTCCCGGAGCTTGCCAGGTGGAGAAAGGGCGGGAAGAGCTTTCTGGGCAATCTGTACTGCCGCATCCGTTTCACGAGGCGGTATGCGCAGCTGGAAGCGCCCTATGTGCCGGTGGATTTCGGGGAATATGGGGATATCTATGTGTACTGCGATTCCGACCCCATTGGCTATTATCTGAATCAGAACCGGATTTATTACCATGCACTGGAGGACGGGCTGAACTGCCTGAAGAATTTCGATGCCGCCAGGTATGATAACAGGGGGCATTTTCAGCTGAAAATGTTTCTTTCCAGGTATCTGAACCTGATATTTGTGCAGAATGGATATGGGAAGTACTGCCTTGATATGGAAGTAAACGATATCTCCGCAATCCGCTATCCCTGCCCCAGGTATATTGAGCAGTCCAGGCAGGAGCTGGTGGACGGGCTGACAGACCGGGATAAGGAGCTGATTCTGCAGGCCTTTATCCGGGACAAGGAAGGGCTGGAGCGGCAGATACAGATGAGCGGAAAGGTGGGGGATAAGATTTTAATTCTCACAGACCCGCTTTGTACGCTGGACGTGAGGGAGCGGATTTTCAGGGATATTATCGACAGATACAAAAATGAGGGGACGATTTTTATAAAGCCTCATCCCAGGGACCATCTGGATTACAGAAAGCTTTTTTCCGAATACCCCCAGTTTGACGCCACGGTGCCCATGGAAATGCTGAATTTCTTCCCGGGGCTGCGTTTTAAAAAGGTAGTGGCAGTGCTGACGGAGATCAAGGCGATTCAGTTTGCGGACGAGGTAGTGCGGCTGGGCGAGGACTTTATGGATGCCTACGAGGATCCCCTGATTCACAGGCAGAATGAGCAGATATGAAGAAGCAGAAGGGAAATGTAGCTGAAATTTCAGAAGCATGGCGGAAATGTAGCGGAAATTTCGGAAACAGGGCAGAAATGTAGCGGAAATATCAGGAGCAGTGCGGAGAGATAGCGGGAATTTCAGATACAGAGCAGAAACGCAGTAGAAACAGGAGGCGGCAGGTGCTACAGATAGGAAAGAAACTTCGCGTATTATTGGACAGGAAGCAAAAGCGCGCCATGGCGGGGCTGATGGTGCTGATGATTATCGGCGCTTTTCTGCAGACTGCCGGGGTGGGGATGCTGGTGCAGGCTGTGAATGTGGTCATAGACCCGCAGGTGCTGGATAAAAGCGGGATTGTGAGGAGCTTTTATGATTTCCTGGGATGCCGGGACTTCAAAAGCTTTTCCATTACCGTGATGGTGCTGCTGGTGGTGACCTATGCGGTGAAGAATCTTTTCCTGTTTGTGCAGCAGAAACTGACTTTTGCCTTTGTATACACCAATCAGTTCGCCACTTCCGAGAGGATGATGCGCAATTATCTGCGCAGGGGATATGAGTTTTATCTGGACGCAGACACGGCTGTAGTCCAAAGGAGCATTACTTCTGATGTGAACAATATGTATGCCCTGATACTGGCCCTGCTGCAGCTTTTGTCCGACGGGGTGATGTCCCTGTTCGTGGTGGGTTACTGTCTGATGACAAATGGTGTCATGACAGTACTGCTGGCAGTTTCCCTTGTGCTGCTGATGGCTCTGATCAAAAGTATCCTGAAGCCCATTATGTATAAGGCGGGAAAGGATAACCAGGATTATTACAGCGGCCTCTTTAAGTGGATATCCCAGACCGTACAGGGAATCAAGGAGGTTAAGGTCACAGGGAAAGAACAGTATTTCGTGGATGAATACCGCAGATGCGGCAGTGGCTACGTGAATGCGGTGCAGCGCTACAGTCTCTACAATAATGTGCCCAAGCTGCTGATCGAGACAGTCTGTATCGCCGTCATGATGGGCTATATGATTGTGCTCACGCTTCTGGGGACGGCCACGGAGAATATGCTGGAGGTGCTTTCTACCCTGGCTGCCGCTGCATTTGTGCTGCTGCCTGCAGTGAACCGTATTAATAATCAAATCAATTCCATTGCTTATTTTGAGCCGTTTTTCATGGGGGTCAGCGACAATCTGCAGGACGAAATTTCGGACACAAAGGTAGATATGTCTTTTGCCACGGACGAGGAGGAGAAGCTGCCCCTGTGCCGCAGTATAGAGCTGAAGGATATTGTGTATGCGTATCCGAATACGGACAAACTGATTTTTGACCATGCAAACCTGACGATTCCCATTGGCGCGTCAGTGGGAATCGTGGGAACCTCCGGTGCGGGAAAGAGTACTATCGTGGATATTCTGCTGGGGCTTCTGGAGGTGAAAGAGGGGAGCATCTGCGCGGACGGCGTGGAGGTCAGGGGCAGGTACCGGAACTGGCTTAAAAATATCGGCTATATTCCTCAGATGATTTTCATGCTGGATGATACGATCCGTAGAAACGTAGCCTTTGGGGTGCATGATGAAAAGATTGACGAAGACAGGATATGGGAGGTCCTGCGGGAGGCACAGCTGGACGAATTTGTGAAAACGCTGCCTGATGGACTGGATACCGGTATCGGCGAGCGGGGAATCCGGCTTTCCG
Source organism: Lachnospiraceae bacterium UBA7188 (assembly GCA_002490995.1). Classification (GTDB taxonomy): domain Bacteria; phylum Bacillota; class Clostridia; order Lachnospirales; family Lachnospiraceae; genus Acetatifactor. The sequence goes on from DKVC01000301.1 coordinate 19,627, forward strand.
GGGGACAGAGGCAGCGCATCGGCATTGCAAGGGCGCTGTATTATGATCCGGAGGTGCTGATTCTGGATGAGGCGACTTCGGCGCTGGACAATGATACAGAGGCGGCGATTATGGACTCTATTAACAGGCTTCACGGGAGAAAGACGCTGGTCATCATTGCGCACAGGCTCCAGACAATCGAAAAATGCGACCTGGTTTACCGGGTGGAGAACGGACAGGCCGTGGTGGAGCGGGGCAGCATCGAATGAAAGTGGTCAGAAAGAAAGGGCAGAATGCAGCTGAGTGTAATAGTACCCGTCTATAACATGGCGGCAGAGGGAAAACTGAATTACTGTATGGACTCCCTGGTGAACCAGACCGTCGGAGACTATGAAATCATTGCGGTGGATGACGCGTCCACGGACAATTCCCTGGAAATCCTGCGCTCCTATGAAGCAAAATATCCGGGAAAAGTCAGGGTACTGACCTATCCGGACAACAGGCGACAGGGCGGAGCCAAAAACCAGGGTCTGAGGGCAGCCGCGGGGGAATGGATCGGGTTTATCGACAGCGACGACTGGGTGACGCCGGATTATTATGAGAAGCTTCTGGAGAAAGCCCGGGAAACAAGGGCAGACATGGTGGGCTGCGATTACAGCCTGGTGACAGAGCACAGTTACAGGGTGGGGAAGATTGTGCAGAACAACACCCGGGAGCAGACAGGAAAGCTGGACAGAGAGAGACATAAGAAACTGCTCATGCGCCCCGGCAGCATGGTGCTGAAGATATATAAGGCAGACGTTATCCGGGAAAACGGACTGGACTTTCCGGAGGGAATTTTTTATGAGGACAATTGCGCGGGGCCGCTGTGGTCTCTGTACTTCAGGCATTTTGAACGGGTGGAGGAGCCGCTGTATTTCTACTATCAGCACCCGCAGTCCACGGTACACCATATTTCGGAGGAAAAATGCCGTGACCGCATGAAAGCCGCTGAACTGCTCTATGAAGAATGCAGCAGGCGGGGATTTCTGGAAACATATTATCAGGAGCTGGAATACCGCTTTACGGAACTTTATTACGTGATTACGTTGTTTGCCTATATGCAGGGAGTGGTCCGGCCGAAGCTTCCTTTTGTCAGAGAACTGCGGCAGGGCGTTCAAAAGAGATTTCCGGAATATGTGAAGAATCCTTATTATAAAGCGAATACCGGGCAGGAAGAGCAGCGGCTCATTGCCATGCAGGCGCAGTCGGATTTGAAATTTTTTCTGTATTACCGCCTGAAGCTTCAGGTGCGTCGGATGCGGAACTATAAACAGCATTAGTCCATGCCCATGCCAGGGTACCGGGTGGGACGGATGCGGAACTATAAATAGGAGGAACTATGAGAAGCGTGGCAATTATCACTGCCAGGGGCGGCAGCAAGCGGATTCCCAGGAAGAACATTCGGGAATTCTGCGGCAGGCCCATACTGGCATATTCAATTGAAGCGGCGTTAAAGTCAGGCATGTTTGACCGGGTAATGGTGTCCACGGATGACGAAGAAATAGCGGAAACGGCGAAGGCCCATGGGGCAGAGGTTCCCTTCTTCCGCAGTGAAAAAACAGCCGGTGACTATGCCACTACCAATGATGTAATTCTGGAGGTTTTGGAGGAATATGAAAAGCGGGGAGAGCATTTTGATCTGGGCTGCTGTATTTATCCTACGGCACCCTTTGTGACGGCCCGGAAGCTGACGGATGCGGTGCGGCAGCTGCTGGACAGCGATGCGGATACCCTGATTCCGGTGGTTCGTTTCTCCTATCCGCCCCAGCGTGCCATGCTGGTGCGGGACGGAAGGCTGGTGTTCGGGCATCCGGAGTATCTGGACAGCCGTTCCCAGGATCTGGAGCCTCACTATCATGATGTGGGACAGTTTTATATCTTCAGGACAGAAGCTTTCCGGAAAAACAGGAAGCTGATGGTGGGCAATATCCTGCCGCTGGTGGTACCGGAGACGGAGGTGCAGGATATCGACACACTGACAGACTGGGAGATTGCGGAGATAAAATACCGGAGGTTATTTTCCGGCAGTTCCCGGGGATGCATTCAGGTGTGAGGAGAGAGGATGGACAGGACGGAGCAGATTGGGGCGGGGGCGAAGCTTGCCCTGCTTTCAAATGTGAATATGGATTTCGTCATACGCCTTCTGCGAAAGCAGGCGGAAGTATGGCAGGGGGAAGGATACGGCAACGAACTGGGAACCTTGATGAATCCCGGCTCATCCTATCATGCATTTGACCCGGAGATCACGTTCCTGGTGATGGATTTGATGGAGCTTCTGGGGCATGATCTGGAACCGGAGACTGCCGGAGGAAAGATTGACAGGTGGTTTCAGACTGCAGAGGCAGCCATGGACGAGGGAAAACTGTATTACATTTCGGACACTTATCTGTGGGGGATGGAGCTATCCGTGCTGGCGGATGCGGGGAGGAAAGCGGCGCTGGAGTATCTGTGGCAGAAGCGTCTGGAAGAAGCCTGCGCTGCGCGGAAGAATGTGAGGATACTTCCGTTCCGGCAATTGGTGGAAGAACTGGGAGCGGACAACGCGTTTTCCATGAAAATGTGGTATATGGGAAAGATACCTTTGGGCAACGAGGCTCAGAAGCGCCTGTGTACTCTGATTCTGGACAGGGTTCGGGTGGAACGGCGGGTTCCGAAGAAAGTTCTACTCCTGGATCTGGACAATACGTTATGGGGCGGCCTGGCGGGGGAGCAGGAGCACACTCCGGTGGAGCTGTCGGAGGAGCATGGAGGCCTGGCCTATAAAAATCTCCAGAGAGTCATCCTGCAGATGCAGAAGCAGGGAGTGCTGCTGGGAATCGTGTCGAAAAATAACGAGGCAGATGCCATGGAAATCCTGGAGCGTCATCCACATATGGTACTTCGGCCGGATGCATTTGCCGCCAGAAGAATCAACTGGGCGCCGAAGCATGAAAATATCAGGGCGATAGCCGAGGAGCTGAATCTGGGGATGGATTCCTTTGTGTTCTGGGATGATTCTCCCCAGGAGAGGCTGCTGGTGAAGGAGATGCTGCCCCAGGTGACGGTACCGGATTTCCCCGGGCGGAAAGAGGAACTTGCCCTGGCCATGGCGGAAATCTATCGGGAATATTTTGCCAGGCCGACGGTGACTGAGGAGGATAAAGCCAGAACAGCGCAATATGCGGCGAATACGGCGAGAAAGGAACTACAGCGGTCCGCGGGAAGCTTTGAGGCATATTTAAGGCAGCTGGAGATTACAGCGGTTCGGGTAAGCCCCCGGAAGCATATGGAACGGCTCCTGCAGCTTTTAAACAAGACAAACCAGTTTAACCTAACTACAAGACGGTATACACAGGGACAGCTGGTGCGGCTGCTGGAGACGCCGGACAGGAGGATTTACCTGTACAGCGTGTCTGACCGCTTTGGAGATAACGGAGTGGTGGCGGCAGCGGCGGCGGACTGCAGGGGCGAGGTTCCTGTGCTGACGGATTTCGTTATGAGCTGCCGTGTGATGGGGAAAAATATCGAGTATGCCCTGATGGAGGATATTGAGAAGGAGCTGCGGGAGAGCGGCTATAAAAGGCTGAGAGGCATCTTTATTCCGACGGCGAAGAATATGCCCGTGGCAGGGCTGTATGACAGGCTGGGGTACCGCAAACTGGAACCGGAAGAAATAGGCCGGGAGATGCCTGCGGAGCGGGGAGATGTATCTGTGGAACCGGGAATCGGTGAGGCGGAAACTGTACCTGTGGAGCCGGGAACCGGTGAAGCGGAGACTGTACCTGTGGAGCCGGGAACCGGTGAAGCGGAAGCCATAGCCGTGGAGCGGGGAGCTGGTGAGCCAGGGGTGGTATCTGTGGATTCACAAACCGATGAATGGCAGGCAGCGCTTGCGGAGCCGGGGGCCCGGGTTTATGAAATCCGCCTTGAAGACACGCCTTTTATAGGAGGCGAAGGGATTGCTTCCGATAAGACATATTTTGTGAAAATCGAGAGGGAAAGCGAAGAATGAGAGAGAAAATCATTGCATTGATAGAAGCCGCCCTGGAGGTTCCGGCGGGCACCATTACAGAGGATACCATGATTGCGGACGTAGAGCAGTGGGACTCCCTTGCCCATGTAATGATCATTGGGGAACTGGAAGAAAAGCTGGGAATTTCACTTCCGCTGGAGGATGCGGCAGACTTGACGGGGGTTCGGGAACTTCTGGAGAAGTGCGGTGTCAGCAAGTCCTGAGGAGGCGTTTTCAGACAACATATGCGTGTGGCTGGCAACTTCCCTGCTATGGGGAAAATACGTAATAAAAAATTCATAAAAGATTTGTTGCATTAAGCGATATAAGATAATAAAATAGGTGTATAAAAGTATGAATTGTTGCAGATAAGCCATACTGATAAAGGAGGTGTTTTATGGCAACTTCAAGCATTACGAAAAATTTTGTCATTTCCGGCAAGGAACAGGTGGAGATGTTTATTAACGCGATTGAAGAATCTGCCCAAAATCGTCCTGTTAATATACAAGTGGCAGCAAACGAGATAACAGACGAAGAAGAACTGGTGGAATTTATGACAAAATGGGAGAAGGCAAATGTTGGAAACAAATAAATATTCAGTTATCAACATTCGGCGTTACCTTAACAGTGATAATCCAAAACTCGGAGAGAGCTGGCTTCTTCAAGTTCTCTCCGGTTTTTCTTGTCCGAGGAATCCGGATGTTGAGCGTTTTTTGAAAAAAAGCTCAGTAGAGTTTACGAAAAAGAACCAGTCTGTTACCTATCTTGTATTTGATATAAGCAGTATGGTGCTGGTGGGGTATTTTACCCTTGCATTAAAGCCTTTAACAGTAAGGGGAGAAACAGTAAGCAATAGTGTAAAGAGAAAGCTTCTGCGTGTCAGTGAATTGGATGAAAAATCAGATACATATACCATGTCGGCATACCTGATAGCCCAACTTGGCAAAAATTTTACTAATGGCGCGGAGAAAAAAATCTCTGGCGAAGAATTGCTGGTACTGGCATGGAATAAAATCAAAGAGATGCAGTATCTGGGCGGTGGCATGGTAACATTTTTAGAAGCGGAAAATGAGGAAAAACTGTTATCATTTTACTGTGGCAATCGTTTTTCGCAGTTTGATACCCGACAGATCGTATCAGATGCAGACGAAGAGCATGAGCTGATACAGCTTTTGAGATTGCTTTAATATATACTGCGCATCGGTTAAACTTGCAGTGTTTGTATTTATGTAAATGTTTTTGAGCGCGAGTATAAATCCAGGCGGACAGCCCGGGAAATGGAGGATGTATGGGTGTAACACTGCGGGAAATCAGAGAGACAGACCTGGAAAATATTATGCGCTGGCGCATGGACCCGGACATTACCAGGTACATGAACACGAATCCGAAGCTTACCCTGGAAGGGCAGAAAAAGTGGCTGGTGTCCATACGTGAGAATACAGATGTCCTTTACTGGCTGATACAGATTGAGGGACAGCCTGCCGGAGTGATCAACCTGACAGGCCTGGACAACCCGGAGGGCAACCTGGGCTGGGCCTACTATGTGGGGGAAAAGCGGCTGCGCAGCATGGGAACGGCACTGTCCCTGGAAATGAGCATGTACGACCATGCGCTGGACAACCTGAAAAAAAAGGCGGTATACAGCGATGTCTTTACTTTGAATAAGGGTGTCATTCAGCTTCATAAACTCTGCGGCTGTGAGATTGTGGAGGAGAAAAAGCACCATATATGCAAGGAAGGTACCTGGTACGATGTGACCTATATGCGGATGACGGCGGAGCATTGGCTTGCAGTCAGGGACAGCAGAAAATATACGAAGATTGTCTTTCCTTTTATAAAAAATTCATAAAAGATTTGTTGCATTAAGCGATATAAGATAATAAAATAGGGGTAGAAAAGTATGAACTGTCACAGAAAAGCCATACTGACAAAGGAGGTGTTTCTTATGGCAACTTCAAGTATCACAAAAAATTTTGTCATTTCCGGTAAG
>DKVC01000111.1 GCA_002490995.1 Lachnospiraceae bacterium UBA7188
ATTAAATTACCATAAAATGATGATCTGTCCCTTTCATCATTCTGGATAAAATTTTCTTAAACAGGAGATTGTATATGCTTTTCATTCATCTTTTTGCTTTATTGGGAATCTTATTATTTGCCATCGCCTACATGGGCACTATTCTGAACAGAAAGCTGCCGAAATACTGTTTCTTTATCCTCTTCCTGGCAGCCTTTTCCCTGCGCCTGCTGGCGGCCGCTCTGTCGAAGGGCTTCGATAATGACACGGCATGCTTTGCCGCATGGGCCGACAGAATTTATCAGGTGCGCCCGGGGGCTTTCTATTCTCCGGATGTGTTCACGGATTATCCTCCCGGATATATGTATGTGCTGTGGCTGCTGGGCTGGATTCGGAATCTGTTCCGTCTGGAATACTATTCCTTTGCCCATCTGATGCTGTTAAAGCTTCCTGCCATTCTCTGCGATATGGCATGCAGCGTGCTTCTTTTCCGGACAGCCGCCAAAAAACTGTCGGAAACAAAAGCTTTTTTCCTGTGTCTGGCCTATCTGTTTAATCCGGCTGTCATCCTGAATTCCTCCGTGTGGGGACAGGTGGATTCCATCCTTGCGCTGATCACGGCACTGATGTGTCTATATTTGGCTCAGGGCAGGATGTATGGTGCATATATTGTGTTCGGCCTGGGTATCCTGGTCAAACCCCATACTTTGCTGTTTACCCCTGTGCTCCTGGCCGGTTTTCTGGATCATGTGCTGTTTAAGGATTTTCGCGGGAAATCCCCCGCAAAAAGTCCTGCCGCCCTCCGCGTCCACAATCTGGCCCATAACTGCATACAAATACTGACGGTCATCATCGCCATGATCATCCTGTGCCTTCCCTTCGGTCTGGAAAATGTATGGAAGCAATACTTCAGCACGGTGACTTCCTATCCCTACGCCGCCGTAAATGCCTGCAATTTCTGGGGAATGCTGGGCTTAAACTGGATCAGTCAGGACAATACTTTTCTGGGGATTCCATACCGCATTTACGGATGGACTGCCATTGCGGCTGCTGTGGCAGGTGTGCTTATTTTAAGCCTGCGCAACCGTAAGCGACAGGAAAAATACCCTTTCTTGGGCGCCCTGATGATATTTTCCGTATACCTGTTTTCCGTCCGGATGCATGAGCGCTATCTGTTTCCGGGCCTTCTGCTGCTGATACTTGCCTATGTACTCAGGCCTTCCAGGCTGCTTTTTCTGTGTTATGCGGGATTTTCCGTCATGCATTTTTATAATGCGGCGAATGTACTGTTCTTCTATGACCCGTCCAATTATGACAGGCACGCACCGGTTATTCTGTTCGTATCGGCCGGAATGCTGGCATGCTGGATTTTTTTGTTCCATGCTGCCCGTCAGTTATATGGCAAAAAAGCTGTTTACAATGAAGAAGAAATGGCCGGAGACACCGCCCTGCTTTCTTCCCTGAGCGCGGCAGTGGGCAAAGCAGGGCTGGCCCCCCGTCCCTCCCGAAAAGAGATTCCTCTCAAAAAGGCTGATTTTATCTGCATGGCAGTCATCACCTCTGTATACACATGCTTTGCATTGTATGATCTGGGAGACCGTCAGGCACCTGTCACCGCATATGACATGACGCAGGGCCAGTCGGTGGAATTTGAGTTCAGCTCCGCTTCCCCGGTATCCCTGTCTTACTATATTGCACCATGGCATGACAGAAAATTCACTCTGGAAGGGAAAATAACTCCGTCCGACGACTGGACTTCCTTTGGGGAAATTACTTTAAATAATGTCTTCACATGGCAGACTGTCAGTGTGGACACCGGTATGCCTTATCTGCGGCTGACGCTGGAAGACGATCAGGCCTCTCTTCTGGAATTCGTGTTCCTGGACGGGGAAGGGAATGTTCTGATGCCGTCACTTGCTTCCGCTTACGGAAACCTTTTTGACGAATCCGATGTCTATCCGGAAGTCAGTACATATCGAAACAGCATGTACTTTGATGAAATTTACCATGGACGCACTGCCTATGAATTTATCCACGGACTTACTTCCTATGAAAATACCCATCCGCCTCTGGGAAAAATTCTGATTGCCCTGGGAGTGGCAATATTCGGCATGAATCCTTTTGGATGGCGCATTGTGGGTACCCTCTTCGGGATTGCAATGGTCCCCATGGTATATCTGTTCGCCAGAAAAATTTCAGGGGATACGCTGGCTTCTTCTTTTGCCTGTGTATTGTTTGCTTTTGATTTTATGCACTTTACCCAGACCAGAATTGCGACGATAGATGTATACATCACTTTCTTTGTCATCCTGATGTACTATTTTATGTATCGATACAGCCAGATGAGCTTCTACGACACGGAGCTGAAACGCACGCTGATTCCTCTGGGCGCCTGCGGGGTCTGCATGGGACTGGGCATTGCAAGTAAATGGACCGGAGTGTATGCAGGCTGCGGTCTGGCAGTAATCTTCTTCGCCGTATTGTACAGAAGATACCGTGAATACGTTTACGCCTGTAAGGAACCCTCAGGCAGCACGGAGGGCATCTCCCATAAATCCATCCAAAGGCTTTTTGCTCCCTGTACAAAGAATACCATCCTCTTCTGCCTGGTGTTCTTTGTAGCGGTACCTGCAGTGATTTACCTGCTCTCCTACATCCCCTTCCGGGATTATTCCGACAGGGGACTGATCAGCAGGCTGTTCTACAACCAGAATACCATGTTCAGCTACCACAGCGGCCTGGAATCCACACATGATTTCTCATCCCCCTGGTATGAGTGGCCCACCATAAAACGGCCCATCTGGTACTACTCCCGTATCGTCACACAGACGGCAACAGGCGGACTGCGTGAGGGAATCAGCGCCTTCGGCAATCCGGCAGTATGGTGGGCAGGCATTCCCGCATCCTTTTATATGGTTTATCTGTGGCTGAAACAGAAGGACAGAACCGCCGCCTTCCTGATCACAGGATATATGGCGCAGTATCTGCCCTGGTTCTTTGTGACACGTATTACCTTTATTTACCACTACTTCCCCAGTGTGGTATTTATCGTCCTGATGATAACGTACGGCTTCAGCCAGTGGAAAAAGTGCAGGACACGTACCGCGGTTATGGTGCTGTATTGTGCGGCGGTTATCGGTTTATTCCTTCTGTTCTATCCCGTGCTGTCGGGAGCGCCGGTGGATGCGGCTTTCGTGGAAAAATATTTGAGATGGTTTCCCGGCTGGGTGCTGACAGCAAAATAGAATAAATCAGCCAGTTCAAGTACTAAAGCACAAAATTCATTTGCTTCAGGTCAACACCCTCATGGATAAGCAGCCTGACTTTCCTCTCCAGGCCCCCGGCATATCCGGTAAGGCTTCCGTCTGTCCCTACCACGCGATGGCAGGGAATGATGATGGAAATGGGATTGTGACTTACCGCGCCTCCGACAGCCTGGGCAGACATGCTGTCCAAACCACGGGCAGCGGCAACTTTCTGTGCAATTGCCCTGTAAGTCGTCACTTTTCCGTAAGGAATCTCGCAGAGAAGCTTCCACACTTCTCTGCGGAATTCACTGCCCGCAGGTGCGGGCTTCAGTTCGCTGACGGAAGGCTTCTCCCCATGAAAATAGCGCTCCAGCCATTCTATTGTGTTCTTAAAAACCGGGGAATCCGCTTTTACAGTCACATCTTCCCGCCAGGAAACGGGAAAATACTTCTGCCCTTCCATCCATAGCCCGGCAAGCGCACCGTCCTTTTCCGCCAGTAAGAGCCGGCCTATGGGAGAATCATAATTAGTTATGTACATCATACCTTTTACACCGCTCCACAAACTCGTATACTTCAATCTTTCCTCTGTCTGCACTTCATGCCTGGTAGTCAGACGCTATGACTTCCCTGATGATCTCCTGCGCCCGCCCCGCATCTTCCACAGATGTACCAATTACAAGCCTGTCTTCGCATCTGATATAGCGCTGCATGACAATGTCCACATCCTGTATGGCAAGACTGGAAATGAGCATGCCGATCCTGCGGGATGTCATCTGCCCATTCTCCAGATACAGCAGAACGATTTTACCGTTTATGCAGATATCCGTGTTGCTCAGTTCCCGGTTCAGCTGCTCCACAAACCGTTTTACCTTCCAGCGCTCCTCTTCCCTCATAACGATCGCAAGCCAGTCAATATTAATCGCCATACACTCACAGGGGATACCGCATTCCTCCAATACCTTAAAAATCTTCTGAACACTCTTCTCATCCCTTGCCAGTTTCCTTCGTTCAATTGTAATACGGAACGCATCTATCTTCTGAATCCTGTTTTTCATTCATTACTCCAGCATCTTTTATAAAAACCGGAGCAAGTATACCACAAATTCCGTGAAAAAGCAATAATGGAATCAAGTGTTCCTCTCCGAAAGCTTCTTCTCAAACCGATCTTTTCTCGTATCGGATGGAACTGCCGTTGGATATGCCCCGTCGAAGCATGCGCTGCAGTACCCGCAGTTTCCGATCAGCGAAGACAGTTCAGCCACCGGCAGATACCCCAGACTGTCGGCCCCGATGATCTCCGCCGTCTCCTCCACGGAATGATGGCAGGCAATCAGATGCTCCCGGGAATCGATATCCGTTCCGTAATAGCAGGGATGCAGAAAAGGCGGTGCGGATATGCGCATGTGAATTTCCTTTGCACCCGCCTCCCGCAGAAGCTTTACGATACGTCCGCTGGTAGTCCCCCGCACTATGGAATCGTCTATCAGAACCACTCTCTTATCCCTGACGCTCTCCTCCACGGCACTGAGCTTTATCCGCACCTGATCCAGCCTGATATCCTGTCCCGGAGAAATAAAAGTCCGGCCGATGTATTTATTTTTGATCAGCCCTATGCCATACGGAATCCCGGATTCCATACTGAAGCCAAGAGCCGCGTCCAGCCCGGAATCCGGCACCCCGATCACAATGTCGGCAGAGACAGGATGCCTTCTGGCGAGAATCCTTCCCGCCTGAAGCCTGGCTCCATGCACCGGCACTCCGTCAATCACGGAATCCGGCCTTGCGAAATAAATGTATTCAAAAATACAGAGCTTCTTCTCCTTTTTTCCGCAATGCTCTCTCCGGGAAACAACTCCTCCAGGGCCGAACACAAGAATCTCCCCGGGTTCCAGATCACGTACGAATTCAGCCCCTATGGCTTTCAGGGCACAGCTCTCAGAAGCGGCCACATACATACCATCAGGCGTCTTTCCGTAGCAGAGCGGCCGAAATCCGTAAGGGTCCCTGGCACAGATCAGCTTCTGGGAAGACATCAGAACCAGGGAATAAGCACCGTCCAGCGTATTCATGGCAGCGCTGAGGGCATCTTCGATAGAAGGTGTCCGCAGTCTCTCCCTGGTCACAATATAGGCGATGGTTTCCGTATCGCTGGTGGTATGGAAGATAGCGCCGGACAATTCCAGCATATTCCGCAGTTCCGCCGCATTGCTTAAGTTTCCGTTGTGGGCAAGGGCCATTTTTCCTTTCTGGTGATTCACCTCGACAGGCTGGCAGTTGTTGCGGTTATTGCCGCCTGTGGTCCCGTAGCGGACATGCCCCACTGCCATATTCCCTTTCGGCAGGCGGGAAAGCGTATCTCCGGAAAACACTTCGCTGACCAGCCCCAGGTCTTTATGCGAAGAAAACACCCCGTCATCATTCACCACAATGCCGCAGCTCTCCTGTCCCCTGTGCTGCAAAGCGTACAAACCGTAGTATGCGGCTCCCGCCACATCCGCTTTCACAGGGCTGATAATGCCAAATACACCGCATTCTTCACGTAAACTCATATAGATACCTCCCATATAACCTGATTTTTCGGCATTCCTGCCAGTCTCCGCTCCAGATCGGCTATTACTCTGAAAAAGAGAAAACGCCCCTGACACATAAATGTCAAAGGCGCCCTTGCCTGAATTTCCTGTTCTCCATATCATTCTCAATCAACCGCATTACAGGAAAGTGCTGCCTGCATGCCCTCGTCCTGTCCATGTTGCATTATAACTTACAGGAATCTGTTTGTCAATCCCTCTGTGCCTGGAAACACGTATTAACATTTTTTTGAAAACGAAATACTAACTTTTTCTGAATTTCGGCGTAAACTATTGATGTCCGGGAAATTTTTGGCTATACTATTCATTAAAAATATAAGGACGCTTAAACCCAAATGTTATGAAAACACCACTCGTATCCGTCATCATCAGGACATGCGGCCGTCCGCAGGTACTGGCCAACGCGCTGAAAAGCATCCAGGCTCAGCACTATCCTGCCATCGAAGTCGTTGTCATTGAAGACGATAAAAATATATCCGAAAAATATATACAGGAAAATTTTTCCACGTTGAATGTTTCCTACCATTGTACGAACCATAAATGTGGCAGGTGCAAATCCGGCAACCTCGGCCTTGAGCTGGCCAGGGGTGAGTATCTGAATTTCCTGGATGATGACGATATTTTGTTACCCAATCATGTGGAAACCCTTGTCAGGCGGCTTGAGGATACCCACTATTTTGCCGCTTACGCCATTGCGGAGGAGCACCAGATCGTAACCAGCAGAAGCTGCCCCCCCAGAAAACACGTTCGCCGCAGGCTGATCCGATATAAGCAGCCTTATAACAGGCTGTTGCTTTGTTATATGAACTACATACCGATTCAAAGCATCATGTTCCACAGGAAGGTCTATGACGAGCTGGGCGGATTTGACGAACAGATGGATCTGCTGGAAGACTGGGATTTATGGGTGAGGTACTCCGCCCATTACGATTTTCTGTATGTACCCACAGTGACCTCTGTTTATTACACCCCCTACAAGGGCCGGCAGAAACATATGCGGGAGCACGATATGCACGCTGCCATGGAGATGGCTCTGGAAAAATACCAGCATTATCACATGGACTTGTCCGCAGCTCAGATCAGCCGGGAAATGGACTATATCCTGAATACCTTCAATAAAAAAGGATTCCTGTTTTATATGCAGAAAATCAGGAATTATCTTTTATACCGCGATATCTGAATGCGGAAACAGACAGGAGCAGATGCCATGAATGGTAAAAAGATAAATTTAAAGCGGCTGGCAGATGATGCCGCCTTTATCCGGCAGTTTGCCGTGGATGATTTCAGGACAAAATACGCCGGCTCCGCCCTCGGCGGACTGTGGGCATTTCTGCAGCCCATTATCACCATAATTCTATATTGGTTCGTGTTTCAGCTGGGCTTCAAATCCCAGCCTGTTGCTGATTTCCCGTTTATTCTCTGGCTGATGATCGGGTTAATTCCATGGTTTTTTATCAGCGATGCCATTGTAAACGCCACAGCCTGCCTGATGGACTACAGCTATCTGGTCAAGAAAATCCTGTTTAACATCAATATTCTTCCCCTGGCCAAGGTATTGTCCACATTTTTTGTACAAATAGTACTGATACTGTTCGCGCTGATCTGTTTTGCGATTGGCGGGCATCCTCCCGGGGCCGGCTGCCTGCAGGTGCTGATCTATCTGCTGTACATGTTCCTTCTGGCTGTCGGCATATCCTACACAACAGCTACCTTATATGTCTTCTTTAAAGACACCATACAGATCATCTCCATCGTAATCCAGGCAGTTTTCTGGCTGACTCCCATTGTATGGGATATCAATACCATGCCCGGCCCGGTTCAGCGCGCGCTGAAATTCAATCCGATCTACTACTGTATCAACGGTTTCCGCAGCGCATTTATCGAAAAGGGCTGGAACCATCCGGGTATCGGCATGACGATCTATTACTGGATATTCTGCCTGCTTGTACTTCTGTTTGGAGTCAGGCTCTTCGGCAGATGCAAAAATCATTTTGCAGACGTTTTATAGAGGTTATCATGAGTAATAATACTGTTATTCGAACTGAAAATATCGTAAAAGAATACAACCTGTATGCCCGGCCCCAGGACAGGTTCAGGGAGGCTGTGAGACCCCGCCGAAAATCTCTTCACCGCAGCTTCCGTGCCCTCGACGGCATCAGCTTCGATGTCAGCCGGGGAGAGACCGTCGGCATCATCGGCACCAACGGTTCCGGCAAGTCCACTCTGCTGAAAATCATTACCGGCGTGCTGCAGCCCACTGAGGGCAGTCTGCTGGCAGACGGAAAAATATCTGCCCTGCTTGAGCTTGGGGCCGGTTTTAATCAGGAATACACGGGCATGGAAAATATATACCTCAACGGAAGAATGATGGGATATACCAGAAAAGAGATGGAAGCCAGGGTTCCAGCCATCGTCGACTTTGCGGAAATAGGGGAATTCATCCGCCAGCCCGTAAAAACCTACTCCAGCGGTATGTTTGCCCGGCTTGCCTTCGCCGTTGCAATCAACGTGGAACCGGATATCCTGATTGTGGATGAAGCTCTCAGCGTAGGCGATTTGTTTTTTCAAAACAAGTGCTTCCGTAAATTCGAAGAACTGAAGAGCAGAAATGTAACCATACTTTTTGTCTCCCACGATATTTCCAGTGTCCGGCAAATGTGCTCCAGAGTGCTGTGGATTGAAAAAGGAGTACAGAAAATATTCGCTCAGAGCGATCTGGTATGTGATATGTATATGGACATGCGCCGCACGGACATGAATCACGAAAATGCAGGCATGTCCGGCCATGACAGCCAGTATCTGTCCGCCGTACCCGCAGCGTCCTCCGTCACCTTCCCGGGGATAGAATGGAAAAGTTCTTCCATCCTTTCCGACCAGCTGGCCATAGCATCCGTATTCCTCACGGACGAAAGCCGCCAGAAGGTCAATTATATGGAAGTGGACAGGAAGTATGCTTTCCATATTGTCGTTCGGCTTGCCGAGGATATGGACGAATTAATCCTGGGTATTGTGGTGGAGAATAATAAGGGAATCCCCCTGTACGATTTTAATAATTACATCAATGCGGGAAAGGTGATACGGGGGAAAAAGGGCCAGGTCATAGAGGCTGTCTTCCGCTTCACTCTGCCCAGAATCATGAAGGGAACCTATGTAGTCTCTGCCGCCGCAGCCAGAGGAACCCAGACAGACCATATCATGCTGACCTGGCTGCATGGAGTGGCACAGCTGGAAGTCATCAATCCCGGCTACAATTCCTCTTACATTGAAATTCCCGCAGATGTCAGCCATACCGTATATGAAAGAGATCAGGTCAAAATCCTGTGACAGGATATGAGAGGTGATAAGCCATGAATTATACAGGAGAACGGTTTCTGCCCGATGAATGCCAGGGCGAAATCTCCATAGAACACTATCAGCGTTACCAGTTTGCCAGCCGTCTCTCCCGGGGCAAAGCCATCCTTGACGCTGCCTGCGGAGAAGGCTACGGAAGCAGCCTGCTGGCCCGGGAAGCCTCTGCGGTAGTCGGCCTGGATATCGACCCCGCCGTCATCGAAAACGCTCGGCAAAAATACACACAACCCGGCCTGTCCTTCGTGACCGGAAGCATCGCCAGCCTTCCTTTTGAAGATCATTCCTTTGACATGGCTGTATCCTTTGAGACGATCGAGCATGTGGACATTCCGACCCAGGAAGCCTTCTTAACGGAAATCAAACGCGTGCTGAAGCCGGAGGGCATACTGGTAATGTCCACACCAAACAGGGCGGTCTACACTGACCTGGTCTCCGGAACCAATCATTTCCATATCAGGGAATTCTATGTACGGGAGTATGAGGATTTCCTCGGAAAATTATTCAGAAATGTGTGTCTTTTCGGTCAGTTCCCGGATCTCGGATACTTTATCATGCAGCCGGGTACCGGAGAAACAATCCGCCATGAAAGCAAACCGCCTGAACAGTGCCGGTATCTGATCGCGCTCTGTTCTGAAGCGGATCCTGATACAGGCTTCGATACATCCGGGCTTGCCAGATTTGACGACAGCATGTATTATTCCCTGAACACCGCAGTCCACAACCTGGAATCCACCGTGCTGAAAACAAAAGCGGAAGCGGAAAACTTCCAGGCACGCCAGGAGCAGTCCATTGCGGAACTCAAAAACCTTGCCGCCTCTCTGGAACAGGATATCTCAAATCAGAAGAAGTATGTAGAGCATCTGGAACGGGATCTGGCAGGTCAAAAAGAATATATCCCGCATCTGGAAAAGGACATTCAGACGCAGAAGGAATATATCTGCCGTCTGGAAAAGGATATGAAAACGCAAAAAGAGTATATCTGCCATCTGGAAAAGGATATTCAGACGCAAAAGGAATATATCTGCCGACTGGAAGATGGCAGAGACGAGCAGGCTGGACATATCGTGCGGCTGGAACAGGACGGGACCGAGTACCGCTCTTATATCGCCCACCTGGAAAATGACATTTCAGAGCAGAAGCAATATATTGCTCATCTGGAACAGGATATAAAAATACAGGCAGAATATATACAAAAGCTTGGAAACAGGAGTACGTAAAATGTTTGATATCGTATATGTAACCTATAATTCGGAAAAATGGATCGAAAAGTGCTTTGCTTCATGGCTTACAGCGGAAACAGACCTGAAAAAAATAAATATCTTTGTGGTAGATAATGCTTCCATGGACAATACCGTAAGCCTGCTGAAAACGTTTCAACAGGAAAACGGTGAACGGTTCGGCGGTTTTTCCATTCGCTGTGAGGATAAAAACTGGGGCTTTGGGAAAGCCAACAATATCGGTTTCGCGGCAGGACATTCGGACATTGTCTGTTTTCTGAATATTGACACCGAACTTTTCCCCGACACTTTCACTGCGCTGGAGCGCGAGATTGAAGCTTCCGACGCCGAAACCGGACTGTGGGAATTCCGCCAGTTTCCTTTTGAGCATCCGAAAATGTATGATATCCTCACCGGGGAAACCACCTGGAGCAGCGGCGCGGCCTTTGCGGTAAGGCGTCACGTATTTGAAGAGATGCATGGCTTCGACGAAAAAATATTCATGTACGCGGAAGATGTGGACTTAAGCTGGAGAATCCGTACAGCCGGTTATACCCTGAAATATGTTCCCCGGGTTAAAATCACACACTATTCCTATGAATCGGCCAATGAAATCAAGCCGAACCAGCATGTGTACGGCGTGGTTAATAATCTGCTGCTGCGGTACCGCTTCGGAGGCAAAAAAACAATCCTGGCAGGGCATCTGCTGTTCTGGAATCTGATGCGCAGACCCGCCGCTTTCCCCGGGTCAAAGAAAATGCTTCTGCAGCAATACTGGAAGCATTTCGGTCTCATCTCTCACTTCCGGGCTTATGGCCGCTACAAGAAGAACAAAACCTCTGTCGGTTATTTCCACGGCTGGGATTACTGCCTGATTCGGGATGGTGCCTTTTACGAAAATTTTCTTCCTGCTGAAACGCCCCTGGTTTCCATCATTGTCAGAACCTGCGGACGCCCCTGCGTCCTGAGGGAAACCCTGATTTCGCTTAGAAACCAGACCTATCCCAACCTGGAAATCGTTATCGTGGAGGATGGTGCCGCTGTTTCGGAGAATATGGTTAGAAACGAATTTTCAGATATGAATATTCTGTATCACGCCACCATTGAGAAAGTCGGCCGCTCCAAGGCAGGCAACCTGGCAATGGAGCTGGCACATGGCAGATATCTGAATTTTCTGGACGATGATGATCTGTTTTACGCTGATCATGCAGAAGTACTTGTGGCCAATCTGCTGAAATCGGGGAAAGCAGCCGCTTACGCCACAGGCCTGGAGACTCCCATAATCGTTCAGTCCAAAGACCCTTATGTATATGAGGTAAAAAACTATCTCGGCATACATAAGCAGCCTTTTAACCGGATTATCCTCTGCCACCATAATTATATTCCCATTCAGTGCATCATGTTTGAGAAGGCGCTTTTTACGCAGTACGGCGGGCTGGATGAGACCGTAGAGGCCCTGGAGGACTGGGATATGTGGGTCAGATATTCCCTCCACACGGATTTTGCCTTTGTTCTGAAGACCACATCCGTCTACAGAGTTCCGGCAGTACGTGAAGCAAATGAAAAACGTCAGAAGGAGCTGGATGATGCCCTGCTGTTCATGAGGGAAAAACACAAAAGCTATATGCAGAAAATCAGCGTCTATGACGTAGCAAAAATGTACGAAAATATGTAACGGAATATAAAAATCAGCCGGCAGCACACTTCCTTACCGGCTGATTTAAACTTACCCCAATTCCCTGCTCAGTCTCCGAACAGCTGTACCCAGTAAGGCATTCCGTTTTTGCTCACCGCCATACCCACACCAATTCTCCCGTAGTTACCGGAAACCATATTCCTGTAATGCCCTTCCGAATGATACCATCCATTGCAAACCGACTGCGCATCGGCATAGCCGGAGGCGATGTTCTCCCCCGATGCCCTGTGTGGAATCGAAAACTGTTCCAGTACGGTAAAGCAGCTGCTCCCGTCGGGCCTTGTATGGCTGAGTACATTGGTATCCGCCATCTCCTGAGCGCGCAAAGCCGCAGCCAGGCATAAATCCTCGTCCAGAACCAGGGCACTCGCTCCAACCTCCGAACGATACTGGTTTACATAGGACAGCACCGATTCCGCATTACTTTTGCACGCATCCCTGTCCGCCTGCAGCTTCACCAGCAGCGCCGCCCCCGGTGAATCAGTCCGCAGCACGCCATTTTCTATATAAAACCAACTGCCATTATACTTGACATTTCCCGTAAAAGAACTGTTCAGCATCCCGTTCGCGATATAGAACCAGGCTCCATCGTATTCTGCCAGTCCCGTGTAACTGCTCACCATGCCGTCCGCTATAAAATACCATGCATCACGATACTGAAACAATCCGGAGTAACTGTTCAGAATCTGGCCGTCCGCAATCAGGAAATATGCACCGTCATAAGGATACAGACCGCTGAAGCTCTCCTGCTTGACACCTTCAGCCAGCATAAACCAGGCGCCGTCGTACTGCGCCAGTCCCGTATATTGCCGCTGAACCTGCCCTTCCGCCACATACCGCCATTCCTTTGTGCCCGGGTCCTGTACCAGCCCGGAAGCTTCCCTGCACACTCTCCCGCCTGCTATGTAAAACTGTCCTCCGTCATACTCCGCAAATCCTGTCAGTGCGAGATCCACCTCTCCGTCTCTCACATAAAACCACTCTTTGCCGGCTTCATAATACACCAGACCGTTTACCGAACTGTCTTTGGCGTTATTACGTACATAAATCCACTTCCCATCCACCAGCCTTAAGCCTTCATATAAATACTCCTCAGGAATCCGCGTGCCGGTAACCAGTCCGGAAGCATAACCTGCGTCCCCCTCCGCCTCTATAATTTCCATTCCGTCACTCTCTGCCATTACAGTGATACTGCTGCCAAGCAACAAAGCGGAAACAAAACCCAATGTCCGCAATCCCGCTTTTCTCATCTTAATCTCCTTTCGTCCTCGTGCCGCCCCAGAAACTGTGCGCTTCCTTATGTCCGGCCCCATTGAGGCCATCTCTTTCCATCAATAAACCTGTCCGTTGCTTACATAAAAGCTCTTGCCGTCATAGGTCACATTGCCGGTATAATAGCTTGCCAGAATTCCCCTGCGGATGTAGAACCAATGATCATCGTACAGTACCAGGCCGGTATAATCGCTGACCTGTCCGTTCACCAGGAAATACCAGCTTCCCTCATATTGAAACAGACCCGAATAATCTGTCCTGATCTGTCCGTTTGCCATCAGGAAATCCCTGCCGTCATAATGGTACAGGCCATTATAAGAGTCATTCAACACGCCGGAGGAAAGCAGGAACCAGCTTCCATCATACAGCGCCAGTCCCGAATACTGATCCTGGAACTGTCCCTCGGATATAAAATACCATTTTCTGCTGGCAGGGTCCTGCACCAGTCCGGAATACTCGCTGCACACTCTTCCCTCAGTCACATAGAACTTTTTGCCGTCATAATCTACAAAACCTCTCACCGAGGTGTCCACTTCCCCGTTTCGCAGATAGAACCATTGTCCCTCATAGGGAACCAGTCCGTTCACCGAACTGTCCTTTTTCCCTCTCCTGACAAACATCCACTTATCGCCTACCTTGCGCAGGCCCTCATAAGAGTCTATTACCTCCGTTCCGGAAAGATCCAGGCTGTAAACATGCGCCCCTGTCTCATCACTGGTGGTCCAGTAAATCTTCCCGTCACGATATACCGGTTCAGCATTACCGGCCAGCCGTGCATCTATAATTTCCAACGGGTGTCTGTAGACACTTCCGTCTTCGTTCATGATTGCATAGTAGCTTGTCCCTGTATGAGTGGCATAGGAAAGCTTCTCCCACATTACCACTATGCGGTTGTCGTCAGTGACAATCATCTTGGGATTATTCACATAATAATCATCCCCGTACTCTGTCAGCCAGATAACGCCGTAATCCCGCTCATTGCCATTAAGATAAAGCGCCGTCTGGGCTGAATCAGGCCTTTGCCCTTCCGCATATCGTACATTTTCTCTGGTCATATACTGCTCGCTGCCCTGATAGTTATAAAAGTCCTTTTTCAGGAACTGAACGAACAAATCCCTCGCCTCGCTGTGGCCGCAGTATCCCCCTCCTGTAGGCGCCGTGGCCAGGGACAATGTACGCTCAGAACTTCCGCAGAATACATAGGCATTCTTTGTCTCCCCGATTCCTCCCAACTGTGCATAGGTTTCATTGTATCCGTGATCTCTGTCCGCACCCTCACGGAAGTGGAAATTGTCAATATCATATACCTGGCCATATCCCTGCAGCTTCATCAGCGAGACGCGGAAGCTTCTGGGATAAGCATCTCCCTGGTTAGCCACCAGGTAATCAGTTCCGTCCGCTCCCGATACAGGAATAATCCGTTGATCGAAGGAATGACTTGAATAAGGGACATCGGCAGTAGTCCAGATTCTCTGCATCTGATTGCAATCCACA
Source organism: Lachnospiraceae bacterium UBA7188 (assembly GCA_002490995.1). Taxonomy (GTDB): domain Bacteria; phylum Bacillota; class Clostridia; order Lachnospirales; family Lachnospiraceae; genus Acetatifactor. The sequence goes on from DKVC01000111.1 coordinate 14,849, forward strand.
AAAAACACATAATTTGCCTGGTGTCCATTATACATTTGTTTGCTATAATTACAGGCCAGTGTCCCATTCTTCACCACTGCGCTGCAGTTGCCGGAAGCGAATGGCTGAGCTGTCCCTCCGACAGGACCGAAGTGACTGTCAGTGTCATAGCCTCTCAATTGACATTCTCCCATGAAGTTGCCCCTGTAATCATATTTGGAGACACACATGGTTACAATATTCTGATCCTTTTGATCATTTTGTCCCCATACAATATAATAATGACCTGCCTCATCTGTTACCACAGTTCCGAACAAAGGATACCGTCTGGTAATCCGCAGGGTATCATTCAGGTTCATCCGGGCATTGTACCGCTGAATCACCAGACTGCTGTTGGTCGACTCCAGGTAAGCCACATTGTATCTTCCCTGATAATCGAAAAACGATATCACTTCAGGAATGGATGCCGCAAATTTCCTGTACGCTGAAGCGAACACTGTTTTGGCATCACTCTCAATATTGATTTCAAATTCCTCCACAGACGCCGAAATTTCAGTACTGGGCTCCCTGAATCTCGCTCCGCTTACAGCACGTGTCTCAGCATAATCCGGCTCATCCCCCGGAAGCGCCATGGCCGCAATTCCCTCATCCGGCGCGGGCAGCGGCTCCTTTGGCTCGTTCTCATATACGGACAAATCAATTTCCGGGCCCGCATTCGGTGCCATCGCCGGCATTTCCCCGCTGTCTTCCGGCACAGACTCCCCTTCCGGTATCTCCACGCTTCCTTCCGGTACGGACTCTCCTTCTACCGTCCCGCTTCCTTCCGGCACGGGCTCTCCTTCCGGTATCTCTACACTTCCTTCCGGCACAGGATCTCCTTCCGACGCTGCCCCGCTTCCTTCCGGTACAGACTCTCCTTCCGATGCCGCCCCATTTCCTTCCGGTACGGATTCTTCTCCCGGCACTTTCACACCTTCCTCCGGCAGGGTACTGCCTTCCGGCACCGTTACACTGCTCTCCGGCACCTCTCCGGCACTCTCCGGTGCAGACTCTCCTGCGGTCACTGTCGGTACACTCTGTGCCGCCGTCTCTTCCGTGGCACTTTCTGCAGCCGTCCCTGTTGCCACTGGCCCGGACGCCAGTGTCAGCGTCAGGCACAATGCCAGAATTTTCTTTCCTTTCCTGCTCTTCATTCTCTATTCTCCCTTCTTTTATTTTGCTCCTGGAACTGTCTTAGACACTTCCTTACTCCGTCAATCAATCCATGAGATAATTTCCGGGCAGGTTCCTCTACCAGCTTTTCACTGGCTACAGCCAGTACTCCGGCCAGAATCAGCCCAAACACCATCACCACCTCTGCCCTCAGGGGAAGCCCCCTTTTCCACAGCCATTCTATCACCAGCTGCTGGGCAAAAAATCCATACAGATACAGCCCATAGGAAAATTTCAGCTTATTCCGTAGACACTGCCTCCCTCCAAACGGATTTTCACAAAATGCGAACGAAAACACGATATACGGCACTACGGCAAAAGCCAAAAGCATTCCCACCGCATCGCCGCAGGGAAGGCACTGGCAGATTATGTACAAGATCAGCGCCAGCTGCAGATTCCATATCCTCTTTATCTCCAACGTTGCCGCCAGACTGCCAAGAAAATAATATGGTACCACCTCCAGAGCCTGTCCCAGGTCTGTGCCATATATTACAAAACTCCATTCAGGAACAGCAATATGCTTCCATGCTGAAATACCACACACAGACACTGTCAGCAGAATATGTATCTTACCACCACCCTTTCTGCCAACCTCATAAATCGCCGGAATCAGCAGATACATGAAAAATTCCACGGGAAGACTCCACAGTGAGCCATTCACTGCTGTGGATATGGGATTTTGCGAAAAAACGCCCGGCAACGTATAATTGACATACAGCCTCATATTTTTTAAATAATTCCATGTACCGTTATCCGTAAAATATTCTTTCAGAGTGTATGCAGACAGCAGCGGGCCAATCATAAACGTAAGTACGGCAATACAGGTAATAAGCGCCGGAAAAATCCGGAAAACCCGCCGGATCAGATAGCAGAGATAATCGGGATCCCGCTTCCAGCTTTCCGTAATAAGATATCCGCCTACCGTAAAAAACAAAATAATTCCCAGCCTGTGAGGCGCCGAACCCAAAAATGAAGGCGGTGTACTCCCTGTCAATACAAAAGAGTGCCCACCCAGCACCAGCAAAGCAGCCAGCAGGCGGATCAGATTAAAATTATTCCCTCTCCCATTCATATATATTTCTCGCCATATTTCTGACTTTCTCTCATCCTTCCGTAATGTATTTTGAATCATGGAATCATTTCTTTGATTCTATGATGCAGAACAGAAAATTGGAAAATGAATGCGCTCGCGAATATATCATACATAATTTGCCGGGATATGTCAATATTCGGTTCCGCATCCCTTCAGATTCCTTTCCGATGCCTTTCCTCACCGGGCATCTTAATATGGCATCACCGGCATCATAATATCTTAATATCCTTATTTATTATGGTTGCAAAAAAGAGGAAATCTGCTATAATAAACAGGTATTTCAGCTTTTGTGATGCGGAGGAACATATGCACGCCAGAAGGAATTCCTTACCCCTGTTCGGTTTAATATGTATGCTTCTTCTGGGAATGTGCTTCGGAAATATTCCGGCAGATTCCTTTTTTGAGTGTGTAAATCCGGATTTCTTTCACTTACAGAGTAATTTCCGGGATGCCTCCATCCGATCCGGGAGCAAGGCTGCACCGTTGGCACAGATATACGAAAACAGGACTTTTACCCAATATGAAGCAATGCTCTCCCTCCGGCATACCCCAGGGAGATCTTCCGTCCGTACCGGCAGAGGGTTTGGTATGCTCCTCTGTGCATTGCTCCTGTTTTCTCTGTCCCTGCTGTATCTGGCCTCCCAGTATCCGCGGGAACTCTTTCAGGAGGCTCCAAGCAACACTGTCATCATAAGCTATATCCACCGTCAGGACGGCCAGAAGCCATCTCTCCTGTAACTCCATAAAATCGAGGGAACATCCGTAAATAGCTGTTTGCCCTTTGCCGTCTGTATCGCCGGAGGGTCTGTTTTCGTATGCCAGCTTTCATCGTGCATAAGGAAATGTCGTAGCAGTTATTTTCCGACAATTCCTAAGCATCTCAATGCGCGTGGTTATCCGGAGCTTGTTCCCCCTTAACGGTTGTGAAGAAAAATATATCATGTATCCGATTCTGCCTGCTGCTTTCGCAGGCTTTGTTTTGGATACCCGAAAATGAATCTGAAGGAGAGATAACTCATGAATATCGTAACATTATTAATACTGATTGTAGGCGGCACAGCAGGAATTTTTTCCACATTCTACATTGTCATATCCCTGTTTGTCACCCTGGGATATAAAATATATCGTAAAATTAAATATGGAATATCGATGTTTAACTGACCGGAATATCTGATATAAAGAAAAACAGAAAGCTGTAGCGGCAGGCCAGATTCTATCCTGCCGCGGCAGCTTCCGCAAAATAATGACACCATCACACTTTCATGTTCACGTTCACGTCCAAACCCTCAGGCCTTTACAATCACTTTCAGAGATTCACTTCCTGCCTGCGCCTGAATCGCCCGTTCCAGTTCCGATACGGCGTAAGTATGGGTGATAATCCTGTCAAACGTCACCTTTCGTTGGTTGATCAACGTTATCGCTCCTGCAAAGGTATCCGGATTGATAAAGGAGCCGCAAATATGCCATTCTTTCTGATACAGTGATTTCTGGAAAGTGTTCATACAAATACCTTTTAGGAGCGACCCTCTGGAATCGCCTGCTTTATCCCCACATCCTCCGCAAACTCCCCCACAACAATCCCTGCTTCCTCCAGGCTCTCCGCCTTCCTGCCGTCCCGATAAAAATCCCGGATGACAATATCCCGCACCGGAAATTTTTCACTATACCCTGCAATCACGGACGGTTCCTCGCCGTCTCCCGACAACACGCTGACCCGTTCCACCAGAACATGCTCGATTCCCCTGCCCGGTGCCGGATTGTAATCCCGATTCCATTTTACCTGGAAATCCAATACCTTGCCGTGTTCAAAGGGCTCTATACGGATATCCCGATAAGTCACATTCCGCACCAGGTTCTTATCACCGGCATTGATCGTCAGAACTCCCAGGTATCCCGGCTGGAATTCATGATGCTCCAGTACATCGATATTTTCAAAAAGGATTTCCATTGCAAAATTTTTCACAGAAAAATCGCCATATACAGCGGCAGCGTAACCTTTGTCCCGCTCACTCCCACATTCCCCGACACCAATTTGTAAGCGACAGCGGGCTCATATTCCTCCATAAACCGATTCAATGACAGAGTGGCCCCGTTTTTGGGCTTCACCTCTATGGGAACAACCCCGCCCTCCCGGGTATAGAGAAATTCAATCTCCTGTGTGCTATTGCCATTTTTAAAATAATTCAGGGAAAAGTCACGTTTGATCAGCATGTCAAAAACCAGATTCTCATATATCCCGCCCTTGGCAGGCCCTTTCAGTGTATCCTTCACCAGGGCGGCCTGAGTCTCATATCCGTAGAGGGAAGTGAGCAGGCCGATATCGGTAACATATACCTTGAACTGATCCGGCTTCTCATAGGCCACCAGGGGGAAAAGAGGGGTGGAGACATTGACGCACATTTTGATCATGCCCGCGTCCGCCAGCCAGTTCAGGCAGTTCTCGTACCGCCTGGCATTGCCCTCTTTGCTGACTACTTTATATTGAAATTTCGTATATTCTTTTGCCAGCTGCCTGGGGATGGACTGGTAGCAGTCTGCAATCTTCTGCCGCATAGGAGTGGATGCGTAATGCTTGATGTCCTCCTGGTAGCTTTCCATGATTTTCTTCTGGGTGGCGTAGACTTCCTGGAAATTGCTGCTCCGCAGGAAGGTGTTCACCGCCTCCGGCATCCCGCCCACCGCCAGGTACTCCCGCAGCAGCCCGATGAACTGTTCATGGATGCCAGGCTCCACCTTCTCCCTGCGCTGAAAATATCCCCTCAAAGCCCCTATGGCCTCTTCCCCCTTTCCCATGGCCCACAGGAATTCCTCGAAATCCAGGGAGTACATCTCCAGTGTCCGCTCATAGCCCACAGGAATGGACACCATCTCCTTGTAATGCAGACCCAGCAGGGATCCGGAGGCAATCACGTCATATAAGTCGTCGATAGCCAGGAACTTCAGCGCAGTCCTGGCGTTGGAGCAGTCCTGGATCTCGTCCAGGAAAATCAGCGTGTCATGGGGTACGAAAACCACATCCCTGACATACAGGGATATCTTCTTGTAAATCTCCCCCGGCTCCAGAGAACCCTCGAAAATCGCCTTGTGCTCCGGATTCTTATAAAAATTGATATAGATATAACTGGCATACTGCTCTCTTCCGTATTTCTCTATAATGAAAGTCTTGCCGACCTGCCTTGCTCCCTTTACCAGGAGACACTCCTTACTCTTGTTCCTCCGCCACTGCAGCAGCGTGTCATAAATTTTTCTTCTCAGCATATCCGGTACCATCTTTTCTTTTCTTCTTATTATAGAGAATAGGATACCCGTTTGTCAACAGAATATGCATAGAATTTGACAATCTTTTTATTACAAATTGCATGTTTTTTGACAATTATTTGAAATAAAATTGCACGTTTTTTGATGTTCTTTTTCTCTGAAACTGCACTTTCCCGGAGAACAGGCGGCTGTTACCCTTAAGAATCACAGCCTATCCAAATCTCATCTCTATATCACACACGCCCCAGAGCCGGGCAGGCTTCGCCTATTCCATCCCCACATTCTCTGCGAAATCCCCCACAACGATCCCTGCCTCCTTAAGGCTCTGTGCCTTCCTGCCGTCCCGGTAGAAATCCCGGATCCGCACATCCTGCACCGGAAATTCCCCGCTGTATCCCGCGATCACCGAGGGTTCTTCCCCGTCCCCGGACAGCACCCGCACATTTTCAACCAGAATATCCCGGATCCCCCTGCCCGGCGCCGGATTGTAATCCCGGTTCCATTTTACCTGGAAATCCAGTATCTTCCCGTGTTCAAAAGGCTCGATTCGGATATCCCGGTAGGTCACATTCCGCACCAGGTTCTTATCTCCAGCATTGATTGCCAGTGCCCCCAGGTAGCCGGGCTGAAATTCATGGTGCTCCAGAATATCAATATTTTCAAATGTAATATCTTCGATTACATCCCCTTCCTGCCGATAATCCCCGTGAGTGCCTATCATGGTGGGGTGCGCCACATCCGCCCAGAGCGTCATGTTCCGCACCGTTATCTCCCTGCTGCCGCCAAAGTTATCCCAGCGGCTTCCATAGATTGCCACACAGTCATCAGACGTCCGCAGAAAGCACCCTTCCACCAGCACCCTCCTGCAGCTCATCATATCCACGCCGTCACTCCACCCCTCACAGCTGAAGGATTTGATATTGCGGATAAGCACATCCTCGCAATCCCCGAGAGACACTGTGTAGTGCGGTGGATTGATGAAAATTAGGTTCTCAATCGCGATATCACGGGAATGGTTGAGCCGTATACCGTTTATGGAGCTGAACCTGTGATAGTCTGCCAGATACAGGATTCCTCTGCCGCGGATCTGCAGGCCCTCTCCATGCTCTAAAGCCAAGCCGCCGATCAGTATGGCGCCGCCCTCCAGATAAATATGGGTATGCGAAGGCAGATGCCAGACGCTTTCCCCGATATAGTAGATGCCTGGCTCCACATAGAGCATCCTTCCTTCCGGCATCGTCTCCAGCTGTGCGTTGATGCCGTCCCCCAAAAAGCCCGGCTTTTCCAGGGAGCCTGACACCACCAGCACATTCTCTCCTGTCTTGTCCGGCATCTCTTCTATCGCCCCTGCAAAAAAGTGCAGATTGTGGAAACGGTCCTTATTGACCTCCACCGAGAGATTGACCGGCTTATCCAGCACGAAAGTGATCCGTTTTGCCTCTTTATCTGCCCGTATTCCTAACGAAACAGGACGTATATCTACACGGTACACTGTATAGAATTTTGGAAATGTAATCTCTACCTCCACTTTTCCGCTGAAATCAAAGTATGCCATGGATGCACATCTCACATCATGCATATCCACCTTTACTCTGTAAGCCTTCAGTTCATGCCAGTCCTCCGTTCCCACGCTCCTGACCCGCAGACAGTAATCCTCCTGTAATACAGCCTCTTTCGGAACGGGGTAGATCCGTAAATTTTCTGTTTCCTGTCCCATATTTATGCCCTCCTTTTTTATGCTTCTTCTGTAAATTGAAATCAGGCGGCCGCCTGTTTTTTACACGCAACCGCCCTTATCCTCAGAACATGTGTACTTTACTAATTAGCATTCTTAGCATCCAGGAATGCCTGAATCTGGGAAATCAGCTCTGCACGGATCTCCTCAAGACCTACTGCCTCAGCGTCTGCATGCCACTGGGTGATCTTCTCAACTGCCTCGTCTGCATCGTACATGGAGATGGTCAGCTGCAGCTCGTTGGAAAGAGCAGATACATTGGCAATCTGTGTCTCCACATTGGTAGTGTCAAATACGAATCCGGACAGCGGGCTCAGCTCATAGGTAGAAGGATCATACATATAGTCGAAGCGGGACTTAATCTCAGGATTCTCACTGACAAACTCGCTCACCCTGATGTAAGTAGGGTTCTGTGTAAAGGAGTATGTGGGCATGGAGTACGCAAGGTTCTCATCGATATCCAGCTTTCTGAAGCCATCGGTTCCTACAGCTTCCCAATCCTCACCCTCAATACCAAGCTCGAACAGGTCATGCGCCTCCTGATTGCCGAACATCCAGTCAAGGAAGTACATTACGGCATCGGTCTTCTCTGACCACTCGGGAACTACCAGCCAGTTATTGGTTGCCATGTCACAGATTACTGCGCCGGGCTCCATATTTCTCTGTGCATCCTCAATTACATAGAAGCCGTACTCTTCATCCGGATTGGCCTCCAGAGCCGTCTTCACCTTGCTCTCATACTCGCTCAGAGCGCTGTAGGTCATGGCTGCAGGGCGCTCTACCGTGTCGGTGCCGCCGCGGTTGGGGTTCAGATAAGGATTCCACTTGGTACGCTCTACCGCATATGCGGTAATGAAATCTTCCTGATAGCCTGCTGGCATCTTAGCAAATTCTTCTGCCGGGTCGCCTGCCACAACGGCGTTGAGGACAGTCTTGTTGTCATCGCTCAGGCCAACCCATACCCAGGTCTGGTCACCCAGCACATTGACATTATCCTGTGTGAATACATGGTCATGCTTTGCAGAATACCAGGGGGTATCCATGCGGAAGAAGTTCCAAAGGCTTACGCCGATCATTCCGTCTTCGTTTTCCTGAACCGTCTTAGCGAACTCCATCAGGCTCTCTTCATCCGTAATAGGCGCACAGTCATATTTCTTGCGAAGATCCTCACGGTACATGAATCCACGGCTGTCCTCGTAGAAGGTGGCCAGGTTGATACCGTAGATACCCTTCTGGTAAGAACCGTCTTCCTGACGAATGTAGGAAGTCATTGCCTGTACAAATTCATCAGAAAACGCTGTCTTCAAACCGGGAAAAGCATCATTATTAAAGTAAGAAGACAAATCAGCAAAGTTTCCGTCCTGGATAAAGGTACTCAGGCCATGCCAGCCGCCGCAGAACATCAGATCGAAATCCTCCTGCCCGATCATGGCTGTGGTCAGCTTATCCTTGTAATCGCCGCCGGCAACCCAGGCAAATTCAGGATGAATCTTGCTCATGATGGGATCATCCTTTGTCATCTCCTCGTATTTTGCCAGCACTTTGTCCAGATTGCGGAATTCGTTCATGACACGGATCTTGATGGTGGTGTCCTCAATCTGGGGCGCCTCTGCCTGGCTTCCTGCATCCTCAGAGCTTTCAGCGGGGCTTTCTGCCTGGCTCTCCCCGGAACTCTGGGTCTGCTCTGACTGCTGACTGTCAGACTGCGTGCTGCTCTGGCTGCTTCCTGCATCATCATTGCCGCAAGCTGCCATTGAAAGGGTCATGGCTCCTGCCAGGGCCATTGCCATTGTTTTTTTGAAAATCCTGTTTTTCATTCTTATTCCTCCTGATGATTTTATTTCTGCATCTGACCGCACATTCCAGGACACGGATGCTTCCGTAGATCCTTCGGGCACTGTGCGGACAAATACTGTTTTGGGTTCCACATCTGCCGCAGTGCTGCCCGGTACAAACAGATGCTCTTTTTATTTATATACCCCATGACTCCGGAAAACCGTTGCCCCTCAGTCATGGGGCAGATAAATCATTTCGTTATCCCTTGATCGCGCCGACCGTAAGGCCGCTGGTGAAGTACTTCTGTACATAAGGGTACAGGAAGATGATGGGGCCGATAGCTACTACCGTGGTAGCCATGCGCAGGGAGTTGGTTGGAATCTCCCCTGCGGAAATACCGGTACTCCTTGCCATTTCCTTCATGGCATCCGCATTCCGCAGCATGCGCATCAGCAGATACTGTAAGGGGAAAAGTTTGCTGTCATCCAGGTACAGCATGGCATTGAACCACTGGTTCCAATAGCCCAGAGCATAGAATAAACTCAGGGTTGCAATGCCCGGCACAGACACGGGAAGTATGACCTTCCACAGAATCTGGAAATCATTTGCACCGTCCATATATGCGGATTCCGAAAGTTCATGCGGTATTCCGTTAAAGAAGTTGCGCATCAGGAACATATTCCATGCACCGAAAGCCACCGGCAGGATCAGTACGAAGATATTATCCTTCATCCCCAGGTTCTTGGTAATCAACAGGTATGTAGGAACCAGGCCGCCTCCGAACAGCATGGTGAAGTAGACAAAAAAGGTAATCGCATTACGGAACTTCACTTTCTTAAGGGAAAGAGGGTATGCCATGGTAATCGTCAGGAACATACTGAAAATGGTTCCGGCCACGGTTGTAAAGATAGTCACCCCATAAGCCCGGAAAATCTGTGCATCTCCCAGCACCACCTTGTATGCCTGTGTGGTAAAATCCTTGGGAATAATCGGAAATCCGTTTGTGGCGAAATTGGCCTCCGTCTCAAAGCTGCTCCCCAGGATGATGGCAAACGGGAAAAGGCAGTAAATACAGAACACTGTGGCTATGGCGTATACCACGATTTCAAATAGTACCTCTCCTCTAGATTTCCTGATCCTGCTTGCTCGTACTTTAGTTTTTGCCATTTTTCTCACCCCTTTCCTAAAAAATAGCCGCATCGGGCTCCACCTTTTTGGTGGCAAAGTTTGTCGCAAATACCAGAACCAGTCCTACCACTGACTGGAAAAGGCTCGTCGCGGTACTCATTCCCAGATTGTTCAGCTGTCGCAGCGCCCTGTACACGAAAGTGTCGATAACATCCGTACTGGGATACAGGGAAGCATTGTCACCCACCAGCGCGTAAATCATTCCGAAATCACCATTGAAGATCTTGCCCACGCTCATGATGGTCAGCATGATAGCCGTAGTCTTCAGAAGCGGCATTGTAATTCTGGTAATCTGCTGAAGTCTGGTGGCTCCGTCCACTCTGGCCGCCTCATACATTTCCTGGTCAAAACCAGTAATCGCAGCCACATAAACAATGGTTCCGTATCCTGCACCCTGCCATATCTTCAAGAGTACCAGAATCAACGGCCACCATCCGGGCGTCGTATAAAAAGAAGGATCTTCCCCGCCGTTTTCCATAACCCACCTTGTGAGGATACCGCTGCCCCCTATGATACCGCTCATGAACATGGCAACTACCGTCCACGAAACGAAATGAGGGAAGATGGCGATGGTCTGCACCACCTTGTTGTAAACCTTGTTCTTAATCTCCACAAAGACCAGTGCCAGGACAATGGACAGAATCGTTCCGCTGGCGATAAACAGCACATTCAGGAAAATCGTATTGAAAAATATTCTGCCTACGCCTTTGTAATTGAAGAGGAACTGAAAGTTTTTCAGTCCCACCCAAGGGCTCCCCCAGATACCGTCCTTGTAGTTGAAATCCTTAAACGCGATCAGCACACCGTACATCGGGTAGTAACAAAATATCAATACCCAGACAATGGTGGGAAGCGTCATCAGGTACAACATCTTGTTTTTCCACAGTTCATGCAGCCCGCCCACAAAGCCAAGATGCTCTTTATAGGGCTTTACAGCTTTTGATTTTGCTTTTTTCACCAAATCTCCTCCTCTTCCTGTTCCGTATCCGCCCTTCCAGTGCCTGCAGCATTTTCGGTACTTCTGACGCCTACAGTATTTCCGGCACCTCTGATACCTGCAGTATTTCCGGCACTTTCAGCACTTTCGGTATTTTCAGTACTTTCGGCACTCCCCCTGATGCAGAGCCGCTGGCCGTACAGGCAGATGCTGTTTTATTTGTTGATTCTATTTTAGAATACAGGGAAACGGAAACCTATATAAAAAAAGCTAGAAACATGGTAATTTTTGAAGATAACGGCTTCTTTGTAGGAGCCGAGAAGCTGAATCAGCTGGCCGTTTGCCAGTGTGCTATTTTTTATTTTCATTGTGGCACTCCCTTCTTTGTGGTGGTTCGTTGTGATGTATTGTTCGAGTGATGAGAATATTACATGCTATGTGTACACATATTTCAAATTCAACAAATGTGTACGCATATTTTTGTAAATTTTATGTGTGTACACATAAATCTTATGATTTGGGCGACAAAAGGGT
>DKVC01000194.1:0-4710 GCA_002490995.1 Lachnospiraceae bacterium UBA7188
GCAGCTGGCTCTTGCTAAAGCTGAAACAGAAAAACGGCAGGCAGCAAGAGAATCTGTGATCAAAATGATCAGAAAAAACTACCCCACAGAAGAGATTGCTTTCATAGTGTCCAGTTTCTCGCAGGATGACATAGAGGCAATACGGAAAGAAATTGCAGAGACGGAATAGTCAGCCGCTGTCCGCTCCTCCTCAAAATCGTCGCGCACAACTGTCAAAACTGTGTTATACTGGGCTTGCTTCGAAGCAATCAATCTGAATCCGGAGGTGAGCATACATCCTGAAATGAATCATTACATTCTCATATGGTCCGTCTGTACCTTTGTGGAAACCAGGGTGCAGGAGGACATCAACCTGGAAGAACTCGCAGCGCAGACAGGCTTTTCCCTGGCGCATGTCAGGGATATCTTCCGACAGAATACCGGTAAATCCCTTTCCCGCTATGTGCAGGAACGGAAGATTGCAAACGCTGCCCAGGAACTTCTGTATACAAATGAAACAATCGTGGACATCGCAACGCGTTACGGTTTTTCGGGCAGAACCGTATTTTCCCGGGTTTTCAAACGTTACACGGGTTACACGCCATCGCAGTTTCGTTCGGTTCAGCCGCTGCTGACACGCATACGGCTCTGCGCCGGTGTATTCGGGGTGGGATTGCCTGAACCGGCTGAAAAACTGCAGTGTTCTGAAGCGGACAAAACAAGTACTGCCAAAAGTATCCCCCATTGTGCCCATGCACTGGTACCGGGCGGGACTGTTACGGAAGCGGAACAGGAGAAATTTGAACTTTCGCAGAAAGGCGGATTATAAAAATGGATATAAATGACACAACAATTCTTTACGGCGTCCCCAGAGTCGCCTATGGAACAGACGGCTGCACCCCTTTCCCCATGTGCATCCTGTCCTGCGCCAAATACCTGGGCATCCCTACAGACTACACCCGCGCAATGGCGGAAAGCGGCGCAGCCTTCCGTCTGAACTGGAATACCTCCTGCTGGGACGGCGGCAATGTGGATGCCGTTTTTACCTATGATGACCCGGATGAGATATTCCGGCAGGGCATGCACGCCATGGAACGAAATCTGAAAATAATGAAGCGGACTCCGGACACGAAAAAGGAAGATTTCATGGCTTTTATCCGGAACGAGGTTAACGCCGGGAATCCTGTCATCGCTCTGGGAATCATCGGTCCGCCGGAAGCCTGTGTCATCACCGGTTATCGGGAAAACGGCAATGTATTGACGGGGTGGAACGTTTTCCAGGAATACCCGGAGTACCAGTCCAGCGTGCAGTTTGAGAAAAACGGCTATTTCCTCACAAGGGACTGGTGGGAGAATCCGGAAACCACTGCCCTGATTGCCACCGGCACAGAGGCGCTTCCCCCTCTTACCCCGAAGGAAGTCCTGCAAAATGCTGCAGAGGCTTTAAAAGGGCGCATGTGCGGAACCTTTGCCAGGGGAACTCTTGCCTATGACGCCTGGAAAGACGCGATTTTATGCGACAGGGATTTCCCCCGGGATGCGGTCTTTCCGGTACTGGTGGAACGCATGATGTGCCACGGAGACGCCATGGACTGCCTCTCCGACGGCCGCCTCCATGCAGCGAAATACCTGCGCAGACTGGCAGAAAAATATCCCGCGCAGACGGAAAAGTTAAACCGCGCCGCACAGGAATTTGAACATGTATCAAAGATAATATGGGAAGAAATGATCCCCGTCCTGGGCGGCTGGGAGCGTGGTGAAAAACAGATACGCCAGCTGGCTGAACCGGAAAACCGGCGCCTGTTTGCCACCCTAATCGACCGTATGAAATCTCATGACGAACGGGCATACGTCTATCTGTGTGAGTTGGCTCGGATATAGGGAAGCAAATTCCTGACCCGCCCATCCCAACAGGTTCTATACCTATGGGTTATCGTCCTTTAGTGCACGGAATTACAATAATAATTTTCTCCCCGGTCATACGCTGTCTTCTGCCTGCAGAGGTACAGATATTCACTTACCTTCGTGTAAAGCCCTGCCATGGATGCCGTCTTTCTTTCCATCCGATGACGGCTTAAACTGATTTCCTCTGCCATGGCAGACAACAGTTCCGACAGATACGCCATCCCATACTGCCCGGTCAATTCTGCGGCTTTTTGTATGTCTTTCAGCGTACTGTCGTGAACTGTGTCAAAACCGCTCTGGTACAAATCCTCCATCAGGGAGGCAGCCTCCGCCGTCAAATCTTCCATGGCCTCATATTTCGTCCTGCGTCCTGAGAATATCACACCCCGTTCTTCCCAGTCACCGTGGGAAGATACCTCGCTCTGCTCTCCCCTGTTGACTTCGGAAGGCTTCCCGCTTTGCTCTCCCCGATCAACCTCGGAAAGCTTCCCGCTTTGCTCTCCCCTGTCGACTTCGGAAGGCTTCCCGCTTTGCTCTCCCCTGTCAGCTTTGGAAGGCTTCCCGCTCTGCTCTCCCCTGTCAGCTTCGACAGATTTCCCGACCTGCTCTCCCTTGCCGCCTTTGTAAGACACCTTCCCGTCCGCAATTTCAGCCACACAGAAATCTTCGTCCAGCTCCACCAAATCCACCGGATACATCCGCACACGCCCGTCCTTCAGATAAACCTTCCCGATAAAGCATGGCAGCTTCCTCTCGGAAATCCTCTCCAGATACCGTATGGTGCCGGATTCCTGTCTGGAATAAACTACCTCAACCAGAATTTCCCGCCCTGACTTATCATAGAGCGGCAGAGTCAGCTGCTGTCCTGTCTGAGAGAATTCTGCCTTTGCGCAGGAAGACGGCTGAACAAATACCAGCTCCGTCCCGTTTCCGGATGCACTGTCCGTCCCATTCCCTGAGTCTCTCCCATTTTCCTGTCCCACGGGACTACCTGCATCTCTCTGCTCTGCAAGCCAGGCCTTCTGCTGTTTACCGATCTGCTCCGAAAACAGATTGTCGAAATCCCGGTAATACCAGTCCTTTATATCAGAATACAGCAGGCCCTGTTCCCCGCTAACTTCCCCCTTCGTCTCCTGGCTGGAAGAAAGCCGGTTCCTTTCGTCACACTTTGCCCCTGTGAGATGAATCCTGACCTTCAGCAGGTTCTCAAAAGCAAGGTTAAGCCCCCAGGGAGCCTGCCCCTTTTCCGCATATCCCCTTCTTTTCCTCGAATCATAAAATACAGGCCTGGCATTGGTGTAAGTGTACCACTTTTTCGTATTTTCCTCCAGAAAATAGATGGTCTCCCCCTCATACCCGGTCTGGCTCTCAAAATGCTCCATGGCAATCCCGATCAGGTTCAGATTCCCCACAGGGATATAATCCGCCCGGAATTCTCCGGCAAGCCTGGCCACTCCGCCAGAGTCCTGCGCCTGCAGCAGCATTTCCACCCGTCTGTAAAGCCTTGCGATCTGCTCCATAAGATCTTCCGTCTTAAAGGCAGCTTTCCGTGCAAAATATCGGTCATAAGAGTCGGAAAGCGCCCGGAAATAGCCTTCAAACTTCGCCAGCCCCTCATTATGGCTGATGATAGCAAGCCGCTCCAGGTAATCCAGCACATCCGGCGAAGTCCGGGAAAGCCCTGTGGCAAACAGTTCCTCCAGAAATGCCTTCATCTGCCCTGCCGCATCCTTCACATGAACCATATCATATTCCTGGGTTTCAGCCATCTCCCCAAGCAGTGCTTCCTTCGTCAGATTGCCTGCCTCCAGCTGGCACCATAGAATAGCGGATGCCTTATGTACACACAGTTCCTTCTTATGGCAGCTGCAGGTGGAATACTCCAGCGGGGAGAGCAACTTGACCGTATGCTCCTGCCGGGGCAGCTGTACCGTAACCACGGAGGATGACCTGATCCCGGGACGGACCCCGGCGGCCACCTGATTTACAAAGGACTGGAACTGTCGGACTCCCAGCGCCTTTTTCAGTTTTTCAAATGGACAGGCGTTTATTTCTGTCCAAACCAGTGTTTGCTCCTGCACTGGCTGTTCACTCTGCACCTGCTGGCTGCTTTGACCTGGCTGCACACTCTCAACCGCCTGGACGTTCTGACCTGGCTGTGCACACTCGGCCGCCTGGACATCCTGACCTGGCTGCACGCACTCGGCCGCCTGGACCTTCTGACCTGGCTGCGCGCACTCGGCCGCCTGAACCTTCTGGCCTGGCTGCATGCTCTCGGTCGCCTGGATATTCTGGCCTGGCTGCGTGCACTCAGCCGCCTGAACGTTCTGACCTAGCTGCTGCCCTGGTGAAGATGTCTCTTCTCCCCCGTGTCCACCTGCTCCTTCCGCCATGCACTTCTCTTTTAAAACCAGTATCGCCTGCACCACATGGCGGCACATGCTTCTGGAAGGACAGGTGCATTTGCTCTCCGCCAGGGGATACCGCACCGTGACGGTTTCCTCCCCCACTTTCACGGATGCGTCTCCCTCTGTACTCAGAACCTTCGCTGCAACCTCTCCTTTATCCTTGTATGCACGCTTGACGATTCCCTTATTGCTGAGGCCGATCAGATAATCGTCATCTATATCGGCCAGCCTGTCTCCCCAGATGCTCATACCCTCTCCTTTACAACCCAGTATCCCTTTCTTGATGTACCCACCCGTTCCAGAAAGCCTTTCTCCTGAAGCTTTCTCACATCATATTTGACTGTATTCATACTCGTGAGCGCATACATTTGCCGAATTTGAACCCAATATTGCACGAGCGCTCACTCGTTATACATTC
>DKVC01000194.1:4986-5212 GCA_002490995.1 Lachnospiraceae bacterium UBA7188
CTCGTTATACATTCAGATTGGCAAGTATTTGTGACCGTGAGTATACATTCGCATTCAACATTTTTGCAAGCTGGCCTTGCGTTGTCCCCGGCTCCAGGGCAAACAGCCTGAGTATCTCTCCTTCCACAGACTGTACTTCCCGGAACATCAAATGACCGGAAGCTATTTTCGATTGAGCAGGGCAACTGGGTGGGGTAATTACCCAGTTTTGACGATTAAAGTTTAT
>DKVC01000080.1:0-298 GCA_002490995.1 Lachnospiraceae bacterium UBA7188
CAGAATCAAGTCCATAACCGTCGGCGATTCCTGTGAAATCTTGTTTACTTTCCTGGCTTTAACCCCGGCTTCGTTCAGCGCAGCCGCGGTACTCCTGGTAGCGTATATGGTATACCCCAGCCTTTCAAAGCGGCGGCCTATCTCGATTGCCTCCCCCTTGTCAGCATCCTTCACGGTGATAATCATATTCTTATGCCTGGGCAGATGCACCCCGGCTCCCAGAAATGCTTTATAAAGCGCTTCGTGAAACTCCCTGGCAATTCCGAGGCACTCTCCCGTGGATTTCATCTCCGGCCCC
>DKVC01000080.1:640-3626 GCA_002490995.1 Lachnospiraceae bacterium UBA7188
AAAGGAAAATACCGGCATCTTGATTGCATAATACTGTGCTTCCGGCTGCAGTCCAGGCTCATAGCCCAGTTCCCGGATGGTCTTGCCGATGATGACCTCCGTAGCCAAATCCACAATGGGGATCCCCGTCACCTTGCTGATGTAAGGCACGGTGCGGGAAGACCTGGGATTCACTTCGATGACATATACGTCTTCACCGATAGCAATGAACTGAATATTGATCAGTCCCTTTACATGCAGCGCTTTTGCCAACCTTCTGGTGTATTCCGCAATCTTGTCCTTCACCAGCTTGCCGATGGTATGGGCGGGATAAACCGAAATACTGTCCCCGGAATGCACGCCGGTCCGTTCGATATGCTCCATAATACCGGGAATCAGGATATCCGTGCCGTCACATACGGCATCCACCTCGATTTCCTTTCCCTGTAAATACTTGTCCACCAGAATGGGATGGTCCTGGGCAATCCGGTTGATGATTGCCATAAATTCCTCAATCTCCTGGTCGGAAATGGCAATCTGCATGCCCTGGCCCCCCAGCACATAAGAAGGGCGCACCAGCACCGGATACCCCAGGCGGTTGGCCACGGCCTTCGCCTCCTCCGCCGTGTACACCGTACCGCCTGCTGCCCGGGGAATGCCTGTCTCTTCCAGTATTTTATCAAAAAGCTCCCTGTCCTCAGCAGCGTCCACATCCTCCGCTTTGGTGCCTAATACGGGGACTCCCATCTTCATCAGGCTCTCCGTCAGCTTAATGGCTGTCTGGCCCCCAAACTGAACCACCGCGCCGTCCGGTTTTTCGATATCTACAACAGATTCCACATCCTCCGGCGTCAGCGGCTCAAAATAGAGCTTGTCCGCGATATCGAAGTCCGTACTCACCGTTTCAGGGTTGTTATTGATAATAATGGTTTCATAGCCTGCCTTGGAAAACGCCCAGGTAGCGTGCACCGAACAGTAATCGAACTCGATTCCCTGGCCGATGCGGATGGGGCCGGAACCCAGGACCAATACCTTTTTACGCCTCTCTTCTTTACCGGCGTCCCCGCGTTCGCAGCGGCCGCTTTCTGCGTTCTCTCCGCGCCCGGACTCCCGAATCCCGGATTCTGCCGGTGGGATATCCCCTGAACCTGCAGGCTTCCGAGCGCCAGCCTCCTGCTCCCGCAACCCGACCTCCTCCTGAAACGCATAAAAGTCATCCCCGGAAGAATGCCCGCACTTTGGGCATTCTTCCATGGGAAGATTGAAATCACTTAACGAGGTACTTTCGAGTTTAGTGATTTCCTCCCCATTGGCTTCGCACTCTCCCCCGTAAACGGAATAGTAATAGGGGGTAGACGCCGCAAATTCCGCCGCGCAGGTATCCACCATTTTATAAACCGCACGGATGCCGTTCCCGTATCGGAGGGCCTTGATTTCCGCCTGGCTCCTGCCGGTAAGCCTGGCGATCACATTGTCCGGAAATTCAATCCGCTTGGCTTCCTTCAACAGCTCCGGCGTCAGTTCCCGGGTCTTCAGCGCCTCTTCCATCTCCACCAGAATGGCTATTTTATCAATAAACCATATATCTATCATGGTTATGGCATGTATTTCCTCATAGCTGATGCCTTTGCGGATTGCTTCGGCAATCATCCAGATCCGGCGGTCGTCCACCACTTTCATCTTTGCCTTAAGTTCTTCCGCGCTTAAATCGCTGAAATCATAGCTCAGCAGGCAGTCCACATGCTGCTCCAGGGAGCGGATCGCCTTCATCAGGGCACCCTCAAAATTGTCACAGATGCTCATGACCTCGCCTGTAGCTTTCATCTGGGTGGTGAGAGTACGTTTTGCCGTGATAAACTTGTCGAAAGGCAGTCTGGGAATTTTGACCACGCAATAGTCAAGCGCAGGTTCAAAGCTGGCATAGGTCTTCTGCGTGATGGCGTTTTTAATCTCGTCCAGGGTATAGCCCAGCGCAATCTTTGCTGCCACCTTGGCTATGGGATATCCTGTTGCCTTGGAAGCCAGGGCGGAAGAACGGCTCACACGGGGGTTCACCTCGATGACACAATATTCAAAGCTGGTGGGATGCAGCGCAAACTGCACATTGCATCCTCCGGTAATCTGCAGCTCGTTGATAATATTCAGAGCAGAGGTACGCAGCATCTGGTATTCCTTGTCGCTGAGGGTCTGGGAAGGCGCCACCACGATGCTGTCCCCGGTATGCACACCCACCGGGTCGATATTTTCCATATTACATACGGTGATGCAGTTGCCGGCGCTGTCCCGCATGACTTCGTACTCGATCTCCTTCCAGCCCGCGATGCAGCGTTCCACAAGAACCTGCCCTACTCGGGAAAGCCGCAGGCCGTTTTCCAGTATTTCCTCCAGTTCCGCCTGATTATGGGCAATGCCTCCCCCAGAGCCCCCCAGGGTATACGCAGGGCGAAGCACCACCGGATATCCGATGGAATTCGTGAATTCTATGCCGTCCTCCACCGTTTCCACCACCTTGGAAGCGGCGCAGGGCTCCCCGATGCGCTCCATCAGGTCTTTGAATTCCTGCCTGCCCTCCGCATTGCGGATGGTGGCCGCGGTGGTTCCCAGGAGCTTTACGCCGTGGGATGCCAGAAAACCAGATTCCTCCAGTTCCATCCCCAGGTTCAGCCCTGCCTGTCCCCCCAGGGTAGGCAGGATGCTGTCCGGTTTCTCTTTCTCTATGATCTGCTCCAGGACCTTCACATCCAGAGGTTCAATGTATACTTTATCCGCGATATCCCTGTCCGTCATGATGGTGGCAGGATTGGAGTTCACCAGGATGACCTCCACGCCCTCTTCCTTCAGGGAACGGCAGGCCTGGGTGCCTGCATAGTCAAATTCCGCTGCCTGGCCGATGACAATGGGGCCGGAGCCGATTACCATAACTCTCTTTACATTCGGATTCTTAGGCATGGATTGCGCCTCCTTTCATCCCAAGATGATTCGGCTCCACTTCGTTACGTCTCATCCC
>DKVC01000152.1:0-2636 GCA_002490995.1 Lachnospiraceae bacterium UBA7188
AGGACTGCCAGCAGGATACTGGACAGGCATTTCCATGGCAGCCTGCGGGAGCTGAGGCTGGCCGCACTGGACCGCTTTGACTTTACCTGTCTGGAAGGAATCGGCGACATCATGAGCAGCAGCCTCCATAAGTGGTTCCGCAGCCCGGACCACCTCCTGTTATGGGGCAGCTTACAGAAGGAATTACACTTTGAAAATGGTATGGATGCACAGGCATCCGGAGATGGAGAAAGGGCGGGAAAAGATTCCTCCCATATGGACAAGACAACAGACAGTAAATTTGCAGGATGCACTATCGTAGCCACAGGGACGCTTGAGAACTTCACCCGCGACGGCATCAACGCCAAGATCATCAGCCTCGGCGCCAAGCCCGGCAGCTCCGTCACCAAAAAGACGGATTACCTGATCTACGGGAAAAATGCCGGAAGCAAGCTGGCTAAGGCACAGCAGCTCGGTGTCAGGGTACTAACAGAGCAGGAATTCATGGACATGATTGCTTCCTGAGCATGGCTGTCCGGCAAAGGCTTTTACCTGATTTCCACATACAGGCAATGCTGCCTGTATGCGGATAAAAGACAATGGAGGATATGATAGATGAACATTTCAGGTTTTCCGCTGCTGGTGAAACTGACAAACCTTCCTGCCAGCAGCCCATCTACAGAAACAGGCCAGGAAGAAATTTCCATTCAGGAAAATGTGGTCTCGGCTGTTATCTGGCAGCGCTGGATTGCCTGCTATATGCTGTATGACTGGAACCTCCACCATGCAAATTCTGCTTATCTTAGCAATAAGTGCGGCTGGGTGCAGCAGACATACAAACGGCTGGAAGGTACGGCCACAGATGCCGCATCTTTAAAAACTACCCTGACTGATACGTTCAATCGAATCCTGCTTGAGGATGTGGAAGACTTTATCCAGACGCACATGAGGGTATGGAAATGTGACCGGCTGACGGTTGAATTCCAGGTCGCGAAAGTGACATCGGAAATCTTTTCCAATCCAAAATCATAAGCGCAGAAACGGAAATGATGCCGGCATATCCCATGCCGCGAAAAAAGCTGTCTGAAAACGGCAGCTTTTTTCAAGTATCCGGCCACTGCAGGGTATTTATTTTATATAGGGATTCCCCTATGGAACCTGTGTAACAATTTTCAAAACCGCAACTGACAAAACGGCGGCAACATGCTATAATATGAGAAAGAAAGGTATGCTATCTATGGCAGACAGAACCAAGACGATTCAGGAACTGAACCTGGCGGACGATTTCTTATTTGGGAAGGTGATGAGCGACAAAGAAATGTGCTGCAGGGTACTGGAAAAATTATTAAATGTCCCCATTAAGAAAGTAGGGTTTCCTGTCACCCCAAAAAACACCACACCAGACAACGGGGTCATCCGCGTAGATGCCTGCATCAACGATGGACAGGGTACAATATACTCTGTTGAGATACAGTGCGGTGGGGAAGGGGAACTCCCCAAAAAATCAAGATATTTCCAGTGCAGTATCGACTCAGGCCTGATCTCCTCTGGAGAGAGCTGCACAAAGCTGAAGAAATCGTACATCATCTTTATCTGCACCTTTGATCCCTTTTCCGATGGACGGCACATCTACACTTTTGAGAACCGGTGCCTGGAAGATCCGTCGCTGTTGCTCGGTGATGAGACTACTGAAGTTTTCTTAAGCACCAGGGGCGAAAAGGATGATGTGGATGCCGAGTTGAAAGAATTCCTGGCTTATATCGAAAACAGCACAGATTCCTGTGCACAACAGGCATCCGGCCCGCTGGTCAGAGAAATCCATAAGCGGGTAGCTGAAGTAAAGCGGAACAAGGATATGGAGATTCAGTATATGGCTTTCTTACAGAGGGACATGGAAAATCCGGAGCAGGAACGCGAACATGGAGGGATATGATGTCAGAAGGAATCGTCTATCAGAACAAGGATATTTTATTTAAGATCCTTGGCCAGACCTATAAAGAAAAAAGCTTTGCGGCATATGGCATTGACCTGCCGCCAATCAGGGAGCTGCTGCCCACAGACCTGCCGAAGATCGCAGCAAACGAAAAAAGCATCGATAACCTGTTCTTGCTGGAAGACGGCACTTATGCGATTGTAGATTACGAATCGGTATACAAGAAAGCGAACAAGATCAAATATCTGAATTATATCGCAAGGGTAATGGAAAGATACTTTAAGGAAGATGAGGCATTCCGCCTTCGCCTGATTGTTATCTACACCGGCGATGTAAAAAACGCGGAACCAACGCTTGAAACGGATTGCCTTACCCTGCGTACCGAGCAGGCTTTCCTGTCCCATATAGACGGCGAAGCAGCTTTCCATGAAATTCAGGGTAAGCTCCAGTCCGGCATCCCTTTGGCAGATGATGACCTGATGCGGCTGGTGATCCTGCCGCTTACGGTTCCCGGTACGGAAGGGAAACAGCATATGCTGGAGAGGATCGTTGACCTGGCTGAACAGATACCGGACGAAGGACAGCGGATTTTTACCCTTTCCGGCGTGATTGTAGCAAGTGACAAATTCATAAGCAGGGACTACATGGATCAAATAAGGAGGCGCATCAATATGACACAGTTAGGACAGCTTTATGAGAAGGAAAAAATTGAATATGGTAATCA
>DKVC01000152.1:2897-3183 GCA_002490995.1 Lachnospiraceae bacterium UBA7188
ATGACACAGTTAGGACAGCTTTATGAGAAGGAAAAAATTGAATATGGTAATCAGAAAGCAAGGGAAAAAGTCATAGAAATGGCTAAATCCCTGATGGATGAAGGTGACGATCTTGTTAAAATCATGAAAGTTACCGGACTGACCGAGGCAGAGCTGCTCCGCCTTCAGAATGAAAAATTAACTGTATAACCATCGGCAAGGCAGTGAACATAAAAGAGATTGGACCGGCAGCCGCCGGTCCTTTTTTAACAGCTCCTGAATGAAAATGCCCAAATTACAGACACTA
>DKVC01000282.1:0-28168 GCA_002490995.1 Lachnospiraceae bacterium UBA7188
CTCGTCAAACTCGAAGATGGGCATCAGCTCCACCGCATTGATCCCCAGCTCTTTCAGGTAGGGTATTTTTTCCATCAGGCCGGCGAAGGTGCCCCGGTGCGTTACGCCCGAGGAAGGATGGTAGGTAAAGCCTCTTACATGGAGCTCGTAGATGATCAGGTCGCTCATGGTCCGGGTGGACTGCGGCATGGCGCCCCAGTCGAAGACATCTCTGATAACGCGGGCATGATAACTGCCGGATTTTTTCATTCCCCACGGGCGCTGGCCGGCTACGGAACGGGCATACGGATCCAGCAGGATGGCATGTGGGTCAAAGGTCAGGCCGTTTTCCGGTTCATAGGGACCGTCAATTTGATAAGCGTATTCGAACTCCTCGATATCCAGCCCGAATACGATCATGGAATAGACATCCCCGATTTTGTAAGCCTCGGGAAAAGGAAGCCGGGCGTAGGGAGTCGTTGCGTTTCTGTGGAAGAGCAGGAGCGTACAGGAAGTGCCGTAATGAGTGTGGACGGTAAAGTTCACACCCACGGGCAGCATCATGGCCCCATGTACGTCAAATAAGCCGGGGCGGACGGGAAAACCTTCGATTTCGGCAACAGGAGTCAGGGATGTATTCTGTTCGGGAATATAATTCTGCATGTATTGTTTCATATTCTGCCTCCTTACTTAAGTCTGGCATCTGCCCCGCCCGGAGCAGACACGGTTTTAAAAAAGTGACAATATGACAACAGTATAATGTATGTATCCTGAAAAAGCAATTGAAAGTTTTACAAAAAAGGAATATACTGTACATTGAGGATAGCAGTTTGGACAGCCTGTGGGTTGTGGCGCTGCAGATACCAAACTTAATGAGGAGGCAGAGCGGGATGGGGGATGCAATGGTTGGATTTATCTTATGGATGTGCGGCGGAGGGCTGTTGATTGCCATAGGCATTGCCGCTTTTTTTGCCAGGAAGGAAGTGGGGTTTTTCGCCAATGTGAGGACGCTTCCCATGGAGGATGTGAAGGCATATAACCGTGCGGTTGGAAAGCTTTTTCTGGTGTATGGCGCTGTGTTCATGCTGCTGGGGATTCCCCTCCTGTATGGGAACTCTCCCGCCATCATCATTTCCATTCTGGGAGTCATGGCGGAGACCATAGCAGCCATGGCTGTCTATATACTGGCAATCCAGAGCAGGTACGAGAAGAAAGACGGGAAAGGGTAAGGCGTGGAAGATACTGTGGGAAAAGGTGTGGAAGAAATTCGGCCGATCCCGGATTCTCGGTAAAGTTTTCCATGATTTTGCCGAAATATATTTAAGAATCGAAGGACGAAAGTGTCCGGTGACAACAAAAACGGATTTGACGGCATCGGCCGGGCAGCAGTGCCTGCAGCCAGTGCCGGGAGAAGCTACGGAGGGCAGAAAATGGAAAAAATAGGAAGTTATTATCGCAGCAGCATCTATGACAGGACAGCGCAGGCTGCAAAGGAAGCCGAGAATGCGAAGGCAGACAGAGCCAGAAACGCAAATGCGGCCAAAGACGAGAAGAAGTCTCCGACTCTAAGCAGGGCGGCCCAGAAGCTGCTGAAGGAATTGCAGAAGACTTACAAAAATATGGACATCATGGTGGCTGATTATGAGACGGATGAGGAAGCGGCTGCCCTGTTGTCCAGAGGGACAGCGGAATACAGCGCCCTGCTTTCCACGGATGAGCTGGAGAAGATGGCGGCAGATGAAAGCGTGAAGGAGAAGAACCTGAAGACGCTGGATGAAGCCGTATCCAAACTGGATGAGATGAAAGAACAGCTGGGAGACAAAGCCGAAGATGTGACCCGCATCGGAATCACTGTCGGCGATGACGGTGAAGTCTCTTTCTTCGCGGAGCTGGAGAAGAACAGCGAAAAACAGCGGGAGCGCATGGAAAAAGAGCATTCCATAGAAAAGCAACGTGAGGATAAGCGGGATGAAGCGAGGGAAGCGAAAAACGCGGAGACCGCCCAGTACCGCGCTCTTGGTAAGCCTGCAGAGAAGCGCACGACGGTGTTTGCCCCTACAGTGGAGGAGCTGGCAGAGAAGATTTCTCAGGTTGACTGGAGTAAAGTGAAAGAAGAACGTCCTGATTTTGCTGGACAGAAGTTCGATTTTATGGTATGATAGGCATGCATTTTGCATAGGAACATTCCCGTGCCATCACAGGCAGCAGTCCCTGTGATGGCATTGTCATTCCTGCTTCCTGACACTTTCTCAGGAATTGTGCGGAAATAACTTTTAAGTGCGGCGCAGGAAGCAGCGGGAGTGCCTCTGTGTGAAAAATACAGACAGGGAGAGTATATTATGAAAAAGAGATTGATGGTTCTGATGCTGGCGGCAATGGTAATGGCGTTTGCTGCCTGCGGCAGGGAGGAGGACGGCTCCGGCAGCGGGGATCTGGCTGCGTCGGGAGAGGATGCAGGAAACGGGGAAGTCGCTTCCGGCAGGCACCATGTGGAGATTACGGTGAAGGATTACGGTACCATTTCCGTGGAACTGGACGCGGAAGCGGCGCCCATCACCGTGGAGAACTTCCTGAAGCTGGCAGGGGAAGGGTTCTATGACGGCCTGACCTTTCACCGCATTATGTCCGGATTTATGATCCAGGGCGGTGACCCGAACGGCGACGGTACGGGAGGTTCCGATGAGAACATTAAGGGTGAGTTTTCCGAAAACGGCGTGGAAAACAATCTGTCCCACACCAGAGGGGCAATTTCCATGGCACGGGCTAAGTCGCCGGACAGCGCCAGCTCTCAGTTTTTTATCGTGCATAAGGACAGTACCTATCTTGACGGACAGTACGCATGCTTCGGTTACGTGACAGAGGGGATTGAGGTGGTGGATTCCATCTGCGATACGGTTGATGCATTTATAGACGGCAACGGGCTTGTAGAGAAAGAAAGCCAGCCCGTTATTGAGAGCATTAAAGTGGTGGACTGAAGCCTTTGAAGGTCTGAAACGATAATTATTACACAAATTGCGGAGGCTTTGCTATAGGCATATTTCACAAACTTTATCCAAACCTGCATATTTTGCTGACAATTTCGGATTAAATCTGTTAGAATATGGTTATAACATATAGTGGAGGTGTTTTGTAGTCGGCAAGTATGGAAGTGCCTACAAATAACTTGTGCAGATACATCCTGGATTTCGATGGGGAAGCCGGCTTTTTGTTTTTGAAAGAGCACAAGTTATTTTCCGGCAATTCCCATGCGGAAAGTGAGGTTCTAGTGTTTGGAATTGGTGATTATGTGATTTGTAGCAACAAGGGTGTCTGCGAGGTGGAGAATATTACCACTCTGAATATTTCCGGCGTGGACAGGGAACGGGAATATTATATTCTGAAGCCCCTGTATATGGCAGGAAGTACAGTCTATCTTCCGGTGGATTCCCCGAAGGAGTCCATGCGTAAGGTTCTCAGCCGGGAGGAAGCAGAAAAGCTGATTGAGGCGATTCCTGAGATCCCGCTGCTGGTGATTACGAATGACAGGCTGTCGGAACAGGCCTATAAGGATTGTATCAGGACGAATGACTGTGAAGAACTGGTGAAACTGCTCAAGACCATCTACAACAGAAAGCAGAAGAGAATCAAGGCGGGCAGGAAAGTGACGGCAGTGGATGCGAAGTATTTTCATATGGCTGAGGAGAATCTCTACGGTGAGCTGGCCGTAGCGCTGAATATCAGCCGTAAGGAAGTGGAGAGCTATATTGCGGAGGCTATCGACAGTCATTGACGGCAGATAATTTTCAGAAAGTGCTTTACAATTACGGAAAAAAGTATTATGATGTAGAAAACGTTGAAGAGAAGAGTAGCAGGTGGAAGCGCCGCAGAGAGAACTGCCCGGGAATCCGGTGGTGGAAGCGGTTTGGCGCGGGGGCTGTGAAGACCGTCTCGGAGTGGCTTTAATACAGCCCGGAAGCTTCCGTTATCAGCGAATGAAGGTGGCAGCTTTACAGAACCCGAAAGGCTGCAACAAGGGTGGAACCGCGTTCGGAGAACTGATACGTCCCTTGCAATAGGAATATTGCAGGGGGCTTTTTTGTTGTTATTTCCAGGTGTGTTTTGCGGTTTCCAAAGAGACAGGAGGTCTCAGATCTGCGGCTGCCGGGAAGGAAGAAAACGGTTACTGTGAGCAGCGGCGCAGAGTACAGTAAGGAAATGAAAGAAAGGACAGGAAAGGAGAGACAAATGGAACAATGGAAAAAGAAACTCAGAGAACTGGGTGACAAATGGTTTGAGGGCGAACTGACGGTACCCAAGACGGAACTGTGGCTGGTACTGATAGCATGCTTCCTGATGGGAATTCTGTACGGACTGAAGAAAGCGCCCATGACACATGGAGTCATGATCGGGAGTAACAACGGGAATAATAATGGAAATGGGAGTTCTGCCGGCTGCTGCATGGGTCATAAGGGCTCCGCCAAAGCGAAGAATGGAGAGGAAGAGAACCCGGACAGTGTAAAAGAGGAATCTAAATGCAGCAAACGGCAGGGAAAGCATAAGTGCCATAAGAAAAACCGCTGCCGTTAAGGAAGCAGGTACAGGGAAATCTGTCATATGAAAATGGTAAAAGCATCTGTCCCTGAGATGTGAATGAGGTCAGATGCGGAACCGGAACAGGAGAGCAAAGAAAATGAAAATTACATTGAAGGACGGCTCCGTGAAGGAGTACGAAAATGCATTAAGCGTATACGATATAGCGATGGACATCAGCGAGGGCCTGGCACGGGCGGCATGCTGTGCAAAAATAGACGGTAAAACGGCGGATCTCAGGACGGTCATTGACCATGACTGCCAGTTGAGCATCTGCACGGCAGACGACGAGGAAGGGCTGGCGGCTATCCGGCACACTGCTTCCCATGTGCTGGCGGAAGCGGTGAAGAATCTGTTTCCCAATGCGAAGTTGGCTATCGGACCCAGCATTGATACCGGATTTTATTACGATTTTGACCATGAAGCTTTCTCCAGGGATGATCTGGATGCCCTGGAAGCGGAGATGAAGAAGATAATCAAAAAGGGCGAGAAGCTGGAGAAGTTCACTCTGCCCAGAGCGGAAGCCATCGCGTTTATGGAAGAGCGCCAGGAGCCTTTCAAGGTGGAGCTGATACAGGATCTGCCGGAGGATGCGGAGATTTCCTTCTACAGGCAGGGAGAATTCGTGGACCTGTGTGCCGGCCCGCACCTGATGAGCACCAAAGGGGTCAAAGCGTTCAAGCTGACTTCATCCTCCATGGCTTACTGGCGTGGAGATTCCGATAAAGCCAGGCTGCAGCGCATCTACGGTACCGCTTACAATAAAAAAGAGGATTTGCAGGCCCATCTGGAGCGGATGGAGGATGCAAAGCGCCGGGACCACAACCGTCTGGGGCGTGAGATGGAACTGTTTACCACGGTGGATGTCATCGGACAGGGACTGCCCCTCTTTACTCCGAAGGGAACGAAGATGCTGATGAAGCTTCAGAGATGGATCGAGGACCTGGAAGATAAGGAATGGGGGTATGTCCGCACCAAAACCCCTTTGATGGCAAAATCCGACCTGTATAAAATGTCCGGCCATTGGGACCACTATAAGGAAGGCATGTTTGTGCTGGGAGATGAGGAAAAGGACAAAGAGGTGTACGCGCTTCGGCCCATGACCTGTCCTTTCCAGTATTACGTATATAAAAATACGCAGAAATCCTACCGCGACCTGCCCTACAGGATGAGCGAGACTTCCACCCTGTTCCGCAACGAGGATTCCGGCGAGATGCACGGCCTGACCCGCGTGCGCCAGTTTACCATTACGGAAGGACATCTGGTGGTCCGCCCGGACCAGATGGTGGAGGAATTCAAGGGATGCCTCGCCCTGGCGAAGTATTGCCTGACCACTCTGGGTGTGGAGGAGGATGTCACCTATCATCTCTCCAAATGGGATCCGGAAAACAGAGAAAAATATATCGGCGAACCGGAAGTCTGGAACGAGACCGAGCAGCATATCAGGGATGTGCTGACGCAGCTGGAGATCCCCTTCGTGGAGGACGTGGGAGAGGCTGCGTTCTACGGCCCCAAAGTGGATATCAACGCAAAGAACGTATACGGCAAGGAAGACACCATGATCACCATCCAGTGGGATGCGCTGCTGGCGGAGCAGTTTGACATGTACTATGTGGACCAGAACGGCGACAAGGTGCGCCCTTACATTATCCACAGGACCTCCATGGGCTGCTATGAGAGAACGCTGGCATGGCTGATTGAGAAATACGCAGGCAAGTTCCCTACTTGGCTTTGCCCGGAACAGGTGAGGGTGCTTCCCATCTCCGAAAAATATGAAGCCTATGCGGCGGAGGTATTGAAAGCGCTTCGCGCCGGGGATATCGATGCGGAGGTGGATAACCGTTCCGAGAAAATCGGATTTAAGATCCGGGAGGCAAGGCTTGCCCGCGTGCCTTACATGCTGATAGTGGGACAGCAGGAGGAAGAGCAGGGACTGGTGTCCGTCAGAAGCCGCTTCGCCGGAGACGAGGGACGCAAACCGTTGGCTGAATTTATCGGGCAGATCCGTGAGGAAATTGACAGTAAGATGATCCGCAGAGAAGAGGTGCAGGAAGAGGTGAAACAGTGAGGCTGCCATACAGCGGAATGGGCTGTGCTTTGAAAGGGAGGACGACGGGCAGAAGTGGAAAGTGAGCAGGTGGGACGATGAAAATCGCATAAAAAGATTCGGAATAGGATTGCTGCAATTGGGCATACTGATTTTGACAGGAATGCATGGGAAAGCGAGGATGCAGAATCTGTCCGAATCTGCCGATTCCGCGCCGTTACAGGCAGATTTGCCGGGCATTGTGCCCGATCAATTTGCCGGTAGGATATACCAGGTAAATTTTGAAGTTGCAAACGGTGCAGAAGGAGGTAAATATGGCGGATTTAAAATGTGCGGTAGACAATTGTACCTACAATGACCAGCATCTGTGCTGTAAGGGAGACATTATGGTGGGCGGACAGCACGCCTGCAGCTGCGATGATACCTGCTGTGAGAGCTTCAGGCAGCAGAGGGAGGGGATGGATTCCTTCAAAAGCTCCGTTTCCCATCCCAGCAGAACCATCAGCATTGACTGCGAAGCGGTGAAATGTGTTTACAATTCCAATTACAAATGCCACGCTGAACACGTGGACATTAAAGGCTGCGGCGCCTGCGACTGCCAGGGAACGGCCTGCTCTACCTTCAAGGAAAAATAAGCAGAAAAGTTAATATTTGCAGTAAGTACCCTTCAAATGATTCTGGAGTTTGAAGGGTATTTTTATGCTCAATTGAAGAAATGAAAGCGGAAAGCCACAATGAAGTAAAACCCTGAAACGCAAGTTGTAAAAGTCGTAAATAATGCCGTAAAAACCGCCGTAAAAACGTACCGAAAATATATACCATACAATTGACAAACAGGGAAAATTGTAGTATGATGAATTCGTCGATACAAATCTGTGAAGAGTGCAAATCGCACATTCAGGCAGTTTCTGCCGGATTTTTCACACACGCTGGCAGGGACTCCATTGTATTCATGCAGGTTCTCCTGTCGGCTTATTTCAGAAAGAGAGGACATGGCATGAAGACAAAAATGCGCTTTTACACGAGAAAGCAGCGGTTATTCCGCTTGCAGTTACCCTGGTTTTTCAGCAATCGAAAGATAAAGGACAGGCTTATGCCTTTTCGGATGAGAAAGGCAGAAAGCGTAACTCCTGTCTGGAGCTTACGGTGCGTGTGCTGAACATCAATTACGGGCATAATGCACAGCTGATGGAGCGATGCGGGCGTCTGGGAGAGTACGCGCACTTTATTGCAAAGATAAAGGAATTTAAGAGGGCCGGGCAGTTTACAGATGAGGCTGTCGACAATGCAATGGTGTATTGTATGGAACATGGGATTATGGAGGATATTCTAATGCCATTCTGGGCGGAGGTGAAGAAGATGTTATTGACAGAATATAACGAAAGGAAATATATGAGGATGTTCCGTAAGGAAGCGAGGGAAGAAGGCCTTAAGGAGGGGCTTAAGGAAGGTCTTGCACAAGGCCTTACACAAGGAATCCGCGAAGGTCAGGACCGTTTGATTAAAGCTATGCTTCATAACGGTGTTTCTGCAGAAAAAATATCGGAACAGACAGGTTTGCCTCTGCAGGAAGTCTTGGAAGCAGGGAAGGACAAAACGCAATAACCTAAATAAGATAAGCAGTATTTATAAC
This sequence comes from Lachnospiraceae bacterium UBA7188, assembly GCA_002490995.1. Taxonomy (GTDB): domain Bacteria; phylum Bacillota; class Clostridia; order Lachnospirales; family Lachnospiraceae; genus Acetatifactor. Next base: position 8,229 of record DKVC01000282.1, read on the forward strand.
AAATATAAAATATATTGATTTTACTTATGAAACATAATATAGTATAATAAAACCGCAAAACAAAAAACGAATACCTGCCGCCAATGGGCAGGGAATGGAGGAAAAATGGTTAAGGCAATCGTAGGAGCCAACTGGGGTGACGAGGGAAAAGGCAAGATCACCGACATGATGGCACAGGATGCGGATATTGTTGTGCGGTTTCAGGGCGGCGCCAACGCAGGACATACAATCGTGAACGAATACGGAAAATTTGCGCTGCATGCGCTTCCGTCCGGCGTGTTCAGCGGACATATCACCAATATCATAGGGAACGGCGTGGCGTTAAATATACCGCTGCTGTTCAAGGAAGTGCAGTCTATTATCGACAGGAAGGTACCGGCGCCCAGGCTGCTGGTTTCCGAGCGGGCACAGATTGTCATGCCCTATCATATCTTATTTGACCAGTATGAGGAGGAAAGGCTGGGAGGCAGGTCCTTCGGTTCCACAAAGTCGGGAATCGCTCCCTTCTATTCCGATAAATACGCCAAAATCGGTTTCCAGGTAAGCGAGCTGTTCGATGAGGAGCTGTTGAAAGAAAAGGTGGAACGTATCTGCGAGATGAAGAATGTCCTTCTGGAGCATCTGTACCACAAGCCCCTGATCGACCCGAAGGAACTGTTAAGTACCCTGCATGAATACAGGGACATGGTGGCGCCCTATGTCTGCGATGTATCTTCCTTCCTGGATAAGGCTTTGAAGGAAGGAAAGACAGTATTGCTGGAGGGCCAGCTGGGTACGCTGAAGGATCCGGATCACGGTATCTATCCCATGGTGACCTCCTCTTCCACACTGGCTGCCTTCGGCGCCATCGGGGCAGGCCTGCCGCCTTATGAGATCAAACAGATTGTAACCGTCTGCAAGGCTTATTCCTCGGCTGTGGGGGCAGGCGCTTTTGTGTCCGAGCTCTTCGGGGAGGAAGCGGAAGAATTGCGTCACCGCGGCGGAGACGGCGGAGAGTACGGCGCTACCACCGGGCGTCCCAGGCGCGTGGGCTGGTTTGACTGTGTGGCATCCAGATACGGCTGCCGTCTGCAGGGAGCGACGGATGTGGCGTTTACAGTGCTTGACGTACTGGGATATCTGGACGAGATTCCCGTCTGTGTGGGCTATGAAATCGACGGCCAGGTGACCACGGATTTCCCTGTGACCCACAGGCTGGAGAAGGCAAAGCCCGTCCTGGAGAAGCTTCCCGGATGGAAATGCGATATCCGCGGCATCCGCAGATATGAAGAGCTGCCGGAAAACTGCAGGCGCTACATTGAATTTATCGAGGAGCGGATCGGCTACCCCATTACCATGGTCAGCAACGGTCCCGGCAGAGAGGACATTATCTACAGGGAGTCCCCCTTAAGGCTTCAAAAGTGAGATATGGTTGGAAATCTGGAATATTTTAAAGTATTTTACTATACCGCAAAGCTGGGAAGCGTCACCGGCGCCGCAAACGAGCTCTCCATATCCCAGCCTGCGGTGAGCCAGTCCCTGAAGGCTCTGGAGCGGAGCCTGGGCACACCTCTTTTTCAAAGGGCATCCAAAGGAGTCCGGCTTACCCGGGAGGGGCAGCTTCTCTATTCTTATGTGGAAAAAGGCTACGAGGAGATCGAGCAGGGCGTGGAGAAGGTGAAGCAGATGCTGAATCTGGAGCTGGGGGAAGTGCATATCGGCGCCAGTGACATGACGCTGCGATTTTACCTGCTTCCCTACCTGGAGAAATTCCATGAGCAGCATCCTGGTATCAAGGTCATCGTGGCCAATGCGCCTACCCCGGAGACCCTGCGACTCCTCCGGACGGGGAAGATAGATTTCGGTGTGGTCAGCACTCCCTTTGAGCAGGGGGAAGAATTCGGCGTGGAGCCGGTCCGGGAGATTGAGGACGTGTTTGTGGCGGGTCGGCGGTTTATTTCCTATAAAAACAGAATGATGGACCTGCAGGATCTGGAAGGGCTTCCCATGATTTTCCTGGAGGGCAATACCAGTACCAGGGCTTATATGGATACCTATCTGTCCGCCAACGGTGTGGAGTTGCAGCCGGAATTCGAGCTTTCCACCAGCGATATGATTGTGCAGTTTGCGCTGCGGAACCTGGGGATTGGCTGTGTGGTGCGGGATTTTGCGGCGGAAGCCCTGGAGTCGGGGCGTCTCTTTGAGCTTCGTTTTAACAAGATGATTCCAAAGAGGCAGATCTGTGTGGTGACCGGCCGCAAAATGCCTGTTTCCGTTGCGGCGGGAAAGCTTTTGCAGATTATGGAATCGGCGTGAGAGAAAAGGTTCCGGAAGTGGTTGAATCCGCATGAAAAATATGGTAAAATAATGAGCCAGAAGAGAAGAGCGTCGGTTTCTGAATCCAATATACGCTGAAACGTTGAAAAATGTTTTCGGTTGTGATATAAATCAGAAAATGCAGGAAAGCAGAAATAGAAAAAAGGAGAAAACAGCGCAGATGGAACAGTACAAACAGGAATTTATTGAATTCATGGTGGACAGCAGGGCACTGAAATTCGGGGAGTTTACGTTAAAGAGCGGCAGGAAATCTCCTTTTTTTATGAACGCGGGCGCGTATGAGACCGGCGGGCAGCTTAAGAAACTGGGTGAGTACTACGCGAGGGCCATCCACGACAATTACGGGGATGATTTTGACGTGTTGTTCGGACCGGCTTATAAGGGAATTCCCTTAAGCGTGGCGGCGGCAATTGCATACAGCGAGCTGTACGGGCGGGAAGTCCGCTACTGTTCCAACCGAAAGGAAATCAAGGATCACGGCGATACGGGCATTCTGCTGGGAAGTAAGCTGCAGGACGGGGACAGGGTGATCATTATAGAAGATGTGACGACTTCCGGAAAATCCATCGAGGAGACCTTCCCCATTATCATGGCGCAGGCGAAGGTGGAGATCAGAGGCCTTATGGTGTCCCTGAACCGCATGGAGGTAGGCCCCGGGGGAAATATGAGCGCACTGGAAGAAATCCGGGCAAACTACGGTTTTGAGGCCCATGCCATCGTAACCATGCGGGATGTGGTGGAATGTCTGTATAACAGGCCATATCAGGGACAAATTTATATCAATGATGAATTGAAAGCTTCATTGGACGAATACTATAAGGTATACGGAGTAAAGTAAGGAAGAGGATTGGCAATTTCGAAAGCTGTGCAGGGCCTGGCAGGATATATCAAACAGGAAGGGAGCGGATTTATGGAGGAGAAAGTGTACAAGGTAATGAAGGGAGCGGGAACCACCAATATTGTCCTGGGCGTCATTACCCTGGTAGTAGGAGTTGCAACGGGAATTCTGCTGATTATTGCCGGGGCGAAGCTGATTGCGGGCAAATCCAGGATTTTATTTTAAGAGGAGAAAATGACAGGCATTTCCTGAGGGGAGTGCCTTTTAGATTTTATTTCTGATTGTGAGTGTCAATATGGGAAAAAGAAGAGGATATATCTTTACGGACAAGAAAGGCTCCAACCGTGCCCGGATGGCGGTGATTCTGGGGATTATCAGCCTGGTGTCCCTGGGGGCTGCGGTGTTTGGGGCTTACCAGAGCGGCGGTGTGGCGAAGACAGGCTATGGCTTTACCGCCTTACTTGCGCTTGTCTATTCGCTGACAGGACTGGTGCTGGGGATTGTGACGGCGCTGAACAAAAATTATTATAAACCGGTCCCGGTGGCGGGGATTCTGCTGAACGGGGCATCTCTGGCATGTATCGGGCTGATTTTGTATATGGGAGGATATTTGTGGTGAGCGGTACGGAAGTATTGAAGAGCGGCACGCCCTGGCACATTTTTTGGAAAATAATGGTTGCATACAGCCGTGTAATCCTGTAAACTGGAAAGAGAGAACGGAAAAACGCAGCGACTTAATATTAGGAGGAAACTATGGAAAAAACAGACATCATGCCGAAGGTTGGCATGCCAAAGGTCGGCATTGTGATGGGAAGCGATTCGGATATGCCGGTGATGGCAAAGGCAGCGGATATCCTGGAGGAGCTGGGCATCCCCTATGAGATGAGGATCATCAGCGCCCACAGGGAACCGGACGTTTTCTTTGAATATGCGAAGGCAGCAGAGGAGAAGGGCTTTAAGGTCATCATAGCAGGAGCGGGCATGGCTGCGCATCTGCCCGGTATGTGCGCCGCTATTTTTCCCATGCCTGTCATCGGGGTCCCCATGCATACTTCCTCATTGGGGGGGAGAGATTCCCTGTATTCTATCGTGCAGATGCCTTCCGGCATTCCGGTAGCCACGGTGGCTATTAACGGCGGAGCCAACGCAGGGCTTCTGGCGGCGAAGATTCTGGCAGCCTCCGATGCGGAACTGCTGGAGAAGCTGAAAGGCTACAGTACGAAGCTGAAGGAGCAGGTGGAGCAGAAAGATGCCGTACTGCAGAAGGAAGGATATAAGGCGTACCTGGAGGGCCGGAAGAAGGGTTAAGCAGACAGGCAGCTGGAAAATAAGCATATTCAGCTGTTTTTCCCGTGGAAATGCTTCGGGAGAGAGTTTTCACGGGATGCACGATGCAACGTGCAGATAGGGACGAAAAATGGATTACAGAAAAGCGGGTGTGGATATCGAAGCGGGATACAGGTCCGTGGAACTGATGAAAGAATACGTGAAGGGAACGGCCCGCCCCGAGGTGCTGGGAGGCATCGGCGGATTTTCAGGGGCTTTTTCCGCGGCGGCGCTGAAAGGGATGGAAAATCCTGTGCTGCTGTCGGGAACGGACGGTGTGGGCACCAAGCTGAAACTGGCTTTCCTGATGGACAGGCATGATACGGTGGGAATCGACTGTGTGGCCATGTGCGTGAACGATGTGGCCTGTGCCGGCGGCGAACCGCTGTTCTTCCTGGACTATATAGCGTGCGGCAGGAATATTCCCGAGAAGATAGCCGGGATTGTAAAAGGAGTAGCGGAAGGCTGTAAGCAGGCGGGAGCGGCTCTGGTAGGCGGTGAGACGGCGGAACATCCGGGACTGATGCCGGAGGAGGAGTATGACCTGGCGGGATTCTCCGTAGGTATAGCGGACGAAAAGGATCTGATTACAGGCGAGCATATTAAGGACGGAGATGTCTTAATCGGCATGGCGTCTTCCGGGGTACATTCCAACGGATTTTCCCTGGTGCGCAGTGTCTTCGAGATGACCAGGAAAAGCCTGGATACTTATTATGAAGAGCTGGGGGCGACTCTTGGAGAGACGCTGCTGACTCCCACAAAGATATACGTAAAAGCGTTGAAATCCATTAAGGAGGCGGGCGTGACAGTCAAGGGGGCCAGCCATATTACTGGCGGCGGCTTTTATGAGAATATTCCCAGGATGCTTCCGAAGGGAATCCGCGCGGAAGTGAAGAAGGACAGCTTTCAGGTGCCTCCGATTTTCAGGCTGCTGCAGGAGAAGGGAAATATTGAGGAGCATGTCATGTACAATACCTACAACATGGGACTGGGCATGGTACTGGCCGTTTCGCCGGAAGATGCCGATATAACTGTAGAAGCAATCCGGAGGGCGGGAGAGGTTCCGTATGTGGTGGGTTCCTGCAAAGCCGGTGAAAAGGGAGTTGACATATGTTGAAAATTGTAGTGTGCGTGTCCGGCGGCGGCACGAATCTCCAGGCGATCCTGGATGCGGTGGAACAGGGCAGGATCACCAATACGGAGATCATTGCCGTCATCAGCAACAATACAAAGGCAAAAGCCCTGGAGCGTGCAGTGTCTCACAATATTCCGGGAATTGTCATATCGCCCAAAAGCTATCCTGACAGGGATGCATTCAACGAGGCTTTCGCGGCAAAGATACGTGAACTGGCGCCGGACCTGGTGGTGCTTGCAGGATTTCTGGTGCGGATTCCGCCTCAAATGGTGGCGGATTTTTCCGATCGGATCGTGAATATTCATCCGTCTCTGATTCCCGCCTTCTGCGGCGTGGGGTATTACGGCCTGAGGGTTCATGAGAAGGTACTGGAGAGAGGCGTGAAAGTGACAGGCGCCACGGTGCACTTTGTCAATGAAGGTATGGACGAGGGACCTATCATAGCCCAGAAAGCGGTATGTGTGGAGGAAGGCGATACCCCGGAGGTACTGCAGCGGCGTGTGATGGAGCAGGCGGAGTGGATATTGCTTCCGAAGGCCATTGATGACATCGCAAACGGGCGGGTTACCGTGGCTGATGGTAAAGTGATTTTCCGGTAAGATATATCATGGCCAGAAAGAAAAAGAGAAAAACCAAAAAGCAAGGATAAAGCAACGAAAAAGAGGTGGCAGCATGAAAGTTTTGATCATAGGCGGCGGCGGGCGGGAGCACGCCATTGCGGTCAGCATGAAGAAAAGCAGGAGGGTTGATCGGATTTACTGTGTTCCCGGCAACGCGGGGATTGCGCAGATTGCGGAATGTGAGCCCTCCATCGGTGTCATGGAATTTGATAAAATCGTCGGCTATGCGAAGGAAAAGCAGGTGGACCTGGTATTTGTGGCGCCGGATGACCCTCTGGCAGCAGGACTGGTGGATGTGCTGGAGACGGCGGGACTACGGGTATTCGGACCCAGGAAAAATGCTGCTATCCTGGAGGGCAGCAAGGCCTTTTCGAAGGACCTGATGAAAAAATACGGTATCCCCACGGCTGCCTATGAGAACTTTGACGACCCGGAGAAAGCGCTTGCTTACCTGGAAAACGCCAAAATGCCCGTGGTGCTGAAGGCGGACGGCCTGGCTCTGGGTAAGGGCGTCCTGATCTGCAATACCCGGGAAGAAGCCCGCGCCGGTGTCAAAGAGATTATGCAGGATAAGCATTTCGGCAGTGCCGGGGATGTTCTGGTGGTGGAGGAATTCCTCACTGGCAGGGAGGTGTCTGTGCTTGCCTTTGTGGACGGCAGGACGGTGAAAACCATGACCTCCGCCCAGGACCACAAACGTGCCCGCGATGGAGACCAGGGACCCAATACGGGCGGCATGGGATGCTTTTCTCCCAGTCCGTTCTATACGCCGGAAATCGACGCGTTCTGCCAGAAGAATATCTATCAGCCCACGGTGGATGCCATGGCAGCAGAGGGCAGGGAATTCAAGGGAGTTATTTTCTTCGGCCTGATGCTGACGCCGGAAGGCCCGAAAGTGCTGGAGTACAATGCCAGGTTCGGCGACCCGGAAACCCAGGTGGTGCTGTGCAGGATGTGCAATGACCTGATGGATGTGGTGGATGCCTGTATCGACGGTACATTGGAAAATGTTGAACTGAAATTCGAAGATAACGCGGCTGTTTGTGTGGTGCTTGCATCGGACGGATATCCGGTTTCTTATAAAAAAGGTTTTTGCATCAACGGTCTGGAGCATTTTGAAGGTAAAGAGGATTATTATTGTTTCCATGCGGGAAGCAGATTGAATGATGCCGGACAGATAGTGACCAACGGAGGGCGTGTGCTGGGGGTGACAGCCAAGGGCAGTACGCTGAAGGAAGCCCGTTCAAAGGCATATGAAGCCACAAAATGGGTGAATTTTGAGAATCAGTACATGCGTCATGATATCGGGAAAGCGATTGATGAGGCGTAAGAATACATAATAGACAGGAGACAGGCGCGGCTTCCCATAGTTGAATGCGGCGCAGGAGATGTGTACTTTATCGGAAACGAAAAATCTTCTTCCGATAAGGCATATATCAGAATCAGGAAAGAGAACGGAGGTGTTGCCTGTGAACGGGCTTGGGGCACTGGATATGTATAATATCCCCCGTGTGTGCAAGGAATGCGGCGGTGTCATGATTTTTAAAGGTGTAGGCGAGTATCACTGTGAGGATTGCGGGGCAGTGGACTTTGATGATTACGGAAAAGTGAGAGGCTATATCGAGGAACATAAGGGGGCCACGGCGGCGCAGATTGAAGAGGCGGTGGGGGTGTCACAGCGTACGATCAGGCGTCTGCTGAAAGACGGCAGGCTGGAGATTGCGGAAGGTTCCAAGGTGTATATGCGTTGTGAACTCTGCGGGAAGCAGATTCGTTCCGGGCAGTATTGTCCTGAATGTGAGATCAAGGTGCACCGCAATCTGGAAGAGAAGCAGCGGGAGATGCTGAACAAGAATGCAAAAGGATTTGGCCTGGAACAGAAGGCTGAAGAAGGGCAGAAACGATTTAGACGGGATAATTAACCAATGAGAGGAGACCTAATGAAAAAGGCAGACAGGATAAAAAGCAGACTTCTGACAGGAGTGATTGCACTGGTACTGGGGTTGGGAATATTTGGCTTTGGGTTTACACAGGCGTCGCTGGTGAGCCATGCGGAATCTCAGGCCAAGGTGACGGCTCCCAAGGGTGCCAATATAAGAAAGGAAGCAAGTACTTCCAGCGCGGCAGTAGGAGGAGCTGAAAACGGAAAGATTCTGACCGTCATCAGCCAGGTACAGGGCGGAGACGGCAATACCTGGTACCAGGTGAAAAGTGGTGATATCACAGGGTATATCCGCTCTGACCTTGTGGAGGTTTCGGAGGGAAGCGTGCCTTCAGAGGGTGGAGAAGGCGGAAACGGGGAAGCAGGCGGAGCGACGCCGGCAGACATTACGGCAGTAAACCCCATAAATGCAATCGTATCCGGTGATTCCGGAAGAATACGTGACAGTGCGTCTTCGGAAGGCCAGATAATTGCGGAAGTAGCCGCGGATACGACGCTGACTGTCACAGGACAGGCTACGGATGCTGACGGAAGGACCTGGTACCAGGTAAATTTTCTTTCAGGAGAGACGCAGGTTGAGGGATTTATCCGTTATGACTATGTGACTCTGTCAGGGGAGCTGACCCCGCTGACAGGAGATCCGGCCGCACCGGTTGCTACAGAGACGCCTGCATCAGATCCGCAGACGGAGACAAAGCCGTATGACACATTATTACAGGACGGAGCTTGGCTGCTGGTTGATAATACAGGCGCTGAGCCCAAAGGATATGCCATAGACAAATTGTTTGATGGCGTGACGAAGAATGGCCAACTGCTCGAGGACAGCGAAAAAATGGTAAAGAATCAGAAAATTATCATTATTGTTCTGGTCTTTTTGCTGGTAGCGGCAGCGGCAGGCATTGCATTCCTGGTCTTCAAAGTCAGGGATATGATGGATTCCGCATATTTCAATGAAGTGGAAAAAGAGACGATGCGCAGGAAAAAGACCTCCGGGGACAGGGGCGGACAGAGCTCCGGGCGTACATCAGGGCAGGATAGGCCCGCGGGGGCCAGGTCATCCGGATACAGCCAGGGACAGAGGGCTTCGTCGGGAACATCTCAGAGTCAGAGACCTTCCGGAAATGGACAGGGAGAACGCATGGGAAACCAGGGGCAAAGGAGTATGGGAAGCGGTCAGGGTCAGAGACCGTCAGGAACATCCCAGGGTCAACGACCTGTTGGGAGCGCCCAGGGTACAAGGCCTGCCGGTACGGCTTCGGGGCAGAGACCCGGGAGCCCGGTTCAGGATCAGCGGCCTGCAGGAACTTCTCAGGGACAGAGACCTGTGAGGACAATGGAGCCAAGGCCTGCAGGAGCAGGTGGCCCCAGGCCCATGGGAATTTCTCAGAGTTCTGCAGGAGGCAGTCAGGGGACAAGGCAGTCAGGCGTACAGCCGGGAACAAGAAGACCTGCAAATGCATCCCAGGGAAACAGGCCGTCTGCTGATGCTTCTCAGAGAGGAGACACAGCTCAAAATGCGAGACCGGTGAGACCGGCGCAGTCCAATCCCCAGAAAGCTCAGTCCAGAAACTTTATAGCGGAAGATGACGATGACGGGTTTGAACATGAATTTCTGAATTACGACGAATAAGAGCAGTTACAGGAAGACAGGGAATATTCCGCAGGGGATACTCCCTGTTTTCCATCCATTTCTAAAAAATTCTAAAAATGCTCTAAATTTTTCCCGCATCGGTTGACAGTATTTCGCCGCTGATTTATGATTTATACGGAAAATAAAACAGCATCTGCCAGCAGATGCGGAACTGGAATAATATATTATGATTCTTGAGATAGACTTTAACAGCGACGAAGCATTATATCTGCAGTTATGCAACCAGATTATTATGGGAATTGCCACGTCCCGGTTTCAGGAGGGGGATTCCCTTCCCAGTGTGCGCCAGATGGCGGATTCCATCGGCATCAACATGCATACGGTAAACAAGGCATATACTGTTCTGAAGCAGGAAGGCTATGTGAAGGTTGACAGGAGAAGAGGGGCTGTGATTGCCGTGGATGCGGACCGGATGCAGACTCTGGCTGAACTGAAAAAGGAGCTTCAGGTCATCCTGGCGAAGGGCAGCTGCAAAAATATATCCAAAGAGGAAATTTACGAATTAATTGAGGAAATCTACGAAGATTATGAATAAGAGTGAAGAGCCGTCATAAGGAACTGTCTATGTATCAGTAATTTTCTGACAGTTCCTATGGGAGAGTCATGGGGACGGCGGAATGAGAGGGAAAGATATGCAGCCGGAATTTACGGACAGAGCGCGGGAAGCACTCAATCAGGCGTCCAGATTTGCGAGCCGTCTGAAGCAGGGATATGTGGGTACGGAGCATATTCTTGCGGGATTACTGAAAGAAGAGGAAGGTGTGGCCCACAGGGTCCTGACAGATAACGGAGTAGGTCTGCAGCAGGTTCTGGATATGATTCAGGAGCTGATTGCGTTTGATGGCGGTGTGGGTCTGAAGGAAAGGGAGGGATATTCTCCCAGAGCCAAAAGGATCCTGGAGGAGGCGCACAGGCAGGCGGCCAGGTTCGGGCAGAAGGAAACGGGGACAGAGCACCTGCTGATGGCTATCATCAGAGAAGGTGAGAATGTGGCTTTCCGGCTTCTGAATACCCTGGGAGTCAACGTGCAGAAGGTGTATGCCGATACATTGGTGGCCATTGGACAGGACGGCAATTTGTACAAGGAAGACCTGGGAAAACGTATGCCCGGGAGAGGGAAAGGCTCCGCACTGGCACAGTACAGCAAAGATCTGACCGTCATGGCAAGAGAAGGCAGGCTGGATCCCGTTATCGGAAGAGAAGAGGAAATCGCCCGCCTGATTCAGATCTTAAGCCGCCGCACCAAGAACAATCCCTGCCTGATCGGAGAGCCGGGAGTGGGCAAGACCGCGGTAGTGGAGGGACTGGCCCAGCGTATTGTGGAGGGGAAGGTTCCCTTTACAGTGAAGGATAAGAGAGTGCTGACGCTGGATTTGTCAGGGATGGTGGCGGGCAGCAAATACCGCGGTGAATTTGAAGAGCGAATCAAGAGAGTGATACGGGAAGTCATTGATGACGGGAATGTAATCCTTTTCCTGGACGAACTCCATACACTGATCGGAGCAGGCGGGGCTGAGGGCGCTATTGATGCCTCCAACATCCTGAAGCCTTCCCTGGCGCGGGGGGAGCTTCAGCTCATCGGAGCCACCACCATAGTGGAATATCGGAAATACATTGAGCGGGATGCCGCGCTGGAGCGGCGTTTCCAGCCGGTAAATGTGGAGGAACCCACCCAGGAGGAAGCAGTCCGTATTCTGGAGGGAATCAAGGAGAAATATGAGGAACATCATAAAGTAACCATTACCCAGGAAGCGGTGGATGCTGCTGTCAGGCTTTCCGCCCGCTATATCAATGACCGTAACCTGCCGGACAAGGCCATAGACCTGATAGATGAAGCGGCGGCGAGTGCAAGACTGCGGGCTGTGGACATGCCGGACAAGCAGAAAAACCTTCTGGAAGAGATAAAGAAGATGGATCAGCAGATTGAGCGCTCCATTCGAATGGAAGCATTCTCGCAGGCTGTGGAAATCAAGCACAATCAGGACGAACTGATGAAAAAGTACCAGCGGATGAAGAAGCGTTCGGAGAACCAGGAGGCAGAGCGGAAATACACTATTGGAGAGAACGAGATAGCGGAAGTGGTTGCCATGTGGACAAAGATTCCGGTGGCGAAGCTTGCCCAGAAGGAGAGCGAGCGGCTGCTGAAGCTGGAGAGTATCCTGCATAAGAGAGTGATCGGGCAGGAGGAAGCCGTGACAGCGGTTGCAAAAGCCATGCGCAGAGGCCGGGTCGGACTCAAGGATCCCAGGCGTCCCATCGGTTCCTTCCTGTTCCTGGGACCTACCGGTGTGGGCAAGACAGAATTGTCCAAGGCTCTGGCGGAAGCCATGTTCGGCACGGAAGATGCGATTATCCGGGTGGACATGTCGGAGTACATGGAAGGACATTCGGTGTCAAAGATGATCGGCTCGCCGCCCGGTTATGTGGGGTTCGACGATGGGGGGCAGCTTTCCGAGAAAGTAAGGCGCAATCCCTATTCCGTGGTTTTGTTTGATGAGATTGAGAAGGCGCACCCGGACGTGTTCAATATCCTGCTGCAGATCCTGGATGACGGGCATATTACGGATTCCAAGGGAAGGAAGGTAAGTTTTAAAAATACGGTGCTGATCATGACCTCCAACGCAGGGGCGCAGAGAATCGTAGATCCCAAGAATCTGGGATTTGCCGCGGTCAGCGATGCGAAACGGGATTACGAGCGGATGAAGACAGGGGTCATGGAAGAGGTGAAACGCAGCTTCAAACCGGAATTCATCAACCGAATTGACGATATCATTGTCTTCCACCAGCTGAACCAGGAGAACATGAAGGCCATAGTCAGCCTGCTGGCATCCAACCTGTATAAGCGGTGTGAGGCGCAGATGGACATCAGGCTGAGTATGACGCCGGCCATGAAAGAGTACCTTGTGGAAAAATATTCGGATGCCAAAATGGGGGCAAGGCCTCTGAAGCGCGCCATCCAGTCTGTGGTGGAGGATGCCCTGGCGGAGGAAATCCTGTTGAAGAAGGTACAGCCGGGTGATACCGTGTCCGTGGGGTACAAGAACGGGAAAGTCTGCTTTACGGTAAAAGAAAAAAATTAAAAAATTTGTAGAAAATGACTGTGATTTATATTATACTGTAAGTAGAAAAGAATCCCCGGAAAGGTTTCGGCTTTTGGGGAGTTTTCAGAACTGATTCCGGCATGTCCCCGTCGCATGCGGTCGTCCGAAGAGGACGCCGGAACGGGGGATGTCCGGCAGAAGTACGACAGCATTCAAGAATGACAGGAGGGTACGCAAATGGCAGTGGTGGAGGAATTGCTTCGGAGCGAAGCGGACGGTACGATCAGTTTCGGCAACCATAAGCTGGAAAAGAAAGCTAAGGTGGAGGATTATCAGCATGCAGGGGACCTGCTGAAGGTGAAGACCTGCAAAGAGATTACCAAGCTGGAAAAGAACGGAATGTTTCTCTACGAATCCGTGCCGGGAACCAGTGTTTTGAATTTTGCGGAGAAGGAAGACGGCGTGGAGTTCATCGTGGAGGGCGATGAGGATGCACAGATTACCATCGGCCTGACGGACGACAGGGCATACGAGGTATTTGTGGACGGCAGGAGCATAGGCGCTATCAAGACGGGCTTCGGCGGGAAGCTGTCCCTGAGCGTGGAGATCGGGGCAGCGGATGAGGTCCCTGTGAAGGTAGTGCAGATTTAGTATGGCAAAGAGTAAAAACAATACGATTTTCTTCTGCCAGAACTGCGGGTACGAATCCTCCAAATGGATGGGGCAGTGTCCCGGCTGTAAGGAATGGAACACACTCGTGGAGGAGACGGTCAGCAAGGCAGCTTCGGGAGGCTATTCAGCCCAATCTTCCGTGAGACGCGACAGAGTGGTTCCCGCCGTGCTGTCAGAGGTGACGGTGGGAGCGGAATCCCGGTTTTCCACAGGGATAGGAGAGCTGGACAGAGTTCTGGGCGGCGGGATTGTGCAGGGTTCCCTGACACTGGTGGGAGGAGACCCGGGCATAGGCAAGTCCACGCTGCTTTTGCAGGTGTGCAGGAACCTGTCCGCCCAGGGCCACAGTGTGCTGTATATATCAGGCGAAGAATCCCCGGCGCAGATTAAGATGCGCGCGGACAGAATCGGAGAATTTTCATCCCGTATGCTCCTGCTCTGCGAGACTAACCTGGCGGAGATATCGGATGTCATCCGCAGCAGGAAGCCGGAGGCGGTGGTCATAGACTCCATACAGACCATGTACAATGAAAATGTCTCCGCGGCGCCGGGCAGCGTGTCACAGGTGAGGGAATCCACTTCCATCCTGCTGCAGCTGGCAAAAGGCTTGGGTGTATCCATTCTGATTGTGGGGCATGTGACCAAGGAAGGCACCGTGGCAGGGCCCAGGGTGCTGGAGCACATGGTGGATGCGGTGCTGTATTTTGAGGGAGACAGGCATGCCTCCTACCGTATCCTGCGGGGAGTGAAGAACCGCTTCGGCTCCACCAATGAGATAGGTGTGTTCGAGATGCGGGAGCAGGGGCTTGCGGAAGTGGAGAATGCTTCGGAATATATGCTGAACGGCAGGCCGGAGAATGCCAGCGGCTCCGTGGTGGCGGTTACCTGTGAGGGAACCAGGCCTCTTCTGGTGGAGATACAGGCCCTGGTATGCCACAGTAATTTCGGCATTCCCCGGAGACAGGCCACGGGCACGGACTTCAACCGGATGAACCTGCTGATGGCAGTGCTGGAGAAGCGCTCTGGGGTACAGCTCTCCGCATGCGATGCCTATGTGAATATCACAGGAGGCATGAAGATACTGGAACCTGCCATCGACTTAGGGGTAGTGATTGCCGTGCTGTCCAGCTTCCGAAACTGTGTCCTGAGCACCCGGCTGGCGGCCTTCGGGGAGGTGGGCTTAAGCGGCGAAGTCCGTGGCGTGAGCATGGCGAAGCAGCGCGTGGCGGAGGCGGAGCGGCTGGGTTTTAAGACCTGCATCCTGCCCTGGGTATGCGCGGAGGATTGCCGCAGAGGTGCGGGGATTGAGGTTATCGGAGTGAGGACAGTACAGGATGTGATGGATCGGCTGTTTTAAATGCTTGAAAATATCTGTTAATATTTGTTTGCAATATTTTTGGATACACAATATTGCAAACGGGAATGGCATATGTTACAATAGTATCGCAAAGAGAAAAGCATCTGCTGGTAACAGATGCTTTTCAGAACTACCGGTAGACGGTTATCCCCGAATTGGTTTTTCCAGAAGGAAGTAACCGGATCCTTGGGTCAGGGCGGTTACTTCTTCGCGTCTATCAACGCAATCACTAAAGTGATGACGATAGTAAGGAAGTGTCTACAAATAACCGCTGCAGGTTTGCAGCAATTTTTCTTGTATTTCCGGGTTTTTGCCTGAAGAAGTTGCAGCGGTTATTTTCCGACAATTCCTAAAAGCAGGGGCGATGTTCTCCTGGAATGATGTCTTCTTCTGAAGAGAAGGGACAGGAGGCATCAGAACCCTGGGGTGATCCTTCTCATACAAAGAGACAGTTTCGACGGACAGAGGGGATATGCCGGGATGAAATTATGCTGTC
Organism: Lachnospiraceae bacterium UBA7188; assembly: GCA_002490995.1. GTDB lineage: Bacteria > Bacillota > Clostridia > Lachnospirales > Lachnospiraceae > Acetatifactor. Next base: position 23,623 of record DKVC01000282.1, read on the forward strand.
TGCGAAAAGCCGGGAAGAGCTTTAGCGGCAGGAGAAAATCGGGAAAAGAAGAGGTGTTTTATGAGCTGGATGGAATATATGGAATCCCTCACGGAGATCCTGGGGACGGTGGCATTTTCCGTCTCCGGGGCCATGACGGCGATCAGGAAGAAAATGGATATTCTGGGAGTGGTGGTGCTGGGTGTAGTGACTGCAGTGGGCGGCGGTATTATCCGTGATCTGCTTCTGGGAATCACGCCTCCGGCGGCTTTTCAGGATCCGGTCTATGTGGCATGGGCTACGGTAACGGCACTCCTGGCCTTTGTCCTGGCGCGTTATTCCTGGTCGGAGAAGAACCGCCATTGGTTTGAAGTGTTTCTCAATTTCGTGGATTCTTTGGGTCTGGGGCTGTTTGCCGTCATCGGCGTGAGGACTGCCATAGAATGCGGATACGGGGAAAACGGCTTTCTCTCTGTTTTCGTGGGCGTGCTCACCGGTGTGGGAGGCGGCATGCTGCGGGATACCATGGCGGGGGAGGTGCCGAAGATTTTCCGGAAGCGCATCTATGCCCTGGCGGCTCTGGCGGGAGCCCTGGTGTATTACGGCATCGCAGGACGGTTCGTCAGCGCTGGCGGTGCGCTGTGGCTGGCAGCCTCCCTGGTGGTGGTGATACGCCTGCTGGCCGCGCATTTTGAGTGGGATCTTCCCCGGGTGAAGTAAGGCAGACCACACTACCTTTCAACGATTTTGCCATCCTCCATATACAGGACTCTGTCATAGCATGTAAGCAGCCCGTCTTTGATCCGGTGTGTTATTGCCAGCAGGGTCAGATTTTCCATGTCCAGCAGTTCCTGTTCGATTTCATTGGCCGTCTCAACATCCACTGCGGATACCCCCTCATCCAGAACCAGAAGATCGATTCCCCGAATCAGGGCCCTTGCCAATGCGATTCTCTGCTTCTGCCCGCCGGAAAGGTTTGCCCCGTCTTCGCCGCATATCCCCTCTGCTCCGTCCGGAATGGAGGGGAGGAACTTGTTCACCCCGCTCATCCTCAGGGCATTTCGGAATGCATCTTCCGAAAATGTCTCTCCCAGGCAGATGTTATAACGTATGGTGTCGTTGAAGAGGAATGTCTTCTGGTGTATGACTGCCATCATTTTATGTAATTTCTCAATATCCAGCTGCCTTAATTCCACGCCGTCGTAGCGGATTTCACCCTGGTAGCTGTCGTAGTTTCCGCTCAGCAGCTTGACAAGGGTGGATTTGCCGCAGCCGCTGGCCCCTGTCAGGGCAAGCTTTTCTCCTTTTCGTATGGTCAGCTGTAGGCCTGTCAAAACCGGGCAGGCACACTTGTACCGGAAATATAAGTCTGTCACCTGGATTTTCCGGGAAAAGGAGGGTGTCTCGGTTCCTTTCATCGTGTCATTCCTGTCGTCTATCACAGCCATCAGCCTGTCAATGATCGGCCTGCATCCCGCAAGCAACGGAACGCATTGGGAAAACGCCATAATTCCGCCGCTGAAAAATCCGTAAAGGGACTCGAATAAAAGGACTGTGCCCACGCTGATCTGCCCCCTGACCGCCATCCCTCCCGCAATCAGGAAAGTGACTGCCTTGATCGCCTTGCCTGTGATCAGGGAAGAATTCTCCAGCGCCGAAACCCATACCGCAAACCTGTACAGAGAATCGGCCAGGGTCTCGTTTGCTTCCCTGAAACGGTGGCGTATCCTGGGCAGAACCCCATAGGCGGAGACCACGTCATGACCGTTCAGCGCCTCTTTTAGCTGGACAGACAGGGCAGACTCACACATCGTCTTTTCCGCCAGGCATTTTTTGAGATGCTTTGTGATGACTTTCGGAACCAAAAAGGAAAAAAAGGAGCACAGAACCGCAATCCCTGCCAGGAGCGGGCTATAGGCTGCCATAACGGCCAGCGAAAGCAGGATGCTGATTCCCATAGAAACCAGGCTCCATATTGGATTGGAAAAATTAGCGGTTACGGTATTCACGTCATTGTTGACCATGGAGATATATTCCGCCGTATCCTGTTCCTGAAATTCCGCAATTCCTTTTCGCATGATCCCATCGTATAAATCGTTGCGCATATCCATCATGAACCTGTTTTTAAACCTGCTTTCCGTCAAAGCACCGGCGTAACAGACAGCTCCCGCCGCCAGAACCATCAGGGCCACAAACAAAAGTACTGACCGGAATTCCTCCATGTTTCCCTGTATGATGGAATCGATCATGTTTTTCTCTAAAACGGCTGAAACCGGGCCGATGATGCTCCTGACAATGCTGATGCCCAATGCCGCCAGCACCAGGGCATATTGTCTTTTTATATATCTGAACATACCTTTATCCTTCCTTTCGAATAAAAGTATTGCTGCCTTCAGGGAGATCGCATGTCATCTGCCTGTCATGGTTGGAGGCAGAATCGTTGCAGTCTGCCCGGTTCGTCTCCGTTTTCCTAAGAAGCGGCGTCTTTCTCTTGTTGACGGTCAGGGTATGGCCGTTGGAATTCTCCATCAGCAGCCGGGCGGCATGGAGGAAAGGAATCAGGGCGCCGCATGAGGCCGTGCTGTACACTGTCGTATCCCCGTTTTCCGTCTCCAGCTCCAGTTCCTGTACCAACTGGAGTCCGGTAAATTCCGAGAGCAGAGGCAGAATTTCACCGGCTTCGGTTTCCAGGCGTTTCGCCAGGACTTCCGCTGTACAGGGTTTGGCCTGCTGACACAGAAGTTTCAGCAGTTCCATTGCATAGGGCTTTGAAAGCGCCAGAAACAGCTGTCTGCAGGTATCGTCAGGGGCAAATAAGGCATGATACCCGGCTTCCGGCTCCGGAAAAACGGAGAGCGAGAGCAGTTCATCCGAATCCATGCCCAGTGCTAATCCCTCCTCCGAAGAGAAATAGATACGGTACTTTTGGGAAATATGGTCGGGAAAGACGTTGAACCCTGTACATCCCGATTTGATTGCTGCCCACATGAGACGGCATATTTCTTTCAGCCGGTCTGCCTCCGGCAGAGATGCCACATAGCGCGGCAGGGCCTCCTGTATATTTTCAGGGGTGATGTCCTCTCTTCCGAACAGGGCGTTGACGGATATACCCAGCTTGTCCGCGATAGCGGGCAGCAGGGAAATATCCGGCGTGCCTCCCGTTTCCCACTGGGAAACTGCGGAGCTGCTGATTCCCAGAGTCTCGCCCAGTTCTTTCTGGGTCAGTTTTGCTGCTTTTCTGTACTTCTGTATCTGCTCTCCGATGATAGTATAGTTCATAGCGCACCTCCGGTAAGTTATGCTTATATTATACATCAAGGTATGCTTAAGCTCAATGGGCGCTGAATTGTACAATATTAAGAGATGCTTATACTTGGAAACTGTCTGAAAATAACTGCTGTAACTTCTGTAGGAAAAAGCCTTGAAGCACAAGGAAAACGGAATTCAATTCGCAGCAGTTATTTCCTTTCGATTACAGGGTTTGTAGTTGTGATCGCTGCCGTGACACCGCACGGAAAACGGCAAATGGTTTAGATGTCAGGAAGCAACGGGTTACAATTGCGGCTTGTTTGACGCAGAGGTTCCGGGCCGTTGCGGGCACACCGTCCTGGAAGCCAGGAACGGTCAGGAGTGCCTGGATATCCTGCAGAGCGAGACCGTGGATGTATGCGTGCTCGACATCGTGATGCCGGTGATGGACGGGATAGTGGCGGCTTTGCAGAGAATCAAGGAAGGACATCCCGGAGTCAGGACGATCATGATCTCGGCTTTGTCCAGGGAAAGCTGCGTGAAACAGGCCTGGCAGCTGGGAGCGGATGCCTTTGTGGTGAAGCCTTTTCAGGAACAGTGCCTGATAGAGCGGATCGGGTGAGGGGAGAGCATGGCGAAAAAGTATAGTCTGAACCGGACTTTCATGGACTGGCCGGATGCGATGGAACAGGCGCAGAATCCGGTTCCTGTCCCGCCCGGCCCCTATGAATTCCAGTTCCGGGATGTGTCCTGGCGGTATCTGGGCAGCAGCCGATATGCGATTCAGCATCTGAACCTGGAGATTGAGAAAGGGCAGAGGCTGGCCCTGGTGGGATCCAATGGTGCAGGGAAATTCACTTTCATCAAGCTGCTGCTGCGCCTATACGATGTGACGGAGGGGGAGATCCTGTGCAACGGAATCGATATCAGGCGATTTGACAGAAAGCAATATTGCGACTGCTTTTCTGCGGTATTTCAGGAAGTCCTGCCCCTTGGATTCTCTGCGGCGGACAATGTGGGCGTGAGTGACGGGGAGCGGATCGACAGGCAGCGCGTGGACGAGTGCATCCAAAAGGCGGGCCTGGGGGATAAGATGCGGACTCTGAAGTACGGCGCGGACACCTGTGTCCAGAAAGCCATGGACGATGAGGGCATAGAATTTTCCGGAAAACTCGTCTCGCCAAAAAGTCACCTCTGCCAAAAAACTGCCAAAAAGTTGCAGAAAAATATAAAATTCTGTTGACAAATCACTTCCTGATTGATATAATATTCATTGTGGTTGTGGTAACACATCACTTGCTGCTGTGGCTCAGTCGGT
>DKVC01000282.1:28471-35363 GCA_002490995.1 Lachnospiraceae bacterium UBA7188
TCCGATTCCCGTCAGCAGCTTTTACAGATTTTGTTCGATCGGATTTACAGAATTTTATATATCAAAATATTTAAAAGGTAATCAGGCATATGTCTGATTATTTTTTTACTTCCGTAAGGTTATCTCAAAATAACTGTCCCCCTCTCTTAATTTCTCCATACTGTCATAGAGCGTGATACGCAGAGTGTCAGGTATTTCCCTGTTGCGCCGTAAAACATATCGCTGGATTGCTTCAAGTGTATTTTCCCCACAATAACTGTCTGCCGGGACAATGGCAGTTAAATAGACAGTGGAATAGCCTGAGCCGCTGCCGGCAATGTAATGGACAATGCTCACGTCATTCATGGACTGCCTGAAATTGTAAGAATCAATATAAGCGGCTGTTGCTAATACTACGATAAACAGCAGGATGCCAAAACACAGTTTCTTTTTCATAAATCAATCTCCCGAAAACAGCATATCTTTTGAAAAGCACATATATAACATGTCCTCTCATCCTACTTTATCCTACTTTATGCGATAATTCAATATAAAATCGCATAAAATGATATAGTTATGTAAAAAGGGAGCCATACCATGAAACCACTAAAGAGAAAAGTAAGCATTACGCTTGACGGAGATTTGATTGATGAAATCAGAAGGCGGGCGGAAGCGGATGACAGGTCATTTTCACAATACATAAATATTATCCTGAGAGAGTATTTGAGAGAATCAAAACCGGAAAGCAGTCATCTGTATGTTTCATAACATCTGTCTGCCGATTTGGTTTGCGTGATTGATGCGTATTTTCAGACAGGGCTGTATTTGCTCCGCGTGAAATAGCCGGAGCAAATACATTTATTTTTGTGGGCATAAGGAAATGTCTTCAGGCATCTACACCGAGCTGTCTCAGGTCTTCCTCAGCCTGTTCTCTGTTTTTGAAGCAGATCCCGTGAATACCGAGCGCTTCCGCCGCATCCACATTTTTCTCTGTGTCGTCAATAAATACGCTTTCCTCTGCATTCAGCGAATATCTGGACAGCAGAAGACGGTAGATTTCGGCATCGGGCTTGATCACTTTCTCACGGTAGGACAATATGCCGCCGTCCGTGTAAGGGATAAAATCCAGAGCGTCCTGGCAGTCCTCATATGCCTTGACGGAGAAATTGGACAGGTAGTATACCTTGTACCCATGTGCTCTTAAATGCTGTATCCAGGGGATCGCATAGTCGCGTTTTGTCACCATTCCTTTTACATTGCCAAATGCCAGGCGAAGCTCTGAAGCGATCTCCGGATCCCTTCGGATAAATTCCCGCATCAGTTTTTCAATGTCCCAGACACCCCTGTCCACTTCGTCCCAGAGTGGTGTCAGTACAGATGCCCTGGCAATCCGGTCCGCCATATCTTCGCTGAAGCCTTTGTCTGACAGAAACTCTTTCCAGCGAAAGTCCGTTAATACATTGCCGATATCAAATATTATATTCCGAATCATATATTCTTCCTTTCTGAGATACGATTAGGGGCAGGGCGGCGTATTTTATTCTTCTTCGCCGCCGCCCTCATCAGGATTGCTGTAAATGCCGGCAGCAATTTTTTCCTGTTGGATCTCCCAGGCCTGTGCGTCAAGGATGGACTGGTAATCCGGATTGGCGAAGAACGCGTCGTTATGCTGGCAGCGTGAAGCATTGGTGACAGGATCGGCAGGCGTCACGGTTCCGTCCGGGTTTTCGATGTAGTTCCCGGAGGAGCCTGAAAGTAAAGCGGGATCCTCCTGCAGGGGCAGGTCACAGGTGCCTGTCACTTTGAAAGGGCAGTTCGGGCTTGCGGGAATATGGTCATAGTCACAAAGTTCCCCACTATAATGCACGGTACAGCTTTCGGTGGGCACTGTACCTTCAGTAAAAATCTCTGTCTTGATGTATTTATCCGGACAAACTCCTGGGATGGGCAGTTTGCCTGACTGGGTACAGACGGTGGCACTTACAATTCCCTGGGGCCTGGTGAACTGCTCGTTGGGCAGGTTCTCGTGAATCCTGCACATGACGGCACGCCACAGATCCCTGGCCACATGGTCCTCCCTGTTGCCGGTGGAACGGCTCATTTCCACGTTATTGTCATATCCTGCCCAGGAAGCGCAGGTGTAATAGGGAGTAAAGCCGGCGAACCATACATCCCAGTAGTCGGTGGTGGTGCCGGTCTTGCCGGCTATGGCCATATCGCGGTTGAAATTGCAGGCGGTGCCGGTACCGGTTGTCACCACGTCCACCATGGCATCCGTCAGCAGGTAGGCAGTGGTCTCCTTGATGACCTGTTTGGAAGCGGGGGATGTATTGTCCAACAGCACATCGCCGTCCGTGTTGGTGACCCTGCTGTAGAGTTTGGGCTTCACGTAATTCCCACTGTTTGCGATGGCGGCGTAGGCTGCAGTCAGCTCATAGGGAGTGACGCCGTTGGTCAGGCCTCCCAGCGCGATGGTCTGGTTTACATCCGTATAGAATTTTTCTTCCCCACTGGAATTTGTGATCCATACGCCGTCTGTCAGTGTGGTGAAGCCGAAGTTGAGCAGATAGTCGTAACCCAGCTGAGGTGTGATGACCGTCTCCGTCTTCACTGCCACGATATTGAGGGATTCCCGGATACCTTCCCGGATGGGTTGGATGCCGCGGTAACCCTTGTACCAGTTCCTTACGGGTGTGCCGTCAGCGTAATTAAAGGGGGCGTCATTATATACGGTAGCCAGAGTCTGTCCGGCGCTGTCCAGGGCGGGAGCGAAAGCCGCCAGCACTTTAAAGGTGGATCCGGGAGATCGTTTTGCATTGGTTGCCCGATTCAGGGTCCGCCGGCCTTCCTTGACGCCCCGTCCGCCTACGAGAGCCACTACATAGCCCGTGGACTGATCCTCCACCACCATGGCGGCCTGGGGCTGGGGTGTCATGGAGATGCTCTCCACATAGTTATCCTCATCATCTGCAACGCCAAGGTCGGCAAGCATGGCCGTGCGGTAGGTGGCAATGGCCGCATGGGCCTCATCCTGGGAGCCGAAGATCAGGTTAAAACGCTTGTCCTGATTTGCCTTGAACCAGCTCATCATGTTTTCCTTGCTGAAATTGTGGTTTTCTCCGTCGGAGGTGAAAATCGTCAATGCGTAATTCAGATACCATTTTACATTCTCCGGATAATTCTCCGGATTGGCGAACTCTTCGTCCAAAATAGCCTGGATTGTGGGGTCCATGGTGGACTCAATGCGCAGACCTCCGGCGTAGAGAAGAGTCTCGGCCATTGTCTCGGAATAACCGGCGATATCAATCAGATCCTGCCGCACCTGCTCAAACAGGGCATCGGAAAAATATGATCCCGAGGTCGTGTTGGTACTGACACGGTAATCGGCATCGTGGATACTGATCCGATCATATACAGTATCCGTGTCCGCCATGGCCGTTTCATATTCCTGGTCCGTGATGAATTCCAGCTCAAGCATCTTATTCAGACAGGTCTCGCGGCGTTTTTTATTATTTTCCGGATGGCTTAAGGGGTTGTTGCCGGAGGGATTCTGGGTGATGGCGGCGATGACAGCACACTCTGAGAGCGTCAGCTCACTGCAGGATTTGCCGAAATATCGCTGGGAAGCAGATTCTACACCAAGGGTATTCTGCCCCAGGTTGATGGCGTTCATATAGCGCAGCAGGACGTCTTCCTTGGAATAGTATTTGGAGATTGCCAGGGCCAGGTTCTGTTCCTGGATTTTTCGTTTGACCATCTTGATCATATTACCGTTTTCTTCGGTCCAGCCTGTGAAGATGGTATTCTTCAGCAGCTGCTGTGTGATGGTGCTGGCACCCTGTTTTTCTTTGCCCATGGTGATAATGAACTGATAGGCGGCCCGTGCGATTCCTTGGATGTCAATGCCGTTGTGCTGGTAGAAACGTTCATCCTCCAGGGCTACGAAAGCCTCTCCCAGGTGTTTGGGGATCAGGTTCCAGTTGTTGATCTGGATACGGTTGGAATTGATGCTGACATACTGGTCAATCTCATTTCCCTCACAGTCGTAGACAATGGTTGCCTCGCCGGAAGGCGCCACAGCGCTGAGGGGGATCTGAGGGGTGGAAATCAAGATGCCTTTGAACGCGCCGATTCCTGCCGAAATGCCGCAGATTACGACACCGATCATTGCGGCAAGGCTCAGCTTGACCAGGGAGACCCCCAGCTTGCGCCCCCATTTTTTTGACTTAGAATTAAGTGCCCTCTGTTTTGCACGGACACCTCTTTTTCCATAATTCATATGCCCACCTTTCTGCAAAAATAATCTGCGGATGCGAAAGCCTGTCCATATGTGGGGAAAACAGGCATGAATATTATACCAAAAAAAGATATGTAAATAAAGTTTTTTTTGACTTCTTAATAATTGTTTCACATTTTAGCCGGATTATGATAGAATATACTCGCGAGCGCAGTTGCTTTCCATTTTCTGTTCTACAGTACTGACGCGCTCGCTCATTATACATTCAGATTGGCAAATGTTTATGACTGTGAGTATAAATTCAGACGGATTTGAGCAAAAAATATAAAAACAGGGTTTTGACGATGTGGTGCCGGAAGAGGTGCGGAATTGGAAACAGTTTATATGGAAGACAGGAAAACAGACTCCTACCGTGTGCTCCTGGAGGGCGGCGAGGGGGAATACGTGGAGAAAAAGTCCCGTTTTATCGCCACGCTGCGGAAGTGCGGAAGCGAGGAAGAAGCGGTGGCCTTTGTGGAGGAAATGAAGAAGAAATACTGGGATGCCAGGCATAACTGCCATGCTTTCATCATCGGCAGCAGGGGAGAACTGACGCGCTGCAGCGACGACGGCGAGCCTTCCGGAACAGCCGGGCGGCCCATGCTGGAAGTGCTGATGGGGGCCGAACTGCGGGATGCGGCAGTGGTGGTGACCCGGTATTTCGGCGGTGTTCTGCTGGGAACCGGGGGATTGGTACGAGCCTACACCCAGGCGGTGAAAGAGGGACTGAAGAACAGTAAGGTGGGCAGGATGCGTTACGGGCACCTGGTGCGGATTACAACGGACTATGTCTGGATAGGCAAGATCCTGTACCTGCTGGGGAACCTGAAGCTGGAGCCGCTTTCCTCGGATTATGGGGAGCGGATCGTGCTGAAGCTGGAGGTTCCCGCGCAGAAGCTGGAGCATTTGCGGAGGGAAGTGGCAGAATCCACCAACGGACAGGCGGAATTCGTGAAGGAAAAGGATATTTATTTTATTGACAAAGAGGAATTAGAAGACTAAAATGGTAGATGTCAGCTGATTTGCATGAAAGCAGGCAAAAATAGCATTTTGAAAGGTGGTGGTTTTGCATGAAGAGTCATAAAAAGAATAATGACAACCCTCTTCCCGGCCGAAGTTGCAGCCCGTTAACAAAACCACATAAGGAGAAATGCTATGGAAAAAAGGATCGAACTGGAAGAACTGATCAGGCTTCTTGACGCCAAACAGTATACGAATCTCCGTCAATTTCTGTCCGATTTAAACGAGGCGGACATTGCCCTCCTTCTGGAGGAGCTGGAGTCGGAGGCCATGCTGAAGGTGTTTCGTATCTTGCCGAAGAATCTGGCGGCGGATGTTTTTTCTTATCTGGAGACGGATTCCCAGGAATTTATTATCACTTCCCTTTCCGACAAAGAGGCAGGCAGCATCATCGACAATCTGATGGCGGACGATGCTGCGGATTTCCTGGAGGAGATGCCTGCCAATGTGGTAGAGCGTCTGCTTGCCAGTGCCAATCCGGATACACGCCGGGAGGTGAATCAGCTGCTGCGCTATCCGGAGGATTCCGCGGGCAGCATTATGACCGTGGAGTATGTCTCCCTGAAGGAGAATCTCACGGTGGATCAGGCTATTGAGCGTATCCGCGCCATTGGCCTTGACAGCGAGACCAGCAACATCTGCTATGTGCTGGATAAGGGGCGTGAGCTGGTGGGGACGGTGGCTCTGCGTTACCTGCTGCTCAGCCAGGGAAATGAGCTGATTGCGGATATCATGCATGAAAACGTGATTTCCGTCAATACCCTCATGGACCAGGAGCAGGTTGCCGCGCAGTTTAAAAAATATGACTTTACAGCCATGCCGGTTGTGGACAATGAGAACCGCCTGGTGGGCATTATAACTGTGGACGATATCGTGGATATCCTGGAAGAAGAGACCACGGAGGACATGGAAAAGATGGCGGCAATCGTGCCAAGCGACAAACCGTATATGCGTACTACAGTTGGAGAGACTTTTAAAAAGAGGATTCCCTGGCTGCTTCTGCTGATGGTGTCCGCCACCTTTACGGGGGCGATTATCTCGTCTTTTGAGGATGCGCTGAGCGTGTGCGCGGTGCTGGTGGCGTTTATTCCCATGCTCATGGATACGGGAGGTAATGCGGGCGGCCAGGTCAGCGTGACTGTGATACGTGGACTGTCCCTGGGGGAGATCACCTACCGGGATGTGCCCAGGGTGGTCTGGAAGGAGATACGGGTGGCGCTGCTCTGCGGCGGGACACTGGCGATTGCGAATTTTGCCAAGCTGATGCTGTTTGACAGAGTTGGGCTGATGGTGGCCTTTACGGTGTGCCTGACGCTGGTGGCAGCGGTGCTGATGGCCATGCTGGTTGGGTGTCTGCTGCCTATCGGGGCGAAGAAGATCGGCTTTGACCCGGCGGTGATGGCAAGCCCGTTTATTACGACGATTGTAGATGCGCTGTCGCTGCTGGTGTATTTCCGGTTTGCGGCGCTGCTGTTGGGGATATGAGTGGAAAAGATTTTTTAGATTTGTGTGTACATTCATTTTCCGCTTTTTGTCCTTGAGTTGCCGAAAGGGTTAGTATTTTCATGGACACAACTCGATAAATCGAAATTTATATGTATGAGTAAAGGCAGGGAG
>DKVC01000149.1 GCA_002490995.1 Lachnospiraceae bacterium UBA7188
TTATTTGTAGACACTTCCTTACAGCCTGCTTTCTATGATAATTGCTTACTGCTTCAACGGCATAAGGAAGTGTCTAAAGCCTTAATTTCAGTCCCAGCCGTCCTCCTCGCCCAGCACCTCAACCAACGCCTCCCGGGCATCCATGATCTCGTCATGGTCATCCCTTTTCAGAGCCGCCTCGAAAGCGGTTATGTAACGGTCCAGCCGCTTTCTGCGGTCTCCCAGAGACTCCTCGTACATCCGCTCCGCCCGGGTCAGCACCAGCCGGTTCTCCTCGTAGTCCCGGGGCTGGATTTTCAGATAGGAGAGCTCTTCCATGCGCTTTTTCACTTCCTCGTCGGTCATCTGATTGTCCTGGCCCTTGATGATCATCTTCCGGCTCTCCCCCGTGGACACCACCGTGACCTCTACCTCCAGGAGGGAATTGATATCGTAGGTGTATGTCACATCCACCGACTCCTGCCCTCTGGAGCCCTTGGGAATCTCGATTTCCAGCTCCCCCAGAAACAGATTGTTCCTGGCAAACCGGCTCTCCCCCTGCAGTATCCTGACCCGGACCTTGGTCTGGTTGTCTCTGGCCGTATAGAGCCGTTCCGTATGGCTGGCGGGAATCACCGTATTCCGTTCGATAATGGGACAGAACCTTCCTTCCTCGTACTTGCCTTCCTCATACTCCACCACAACTTCCGTGCCCAGGGTAAAGGAGCATACATCCGTAAGAATGACTTCCTTCACTTCCTCCCTGCGCTCCTTCATGGCAGCCTGTATCGCAGCCCCTAAAGCCACCGTCTCATCGGGGTTCATCCTGGTATCCGGAAACTTCCTGAACAGCCGGATCAGGAAATCCCGCACAATGGACAGTCTGGTAGCGCCGCCGATGAGAATCACCTCATCGATATCCGAAAGCTTCAGCCCCGCATCCGCAAGGCTCTTTTTCACAGGCTCTCTGATCTTCATAAGCAGCTCTTCACAGGCTTCCTCATACTCCTTATAGGTAATCTTCTGCTCTATGTTTTCTTCTTTATATAAAAAGCGAATGGTCACCTTATCCGTATCATTGATGGCGCATTTCGCCTTTTCCGCCTCCCGGAACAGTCTGGCCTGCTCCTTTTCGGACAGGTTCTGCAGCTGCAGTTTCGCTTTCTGAAGGAACAGCTTCGCCATCACCTCCGTAAAATCCTCGCCTCCCAGGTAATTATCCCCCGCCACGGCGCGGACTTCCAGAATATTGTGGTACAATTCCAGAATGGACACGTCAAAGGTACCGCCTCCCAGGTCAAACACCAGGAAGCGGGTGTCCTGCTCCTTATCGTACAGTCCGTAAGCCACCGCCGCTGCCGTGGGCTCGGAAATCATGCGCTCCACCTTCAGGCCTGCCAGCTCCCCGGCACGCCTGGTGGCTTTTCTTCTCTTATCGTCAAAGTACGCCGGCACGCTGATGACCGCTTCGGTCACTTCCTCTCCCAGAAAGCTCTCCGCGTCCTCCTTCAGGGCGCGCAACACCAGGCTGGAGAGTTCCTCCGGCTTATAATGTTTCCCGCTCAGACAAAAGTCCCGTTCCGTGCCCATGCTGCGCTTGAAGGTCTGAGCCACCGTGTCCGGATACAGGCTCATGCGCTCCCTGGCGGTCTCGCCCACGTATACATTTCCCTCCCCGTCCACACTGACCACGGAGGGTGTCAGATTCTTCCCCAGTCTGTTGGGGATGATCTTCGCTCCCTCTTCCGTGAAATATGCAATCAGGCTGTTTGTCGTACCCAAATCAATTCCTACTATCATTTTAACCATTCCGTTTCTCTTATCGTTTTGGAATTACATCCTTACTCACCATCTTACAGTATAACACAACTGCGCTATATATTCACGAAAAATTTTGGATTGGTAAAAATTATCAGCAGACATCCTGAAATGCCACATGTCTCACCGCCAGCATATACTCATCCCACGGCTGCACCTCCAGATTCCGGCGCAGGCGTTCCCTCGCTTCCTCCCGCCTCCCCATCCGGAGCAGGAACAATATCCTGACACCCTCCATCTCTCTGCACCTGGGGTGATTGCAGAAATGGCATATCTCGCATTTACTCTCCCTGTCCAGAATTTCCTGCAGCTTCTCCGTGTCTTCCGTATAATAAGCCGCCAGAAATTCCATCTGCAGATGCGCTTTTTCCCGGTTATAATATTTGGGCTTGCCGGCGGCCTGCTCCACCTTCAGCCACTCCTGCAGCCGTCTGGCATACTTCCTTCCCCGCTTCTCATCACCGCAGAGGATGCAGGCAAACACGGCGTCGCAGATTTTTCCCTCCATGGAACTTTCCACCAGGCCGTTCCGGAACATTTTATCAAAAGCAGCCAGAGCGGCGGATTTCTTTCCGAACAGCAGCTCCACCCATCCTTTGCTGCAATAATAGTCCGGATAAGATACTACCTCCGGCTTTGACTGCACGGCAGGAGCCAGCACCCCCTTCACCACGCGCCTTATATTGCCGGAATGCAGCTCCCATCCCCATTCTCCAATGGTCCGCCGCGCCTTCTCTCTGTCTCCTGCGGCATTGTACAGCCCCACCAGCTTCTCATAGCGCAGCCACTTATTCTTTTTGTAATATTTCCCGTAAACGGCTTCCGCTTCTCCAATCTGCCCCATGCGCAGATAAAACTCCGCCAGATTGTCCCCGAACCAGTTGCTTCTGTTCTCTCCGGCCAGGCTCTCGTACTTCCGATATGCTTCCACCGCCTTATCGCAGATTCCAAGCAATGCATAGAGATTGCCCATATCCGCATAGATGACCGGGGACATCTCCTGGTCCATATAAAGAATCGCCTTCTTCATGAAAAACAGGGCTTTCTCATAATCTCCCTGGTATTTATACACAAAGCTTAGTCCGTTCAGCGCATAGGGGTTGACGGGATTCAGGTAAAGCGCTTTCTCAAAATCCGCCCGCGCCTCTTCCAGATGATGGGCAGCTCTATGAAAAATAGCCCTTTCCACCAGCATAAAATCATCCGGATAATAATAGAGGTATTCCGTCAGAATGGGCAGTCCCTTTTCATAGAAGCTCCTGTCCCCCTTCTCCACCTGCTTGAAGAAGACATCCCTGAAATTTTTCAGCCTCACATTCAGCGTGCCGATATCGATTACCTCATGATCCATCTGAAAGGCATACGCTTCCAGAATCGGGCTCCTTACCCCGTTTTTCTCCGCATCCGCCAACACCTTCTCCAGGTCTTCCCGACGGCGCAGATCCAGATATACCTTGGCAAGGTACTCATAGGCTTTGGCATAATTGGGAAAATATCTCAGGCAGATGCTGGCAGTCCGCACCACGCCGCCCGCATTCAGCTGCCGTCTGTAAGCTTCCATGGAAGATGCATACGCGGCAAAAATCTGGTATTCATCCACCAGCCGTGCGGCAGTCTCCTGACACAGCTCGTACTCATCCATTTCCGAGTAAATCTGGGCTATCTCCAGCAGAATCCCCACATCCTTTACGGTTCCTGCGAGAATGCTCTCCCCTTCCCTGACGGCCAGAGTGAACTTTTCCTTTTCCCGAAATCCCAGGTTATGGTAACACTGCATCCTGATCAAATGAGCCTGACGCAGCCTGTCCCTGTCTCTTTTTTCTTCTTTTTCGTCCGGTTTCTGTCGGTTTTTCAGCTTTTCTTCCAGAGCAGCCTCCCACTGAAAGGTCTGTGCAATGGCTTCTTCGTACTCCCCCTGCTCCACATAGAGCTTCGAGAGCAGCCCCTTATATTCAGCCTCCTTTTCCGGCGGCAGGAGCTTTTCCAGCTTTCCCGCCAGCTGAATTCCCCGGGCAATCTTCCCGTCCTGCAGATAACACCAGCACAGCTCCAGCCTGGGCTCCCATCCCGGATTCTCCCGGCAGCTCACTTCCAGCTCTTTCTCAATCTCCTCATTGATCCTGGCCAGCAGATCAAGGAAGGCATCATCACTGCCGGATGCAAGGACCTTTTCCGCACATTTTTTTGCCTTCCTGTATTGCTTTTGCGTATAGTACCACTCTGTAAGGCGTATATTCGCCATATAGTGGGCATCGTTGTCTGCCTTCAGTTCCTCGTAAAGTCCGGCTGCCCGGCTTCTGTAGCCGTTATCCTCCCCGTTCTCCGCTCCGCCCGTCATCCAGAGCAGTTCGGCAAAATTGTAGCAGATCATTGCGTCCCCGGGATATTTCTCCCGCTCCGACTCCATAATCCTTACGGCTTCTTCTATGTACTCTTTCGCCTCCCCGGACAGAGCTTCCCCCTCAGACGGCTTTCCTCCCCCGGACGGCTCCCCCTCAGACGGCTTTCCTCCCCTGGACGGCTCCCCCTCAGACGACTTTCCTT
>DKVC01000005.1 GCA_002490995.1 Lachnospiraceae bacterium UBA7188
CCATTGGGTGTTGACAGTAATGTCTGACCAATTCCCAGATGAAACTTTTGTCATGCGTCGTCTGCGAACGGACGGAAAAAGCTGGCGCTGGTTAGATGATTATTTTACCCTCTTGCTGCGTGAAGAAGCGACAAATTATTTTTCTGAAATAATAGAGCCATATTTGAATACTCCGTATATTGTAAAGATACTTTGGGGTACAACTACTTGGCCTGATGGAACAGGAGAGGGTACATCCCTTCATGAGTGGTTTCAAGCAGATGGAGAGATTTCACAGATACAAGTTTTCTTAGATGATGTTATACCTACTGATGATTTATGCAAAGCACCGGCAATCAACATTCTGCAAACTGAACCCAATGTTCATTACATTACATTCTTTAGACTTTCAAGCAGCGGTTTCACTGATGTTATCCAGGGCAGTGAACCCATAGATGTCTATCAAGAAGAATCTTCTAAAGACTGGTCACAGACATGGCGAATAGACTATGGGCAATGGGATTTAGAAAAATAATCAGCAACATACTCCGCCGATTGACAATCGAACAAAATCCGATTAGTCGCTCGAAATCGAAGCGTTATTTTGACGCTCTGATTTTCGGGCGACTTTCTATTTCCCCCAATTCTAATGGGGGCGAGGTGCAAGGGTAACAGGCTTGCAGACGGCGTTTTGTGCCTGTCGGCACAAAAGAATACGGCGGGGGATTGCTCCCCCCCGCACCTCTTTGATGTGCGGTATGCCTATAATCTTGTTAATGCTAAAACTGGATTGGCGCTGATATGCCCCCTTCGGGTAGTAAAAACATAAATATCGTAATAAGCACCTGAAGTATAGCGAAAAGCATAAACAAATACTTTATTCCATGCCTAAACTTTGAAAAAGGCAGTAAAATCCAAACAGATAGTAAAAAGCAAATTATAGAAATGACAGCGCAGATTCCAAAAGCAATATAAACATCTGTCTGGCTGATCTTCTCTAACAATCCAGTGAAATACAATATTATGTGAATAGCTTGTAATACTCCTATCGCTATAGATATTCTTTTATTGTTTTCAGTTACAGGAACATTACGGCGCGACCAAATCAGCAAACCTGTTACCACTAAAACAAGTACAATTCCAATGCTTAAATATAAAGTAATTTCCAAAATCTCATACCTCCACAAACGTAAAATGCTCGTTCGCTCCTGCCTCATATAACAGGCACAGGGCGATTTGTCAATCAGTTCCCCGTCCTGGGGCAAAAGCACTGTAAACGCATCGGAGCCCTGTCAGGTCCCCGCTTTCCAGTTCCTTTTCCATTGTTTCGAGGTACGTCCTGTACCTGCTTCCACCGCCGGATAACATCCCTTTCTCCTGTCCGCGCCGCAGACCGGGAAAGCTGCCTTCCCCGAATGGCTATTCCAAACTCCGGAACTTCCATTTCCCATCCGTCAGCCATTCGTTCTTATCAATCTTCCATCCGCCCTCTGTCTGTATGACCAGACAGCGGTACTGGCTCAGGACCATGTCATCGCATTCACTGTACACATAGAACTTCTTCCGGGTGATCTGCTCCACGTCCACCACCCGATAACCCTGATATGGCGGGACGGACGAATCGCAGAAAGAGACCTTCTGGCCCGGATCCACCCCGTTATAGCCGTGTGCCCTGCAGTATTCCAGGTACCGTTCCGTGACAAGGCCGCTCCGGTTAAGCCTGCCGTCCCGGCTGATCTCAAAGAAATGCCTCACCGACTCCATTGCCTCCCCTGCAGGTCCCGCATCATAGGAAAGCCTCTTCTTCCAGCTGTCCCGCTGCGCCGCCCTGAACATGGATACACCTTCCCTGTCATGCCCGCAGATGACGTTGAGCCTCCTGTTCACGGCCAGCTGCACCAGAGCCGCCCCGGTCACCTCCGTATCGCTGAGGTTCAGGTACTCCAGCTGCGGGAAAGAGAGCAGCAGCGGAACATCCACGTTCCGAAAGCAGGTTCCCTGCAGATTCAGGTTTTCCAGCGGTGATCCTACAGCCCGGGCCACCACAGCATCGGTGCATCCGGGATTCCCCGCCAGCACCAGTCCCCTCAGCTTAGGGGTGCCATGAAACCAGGCCAAATCCGCATCTGATATCCCGCAGTTTTTAAACGACAGGTACCGAAGGGAACCCGCTCCTGATAAGACGGACAATGCTCCCTCCCCGATTTCGCATTCCTTCAGTTCTACCGTATCCAGGGTTTGCATATGCCCTGCCAGAGAACGGAGATCTTCGGCCCTGAATCTTACCTTTTCGCATTCTATGCCCTTCAGCTTTGCCGGCCAGGGTATCTCCAGGTTCTCTGCCAGCCCGCTTTTCAGATGGCGGATAATCAGATGGCCTCCGTTACATCTGATAAATGTCTGCCAGTCCGGTACTTTCTTTTCCATATGCGTTCTCTCTCCTTCCCACTTCATTTTAATAGCTTCATGGCACCATTTCAAGCCTGTTTTCCCAATTTGCAGCAGTAGGAACCCGGAGAACCCTCCAGTGCCGAAATAAACGGGCTGACGCCTGGCTCTGGCCATTGGATGCCCCGTCCGAATTTTCCGGTGAATTTGCTGTTTCTCTGCAAAACCTATTGACTGTCTTTGTCTAACGTGGTAGACTATACACAGAGTCTAACAGTGTAGACAAGGAGGTGTGAAGATGGGGATTCCGAAAATCCACGAAAGCGAATATCGTTTTTGTCTGATCATGTGGGAGCATGAGCCTGTCACTGCCGTCATGCTTGTAAAGCTGTGCCAGGAGCAGCTGGGCTGGAAAAGGACAACAACCTATACTGTCATCAAGCGCCTTGGGGAACGCGGGGTGCTGAAAAACGAGAATGGCACAATTACATCCCTTGTTTCCAAGGACAAAGCACAGGCCTGCGAGATTGACGAACTGGTTGAGAAAAAGTTTCAGGGTTCGCTCCCTGCCTTTATCGCTGCCTTTACAAAACGTCAGGATATGTCCGCGGCCGAGCTGGACGAAGTCCAGCGCATGATTGACCGCATCAGGGAAGGGGGAGCGCAATGAACGAACTCTTTTTGAAGATTGTCAACATGAGCATATCAGCAAGCTGGCTTGTTCTGGCCGTGCTGCTGCTCCGGTTTGTATTCAAGAAGGCGCCCAGATGGGTCAATGTGCTGCTCTGGGGCATCGTAGCGGTGCGGCTGATTTTCCCATTCTCTATCGAAAGCGCACTGAGCCTGATCCCCAGTGCAGAGACAATAAGCCCAAACATCATGATGGACAAAACGCCGTCCGTTCAGACCGGTGTTCCCGTTCTCAACAGCGTGATCAATCCCGTGATCGGCAGTTCCCTTGCCCCTGCCCCGGGAGACAGCGCCAATCCGCTTCAGATCTGGATCCCCATTTTGTGCATGATCTGGGGGATTGGTGTAACCGTGCTTCTCTTGTACACTGCAGTCAGCTATTGGCGTCTGCGGCGCAATGTCAGCGAAGCTGTCATCTTCCGGGACAACATCTTCCAGAGCGAAAATGTGGGCTCTCCCTTTGTTCTGGGCATCGTCAGGCCGAAGATCTATCTTCCTTACAAATTGGACGGGCAGGATCTGGATCATGTGGCTGCCCATGAACAGGCCCACATCCGCCGCAGGGACCACTGGTGGAAACCCCTTGGTTTCCTCCTGCTGACCATCCATTGGTTCAATCCCCTGATGTGGCTGGCCTATGTGCTCCTGTGCCGCGACATTGAACTTGCTTGTGATGAAAAAGTCATCAAAGCCCTTGACAGCGGGCAAAGGGCTGATTATACCCGGACACTTGTTGCCTGCAGTGTCAGCCGCCCCCTGATATCCGCCTGTCCTCTGGCCTTCGGCGAGATCGGCGTAAAGGAGCGCGTGAAGTCCGTGATGAACTATAAGAAGCCCGCTATCTGGATCATCGCTCTGGCGGTCATTGCATGTGTGGCTGTTGCAGTCTGCTTCCTGACCAATCCGGTCCGTTTCCGGTTCGACGAGACAGGCCGCACCATCGTTTCTGCCAGCTGTTTCGATTTTAGGGCTGCCGATGCCCCGGCTGCTGCTGAAATGGACCCTGCCCAGCTTAAGGAGCTAACCTCCCGTCTGGCGGGGGTAAAAAATGCCAGAGAAAGCAATAAATATGCCGGATTGACGCCGGGATACCAGATTAGCGCCCTTCTGCAGGACGGCACATACATCCGGATCAGCGGATACTCTTTGTCTGATAAGGATATGGTGGATATTGAATGGAACGGAGAACGCTATGTGGTAAATGACAGCGGTTTTCAGGACTATCTGAGCCGAATCTGCGCTGACAGGGATATCCCTGCCGCTGACGGCACAGTGGCAGGAAAGACATATCTCTATGAAAAGGAAGGCATCATGGGTAATTTTGCGCTCACCCTCTATGAAGACGAAACTTATCTTTATTCTGAGGGAATCGCAAGCAGCTATATGGGAATAGGCACATGGACGCAGGATGGCGATACCATTACCCTTACCGACAAGAAAACAGCCGATGATGTCCGCATAAACCATTTCAGAATAGATGGTGAGGACCTTGTGTTTCTCTCAGAGGGTTCCTCCAATTTCATCTATGTCAAGGTTGAGAACGGCGAACGTTTTAACTATACCGCCGAAGTGCCCTGGCCCTACGGCAATGCAGATGTTCCGGAGGAAATCGAAACAAAACGGAAACTGACCCTTGACGATGTGATTTCCCTATCAAAAAAAGGGTACGATCTCTCCTGGGATGACTTTGAGGAGTATTCCTATTATGAGACGGGTTCCGGCTTATATATCCGGGTGTACGAAATCGATGAGTTATTTGAGCTTTGGATCGGCGGCGGCGGTCCCGACAGCGCCCCGATGTATATTTATCTGGCTCTGGCCGGTGACACCGGCACAAGGATCGACATCCGTGACGGAGGCGTTGAAGAATTCATTGTCAAAGACCATTCTGGAGTCTTGTTGGCGAACGCAATCAACGCTGCGATTCTTGACGGCAATAAGCCCTCCCAGCCGGATGGTTTATTCCACTGTGCCAATTTTGTCCTGCTGAAGAAGGAAGAGCTGTGCATTGACAGCGAACCTCCTGCTCCCATTCAGGTGACTGTTTACGGCATCGCACTGCATCAGGCTTACGGCTTTTCAGGAGACACCTTCCACGAAGCCGGAGGCAGCCACATTCCAACCGCCATCACCTTTGAAATCATAGATGGCAGATATGAGATGAAGGAGTACTGGATTCCCCGTGACGGCTCCTATTATGCGGCGGATATCCGCGAAAAGTTCCCCGATGATATCGAGGATGAAGCGCTTGATACCCAGAAATATGTCCTTGCCCAGATTCAGGACTGCTACGATCAGGCAGTACAATATGGCGGCGTTGATACGGACTCTGCAATAGAGCATCTTTTTGAGGTGATCGAATCCTCTCCTGCCGCATCCTCCGGGCCTGGGGATTATATCGGTGCCCATCCCATAGAGTACCGGGAACTGACTTTCTACGGAAACTATACACTGCAGTATATTTTCTCCAGGTTTTTGGAGGGCGGGCAGACCGGATTGCGCGGCCATCTGATGAAAGCCGCCCTGAATGAGCTTGCGCCGGAGGCCCAGCTTAATCTGGACGCAGCAACCGGGCAGGAGTATTTTGATGCGTGGAAAGCCAGTGCCGTCCGGGTCGGTGAGCAGCACGATATGGAATGGCTCAAAGAAAACCAGCCTGCCATTTACCTTCTTCTCCAGATGATCAATGAATAAACGGCACATGAGACCGGATTCGTCTGAAAACCGGAAAAACCGCTGCATTTTTCATCCCAAACAGGATGGAAGCTGCAGCGGCTTTGCATTTCCAAGGCTTAGTATAATCTGTTTACAGTTCTGTCAGGCTGAGCATGTCCTTCACTTCATCGAACTCCCGCATCAGTTCTTCTTCCACCACGATAATCTCTTTTTTCTGTTCCTTGGGGCAAATGGACAGTTTATTCAATTTCCTGCTGATTACAATCCAGAAGAATAGGGTAGCCGTTGATATTGCTGCTGTCTGGAATAATAAAAATGTCCAGCAGACTTTCATTTTCAATAGGGCAGGTATATGTGATATTGCTATTTTGAAACTTGTACCAGCAAACCTCGCTGGAAATATTGCCGCCGCAGAAAATCAAAACAGCTTCATTTTGTGGACTGCCATAATTCCAACTGCTAATGGTTCCATCTTTTATCCCTCGTTTTCCTCCATTAGCACGCCAGCGATTTTCAAATAAGCGATCTCTTTCAAAAACGCACATACACCAATTTCCATCTGTATCTTTGCAAAGCGCGGCCAAGTAGCTCCCCCTCTGCTCAACTTTTTCTATTAGCAATTCATCATAATCGAGGTAATCAGCCGCTTGTTGTGTCAACGCGTTAAGGTCGCTTTTATCGGCAGTAGAGAACCAATGAAACGAACAGTATCCGACAACAAGGACAGCGATAAATAACAGTGCAATAAGACAGCATAACCAAAACAGGACGGCCCCCAGCAGGTCCCGGCCATATTGCAGAAAAAACCACCGCTTTGAGCTTCTCCAATAGCGGCGGTTTCGTGTAGGTTGGCTCCATGCTTTAAGTGTCGTATTATTATACCCTTGTCAAATACACTAAGATGCCCCTGGAATGTAACCACTACCGCAAATGCCCCTTTGATCGGCAGTGTACCCCGGACTGCCCGGAGTACGAGCCCTTTCGCTGTTCCAGACGCGACCGTACCCCTGGCGCCTGCAACGGCTGCCCCAACTGGTCCCGCTGCAGGTTCGACAAGTACCACTTTTATAAAAAACCCAAAACTTGTACACTTATAAAGCAAGTTATTGATTTTTTCTTAGCTTAACGTTGCTGTCATACTGTCTAGAATCACAACACTAATCCTATGCGAATTGCAATGGATTATATACTTTGGCTATAAGTTTACAAATTATAACCGTTAAAATGTCAGCACTTAATATTCATCTTTTCCTATTTACTACAATATTTCATAAATTATCTAATTCAATATCAGAAATTAAATATGTAGGAATACAAAATGTATATCCAAATAACTTT
>DKVC01000007.1 GCA_002490995.1 Lachnospiraceae bacterium UBA7188
TTCAAAGCGTCCCTGGCATATTCAAAGTCCTGGAATCCGCTGATGAAGACAATGGAAGTCCTGATCCCCATCATCCGGCATTCCCGCAATATCTCGATTCCGCTCATTCCCGGCATGGAAATATCCAAAAGCGCGATCTCCGGCTTCTTTGTCAGGATTCCTTCAAACGCCTTTTTCCCATCCTCATAGATCCCCACAAATTCTATTCCCAGAGATTCCCAGTCTATCAGCTTCTGTATACCTCTGGTAATGATTTCCTCGTCATCTGCCAGAATCGCTTTCATCCCTCTCCTCCTGTTCCTTTTCCCTGTAGGGCATGGCAATGACCACCATCGTTCCCACGCCAGGCGTGCTTGTCAGGGTGATTCCATATTCTTCCCCGAACAAAAAGCGGATTCTGTCATGGACGTTTTTCAGTCCGATGCTCTGCCAGTCATCCTGATTCTTTATCCCCGGTTCCGAGCCGGCAAACAATCTTTCTATCCGTGCCAAATCCGTTCCGCTCATTCCCACTCCGTTATCCATTACGGTGATTTCCAGTCTTTCTTCTTTTTTCTCCGCCTCGATCTTGACAGATCCATACCCCTCTCTCTTCCGGATTCCATGCATGTACGCGTTTTCCACAATGGGCTGCAGAATCAGTCTGGGAACCATGATTTTCTCTCCTCCGCTGACATGCACTGCCAGGTGGATCTCTTCCCTGACCCTGCAGTTCAGGAGATAAATATATTTCCTCACAATGCTGATCTCTTTTTCCAAAGGCACCATATCCTCCACCGGCCCAATCAGATAATGAATCTGTCCCGACAGGGCCTCTATCATCTCCGGGACAGGCGCATTTCCCTCCTCCAGGGCGGTCATGCGGATAATCTCCAGGGTATTGTAGAGGAAATGGGGATATATCTGAGATTTCAGTGCCGTCAGCTCCGCCTCCGTCTGCTTTATCTTCGCCCGGAAAGACTGGTCAATGTATTTTTTCAGTGCGGCGCTCATCTGGTTGAAGCGTCTGGACAGCACGCCTATCTCGTCCTCTGATTGTACCTCCAGTTCGATGTCGAACTTTCCGTTTTCCAGTTCCGACATGCTGTCGATCATTTCATGTATGGGCCTGGCCAGTCTCCTGGAAAAAGCCACTGAGCCCCAGAACACAAGGATAACGGCTGCCAGAAGAACCATATACATCATATTCTGCAATTCCCGGATGCCGCGAAAGGCCCATTTCCTATCCATCACTACCAGCACCTGCAGCCCGCTGTCCCCCACCGGTGATGAAATTACCGTCTGCGCCTGCGCATCTGCCAGTTCCGTCAGCCTTTCCGCAATGTTCTTTCCAATATCCTCTTTGTCCGTGGAGAAAAAGCAGTCTCCCTCCCTGTTGACTACGTAAACATCTTCTCCTTTTCCCAATCCGGAGGGGACTATCAGCGCACCTATCCGCTGCACATTGATATCCACATACAGCGTCCCCACATATTTCCGGCTCCCTATCTCCCCGCGCAGGTCAAAATAGTTTCTTCCAATGGTCATGACCTGATTGGATGCATTCCCATAGTAGGCAGCAGAATGGGCGGGAATCAGGATCAGCCGGTTGCTCATCCGGTCTAAATCCGCATATCCTATCAGCTCCAGGAATCCCTCCTCCTCTCTGAAATAGGTGCTCTGGGCGCTGTAATGGAACTCCACCGATTCTCCCCCGGCGTCCTCTCCCACGAAATGAGCCGCGTAGATGTTGTTCTCCACAGTGGCCACATACTGCAGGAATGTCTCCATTTCCTTTTCCCTTTCCTGCTCCCTGACATCCGCCCCATGCTTTTCTCCGTACAGCATCTCCCGGAAACGGTCAAAGGAAAGCGCATTGCCTCCCCCGGATACCGGCTGGTTATAAGAATAGGGCAGCTTCAATATGGTGTTATAGGATTCCAGCATATTGTTCAGGCTCTCGGAAACATAGGACGCCGCCTGCTCATACTGCTGCTCCATGGCGGAGTAATAGCTTTTCATCATCCTGTTGGCGATGAACGTGGTCAGAATGAACATGGGCACCAGGCCCACCAGAATCATCAGCAAAGCGAATTTCTGGTATAAACTGAACGTATGCTTTTTCGGAAATAGCTCTCTTTTCCCTTTCATCCCGTCACTGTCCTTTTTTCAGCGGATTAAAACTGCGTGTGCTGCTTTCCCATATTTTGTTTATCTCTTCGCAGGCAGAATCGATATCCCTTTTTCCCTGCAGCACTTCGATGACTGTCTTATAGGTGAAATTTCGGAAATCAAATGGCAGCTCCCTGTTCCCGATCTCATTGTTCCACATAGGGCCCACTTCGTCTGAGGACTCCAATGCCTCCATCATCTTTTTCATCAAGTCCGAATACTGTCTTTCAGGAGCGTCCACAGTCGTGGGGACGATATCCCTTGCATCACAATAATACTGGTAATTCTCCTTCGCGAAGAAAAAACGGATAAATTCCTCGGCTGCCGCTTTCCTGTCCGGATTCCGGGCCGCCTCCGCGGATATGGCGAACCCGTTGGCAGCCGCCCCCCCTGTCATCCTCAGTTTCCCGTCGGGACTGGGGATTGCGAACCACCCTATCTCGAAGTCGGAATCCAGGTTCGGAATCGTCAGCAGCATATGCCCTCCCGAGTACAGCATGGCGGCTCTGCCCTGAATCAGATAGGACGCCACCTGGGCATCCGGCGTGGTCGCCCACTCCGGCTGGGCATACTGTATCATCTCCCGCATTTCCTCCAGCGCCCTCCTAAAGGATATGTCGGAGAAATCCCTGCTCCCCTCATAGCAGTGCATGATAAAATCCGGATCGAGGCTGGTGACCTGGTCGCTGTAGATTTTGTGGAACCAGAATCCGATATGCCACAGATCCTGGGCTCCCACTACCAGCGGGTACATGTCCCCCATCTCCCCGATCCGTCTGCACAGCTCCTTGAATTCATCATATGTCCGGGGCTCTTCCAGGCCGTTCTCCGCAAAATATCTCTTATTATAGACAATGCCCAGGGTATTGTTATTGGACTGGGGTGCCGTGTACACCTTTCCGTCTATGCTCACCGGGTTCTTGAATAATGCAGCGATATCCTCCGGCAGCTCCGCCAGCATCCCCGCTCTCACATAGGCGGCCACATTGTATGTCTCTAAGATATCCGGGAACTCCCCCACGCTTTCCAATGTCTTCAATATCTCGTCGTAGGGATTCCCATTCCCCGGCTTCACCCGGACGACGATATCCTCATGCTGTTCGTTGAACCGGTTCACCATTTCCAGCATGGCCGCTTTCCCCATCTCATCGCCGTCCGCATAGACAAAGGATATCTCAACCGGTTCTGCCGATTGTTCCCCTATCCTGTTTTCTTCCTGTCCGTTCTTCCCCCGGGAAGCCTCTTCTCCGCTCTGTCCGGATATTCCGCAGCCTGTGACCAGGAGCGTCCAAATGATTATGGCAATTCCTGTTGTGTATCTTTTCTTCATTTTCTTTCCTCCGATACTGTCCCACTATCTTATTATAGTGAGTATGGTATGGAGTTTCCATCGTTTTCTTTAGCATATATGACGGTTTTTTTAGATGTTTGCCTCAGCATCAGCTGTTCTGCAGACACTTTCTTATTATGTAAAAGGCTCCCACCTTCAATGGGAGCCTTTTCTTTTTTATTCTTTTACTGCGCCGATGACCATGCCGGATACAAAATACTTCTGCAGGAACGGGTAGATAATCAGCAGCGGAATGGTAGACACTACAATTTTCGTCGCATTGAAGGTGCGGTTGTTCATGGATACCATCTGTTTCAGCTGTTCCGCGTCCGTCACTTTTGGACGTAAATATACATTCTTGAAAAGCAATATTTTTCAAATTCCAATCTTGCCCGCCCTGAAATCATTCAGCAGATAGAAAACCTTATAGATTTTAAAAGGCTATTGAGAAAAATTCTTTTTCAGCGTATACTGTTATCAATGGGAAAGAACCCTCCCAATGGGAAGAATCTTCCCATGAAAGAAAGGAATTTTATCATGGGGAAGATAGATACTGTAACAAAGGAATATATTGAGAATCCGATAGTCTTTGCCGATGCGTTTAACCAGTTTTTATACCATGGGAATCAAAAAATCGATCCTGCCCGGCTGACAGAACTGGACACTACGGAAATTTTGATTCCTTATGGAGAAGACGGTGCAGGTGTGCCGGAACAGAAATACCGGGATGTGCTGAAGCTACTGTATGCAATGACGGACGGCAGAACGGCATATTGTATCATGGGAATCGAAAACCAGGCAGAAATTCATTATGCCCTTCCGGTCAAGAATGGAGTTTATGATTTCCTCCAGTTATCCCACCAGGTCAGTGAGGCGGCCAGCGCTCACAGGCAAGCCATGAAAGAGATGAAATTGGAACGCTCAGATAATCCGCAGGAAAAAGAGGCTCCGACAGATGGTGAATTTCTAAGTGGCTTTTGGAAAACAGACCGCCTTATCCCTGTGGTCACCCTTGTAATATATTTCGGATCAGACAGTTGGGACGCACCACTCTCCCTGAAGGAAATGTATTCCATTACTGACAGCGTAATCCTTGCACATACGCCGGACTATCATGTGAATCTGATTGCCCCAAAGGAAATGTCAGATGATGAAATCAATGAATTCCACTCAAATCTGCGGGAAGTGATGTTGTACATCAAGTATTCCAAAGATAAGCAAAGTCTGAATAAAGTCGTACAGGAAGACATAAAATTTCAAAACATGGAAAGGCAGGCAGCTGAGGTTATAAATGTAGTTACGGGATCCAAGTTGAAATATCCCGAAGGGAAAGGAGATGTGAACATGTGTTTGGCAATTCAACAAATGCGGGAAGAAAGCAAAATAGAAGGTGCGGTGGAGACATATAAGGATTTAGGTATCTCTTTGGTAGAGACAATAAAACGGATCGCGGAGAGGTTTCAGTTGACTGAAAATGAATCCAGCGAAATGGTAAAACAATATTGGTAAAAAAGAATGGGATGCGCACCTAAGTGAATACGCATCCCATTTTTGATGAGAGTTTCTCTTAATCCCCTAACCCGGATAAACCGGAA
>DKVC01000105.1 GCA_002490995.1 Lachnospiraceae bacterium UBA7188
AATACGGAGAATGTCTATATGCTGTCCATGATTGATGAAAATGACCTGGCAGAATTTATTGGGGACACAAAGGAAGATCCAAAGCAGGAGCAGCCTTCCGTAATCATCCCGGAAACAGAAAAGCCGTCTGTACCGGAAGAACCAGAAATGGAGACAGAGCCGGAAGAAAAGGAAGGCGGCACGAATACGGGCGCCCTGCTTGCGGTGATTGTGCTTTTGGCTGGCGGCATCGGCGGATATTATTATTTTAAAGTGGTGAAACCAAGGCAGGAAGAGGATGAAGAGGACAATGAGGATTTGGAATTTTACGGCGGTGCATATGTCAATGAGGAGCAGGACGATTCTGAGGAAGAAGAGGAGGATGATGAATAATGTTTTTGGTCATTGCCGAAAAACCGAGCGTATCACAGAGCCTGGCCAGGATTCTTTCCGTTACGGAACGGGAGGACGGCTATCTGTCAGGGGAAGACTGTATTGTAAGCTGGTGCCTGGGGCATCTGGCCGAGTATGCTTCCCCTGATTATTATGATTCCAGATATGGGAAATGGGAGTTTGCAGACCTACCCATTGTGCCAGGGCAGTGGGAGTTAGACGTTGCAAAAGATAAGAAAAAACAGTTTGCGGTCTTAAAAAAACTGCTGAACCGGAATGACCTGGATTACGTTGTCAATGCCTGTGACGCAGGCCGGGAAGGGGAACTGATTTTCAAGCGTGTCTATGACCTGTCGGGCAGCAAAATCCCGGTCAGGCGGCTGTGGATTAGCTCTATGGAGGACAGCGCAATTCAGGAAGGGTTTGCCAATCTGAAAGATGGGGCGGAATACAAGAACCTTTGCGAAGCCTCCATATGCAGGGCAAAAGCGGACTGGCTGATCGGGATGAACGCAACCAGGGCATTTACCACAAAATATTATAAGCGATTGACGGTGGGGCGTGTCCAGACACCCACGCTGGCAATGCTGGTGGAGCGGCAGGATGCCATTGACGGGTTTGTGAAGGAAGCCTATTACAAGGTGGCAGTTGAGGGGGATGGGATTCGTGTCATATCAGAATCTATTAAGGATGAAGCGGAAAGCATTGCCCTGGCTGAAAAATGCAATGGGAAATCCGCAGTTATCCGCAAAGTGGAGAAAATCCAGAAGAAGAGCCAGCCGCCGAAACTCTATGACCTTACCACGCTGCAGAGGGAGGCAAACCGTTTCTTTGGATATACGGCGCAGGAAACATTAAGGGAGCTGCAGGAACTGTATGAAGCAAAGTTAGTCACCTATCCCCGGACGGACAGCCAGTACATTACAGCAGATATGGAGCAGACAGCTTTAGAATTGTTAGAGCTGTTACCTGAGTTACTGCCTTTCTTACAGGGAGAATCTATCGGGGAGAATATAGGGCGCATTATCAATAATGATAAAGTTTCCGACCACCATGCACTGTTACCGACAAAAGAGGCGCTAGGGCAGGATTTTGAAGAATTATCAGAACGGCAGCGGAATATCTTCCGTCTGATCGGGCAGCGTCTGGCACAGGCAGTATCCGAAGAATGCATTTATGAGGAAACAACAGTCACAGCATTGTGTGAGGGGCATGAGTTCTCCGCAAAAGGGAAGGCAACAGTCCAGCCAGGGTTTAAAGGCATTGAAGAAGCCTTCCGTAATGCTGTGCAAAAAGGAAAGCCAGCGGATAAAGGCAAAACAGATGACACATTCTCCATTCCGGGAGGATTGCGGGAAGGGATGGAGATTGCAGAAGTCCGTGCAGAGAAGAGCAGGCATTTCACATCAGCTCCGAAGCCGTACAGCGAGGACACACTGCTTTTAGCGATGGAACGGGCCGGGAATCAGGATTTTGATGAAGATACAGAGAAAAAGGGACTTGGCACGCCTGCAACCAGGGCATCCATTCTGGAAAAGCTGGTTTCCTCCGGCTATGCAAAGCGGAACGGGAAGCAGATCCTCCCGACTGCAGACGGGAAGGAACTGATTGCGGTGCTGCCGGATTACCTAAAGTCTGCATCTATGACTGCGGAATGGGAAAATAAACTGCTCCTGATGGAGAAAGGGCAGATGGACAGCCGGGAGTTTTTGCGGGAGATTACAGATTTGATTGATACGATGATTGCAGGTTGCAGCGCCATATCCGGGGAAGAACAGGGCCGTTTCCATCAGAGGGAAAGTGTTGGAATCTGCCCGGTATGCGGGAATCCTGTGTATGAGGGAAAGAAGAACTTTTACTGCAGTAACCGGGAATGTGCTTTCTCCTTGTGGAAGGAGAACCGCTATCTATCCGGTATGAAAAAACTGGTGGATAAGAAGATGGCGGCAGAGCTGCTGGAGAAGGGGCGTACCCATGTGAAGGATCTCTATTCACAGAAAACAGGGAGAACCTTTGCGGCAGACCTGTTGATGACGGCAGAGGATGGACGTGCGAATTTCAGCCTGGAATTTCCGAAGAAAAAGGGAAGCGGGAAATCCGGCAAAGGCAGTGGAAAACAAAAATAAAAAGCAGAATAAAGGTACATGCCGCTTTTGTGTCTGGAAAAGTATTGTTGGATAAAAAACTTTCAGGCACAGGGGCGGTATTTTATATGGAGGTTTTATATGGCAATGTTAAATGAAATCCGTGGGCTTGCGGAGTATGAGGCAAAGGCTGTCACCAGTTCCCCACGGGACTGGATGGGATATCTGGACACGGCGGCGAAGCTGTACCGTTATTCCTTCCCAGATACGCTTTTGATCCATGCACAGCGCCCGGATGCGACTGCCTGTGCGTCGCTGGAGCTGTGGAATGGGAAGATGAACCGGTGGGTGAACCGTGGGGCAAAGGGGATTGCACTGATTGACGATACCGGGCCGACACGGAGGCTGCGGTATGTATTCGATATTTCCGACACGCATATGGTGCGTGGCGGCAGGACGCCAAACCTGTGGAAGATTGAGGATGCACAGAAAAAGGATATCCTTGACCATCTGGCGGACGCTTACGGACTGTCAGAGACAGACAGCGCAGACCTGCCGTCTGCCTTATCCGAAATTTCCCGGCAGTTGACGGAAGAAAACTTAGAGGAAGTGATGGACGGCCTTCTGTATGAAACAGAGGGGACATTTTTAGAGGGGCTGGACGAGGACACGATCCGTGTGGAGTTCCGGCGGCTTTTGATGAACAGCGCTTTTTATACGCTGGCTGTCCGCTGCGGCCTTGACCCGATGGAGTATCTGGAGGAAGAAGATTTTTCGGCAATCACCGATTACAATGCGCTGCCTGTGCTTACCTTCCTGGGAAATGCCACAAGCCAGCTTGTGGAGCCTGTCCTTGTGGACATTGGACGGACAGTGCGTAAGATTCTCATAGAAGAATCCCAGAAAACGGTTGCAAAAGAGAATGGAATCGGCTATAATGAATTTAACGCTTTAAAGCGTGAAAGCAAAAACAAAGAAGGAGGAAATGAGCATGGAACTGACTTACCACCGCAAAGGGGATTACCTGTTCCCGAACCTGACCATAGAGAAACCAGAGGCGGCAATCGGGAAGTACGGGATGCTGCGCCGGACATACCTGAAAGAGAACCGGAAGGGATGGTATCAGAGCATGATGCTGTCGGGGAAACTGGACAGGCACTTGATGGAGATCGAGCAGGCAGCGACGGAGAGGATGGAAGTCCTGATGAAAGGGCTGCTTCTGAAATACCCGGCCCCGGACAAGGAGAAAGACCAGATGGCGTGGGCGGCGCACATGAATGGACTGACGGCAATGGCGGAAGAGAGCATCTTGAAGGAATTGGTATACAGCTAAATGAGGAATCAACAGAACAGGATTTGAGTGAAGCAGAGGAGAAAGAAGCCTCTGCTTTATCTTTGCCCGATTTTCCGACTGTGGAACAGCAGAAGAGGGAGATTGAGGGACGGATGCAGGCGCTCTATGCCGGGGAGGTTGCAATTTCTCCAGAGGTGATAGATGAAGTCCTGCGCAACGGCGGCAACCGGAATGGGAGCCAGCTCCGGATCATCTATAATTTTATGATAGACCAGATGCCGGAGGAATATACGGAATTTGTCCGGAGGGAATATGGCAAAGGCGGCATCGGGCTTATCATAGACGGCAAGGAATATTCTGTCTGGTATGACGAGCTGGGGATGCAGATTGCCGTAGGACATACGGTGACAGACCGG
Organism: Lachnospiraceae bacterium UBA7188; assembly: GCA_002490995.1. GTDB lineage: Bacteria > Bacillota > Clostridia > Lachnospirales > Lachnospiraceae > Acetatifactor. The sequence continues at coordinate 4,167 of DKVC01000105.1, forward strand.
ATTCTGGATAAGGTATTTTTATCCTGGGAAGATGTGTGCGGGCGCATCCACCAGCTTTTAAAACAGGGGGAGTATGCGCCGCAGGTGGTATTGGATGCCGCAAGGGATAACGCTTTGAAGGAACACGCCAACGCACTTGCCTATATGTATCAGGATATGGCAGAGGGCGTTGCGGAGCTTGTATTTGAAGATGTGGAGGTATTCTATGGCGGATTCCCTGATAAAGTGGAACGGCTGTCAGAGCTGATCGCACAGCCGGAATATCTCTCTGACCTGATAGAACGCCTGGAAGGCCTTGCAGAGGCGTATGAAGAAAATCATGGGATTATGCGATTCCAATTATATAATCCTACACGGATTCTTGCACAGTTCCAGAAGTTTGCAAAGGAGGCTGTACCTTACCAGGCAAGAGAAGGGTTTGCATGGGAAGAACACCCGGTTTTCATCACAGAGGATGAGATTGACGCTTTTCTGCAGGGAGGGGGCGCATATTCGGACGGGCGGCTTTCCACTTACGCATTTTTTATACAGGATAAGACTGATAAGGAAAAAACGGATTTTATTAAGGAAAGCTATGGGATAGGCGGACGGAGCCATGCGCTGTCCGGCGCTGACAATTCCCATGCGGATTACAGCGGGAAGGGGTTGAAGCTGGCGAGAGGCTCTTATAGTGAGCCGGATGTGGAAATCTTATTGAGATGGCCGAAAGTGGCAAAACGGGTAGTGGCTTTGATTGAAAACGGCAATTACCTGAAACCGTCCGATTATTCCCGTATGCCTGTTTATGAACGGGAAAGGATGGCGGGGCGTGTTGTCAATTTCTATCACCATCTTCCAGACCATATGATACGTCCCTGGGCGGGAAATCCGGATATGTTTACCCACCGGGACGATGTGGTGAGTCTTCTGAACAATCCAGAAGGGCAGGAAGGCTTATTGCGGCATATGGATGAAGCAATAGCGGAATTGCCATTAGATTTTGAAGATTATGAGAAAAAGGTACAAATCCTTACTGATCTTCACGGATATGTGGAAGGGACATATACGATTTTCCCGGAAAGGAAAAGAGAAGAAGTACAGATTGAAAATGGAGGACAGTTATCCCTCTTTGATTTCATGGCCCCAGAAAAGACGCCAGGAAAGCAGGAAGAAACAAAAGAACCGCAAAAAAACGAAGAATCAGAAATTAAAAGTGCGGAACCGATAGAAGATAGCAGCGGCTCCGGCGAAACCGGGAAGTACACTTACGCAGTAGGGAACTTTATATATCTGGATACGGATAAGTTACACCGTATTACAGAAATTAAGAATCAGCACATATCGGTAAAGGATATGGAACATCCAGACCATCAAGAAAGTATAATCTTTCTTGATTCGTATGATGGGAGATTAGATGTCTGCCCGGAACTGAACCGGCATCTGCTGATTGGCGGAAATGCATTAGGGAGGGACAGCCGGGCTATTTACAAAGAATGTCTGTATACTGCCCTTGCCGCCATTAAAAGCAGCGCAGCCTATGATGTCATCCGTTCCAGGGACGTAGATGAAGATATGGCGTATGATATTGTCCAGGAAGAATTGGACAATTTAATGGTGCGCAACAGGGAAAACGCCCCCGTTATGGCAGAAGCCTATGGGAACTGGGATAACTTCCGGGACTGGATGGCGGAAGATATTTTCCAGAGGACGTACCAGGATTACCTTGTGGACAGCCGGGACGCCATTGCCTTGCATGAAAATGACCCGGATGCGCCGGAGTGGGCAAAAGGCATGGCGGTGGATGCAGAGTTACAGGAGATTGCGGCATTTCCAGAAGGAGCAAAGGAAAATATGCGGGAAGCGGAAACGGCGGCAGAAGCAGAAACCGCAGATTCCGCAAAATCCGCAGAACCGGATCTTATGCAAAGAGAACCCGGCATATTTGAGTATGGGGGATTCCATTTTGAAGCTGTTGGGAAACTGCAGGAAAACTTCAACGCACAGGACATTATCCTGAATACCAGATCGCATAACGAACTTGGCATATCTGATTATGAAGATGGGCAGCATCCGTATTCGCACAGCAGCTTTTATGAAGCAAGCACAGACAAAACCGCAGATGTTTTCCGGTGCGTGGAAACGGGGAAGAACTATCTCCCAGGGGAGCATGAGCTGTTTGAGTATGTGGGGGAATTTATCCCTTTTATACAGCAGGAGACGCAGGAAGAAGAAGCGGAGCTGCCTCAGACGGGCGCAGCGGCTCCTAATCTGGAAGAATTGCAGGAGGAACCGGACACTGAGGAATACGGTCTGATTGAAAACAGGCTGTTCCTTGCAATGGAGGAAGCAGACGTATATCTGGATGATTTTTCACCGGAGCAGGTGGATGTTATCTATGAAGCTGCTGAAAAAGGTTTGAACCTTGTGCCTATGCTGAACCCGGAGTTCCCTCCGGAGCAGATGCAGCTGATTGCTGACGTGATGGAGCGGATGGCAGCCAATGAACAGGCTGCATTTGGGAATGAGATCAATCCATTGACAAGCCACGTGATGAATCCGGAGGAAATCAACCATATCCGCAAAGACCGCAGGCTCCCCTTAGAGCCTGTTGCCGCAGATGGGATAGAGGGAGCTGGAGGGATCGGAAACGGCAGTACCCGGCAGGCTTCCGGGCAGTCCAGAAGGGATAACGGGACAGGAGAACCGTCACCGGGGCTGGAACGCCGGGAGAAGATAAATTTTCATATCACCGACGATGACCTGGGCGCAGGAGGCCCAAAGCAGAAGTTCCGTGCCAACATGGACGCAATCCTTATCCTGAAAGCATTGGAGTATGAAAACCGCCTTGCCACGCCGGAGGAACAGGAAACCTTATCACATTTCGTCGGGTGGGGCGGCATCCCGGCGGCGTTTGACGATAAGAATGAAGCGTGGGCGGCAGAATATGCGGAACTGAAAGCGGCGCTGACGCCGGAGGAATACCGGGAGGCAAGGGCATCTACCTTAAATGCGTTCTATACTTCCCCTACGGTAATTAAAGCGATGTATGAAGCCCTGGGAAACATGGGGTTACAGCGGGGGAATGTGCTGGAGCCGTCCTGCGGAATCGGAAATTTTATGGGATTAGTGCCGGAGCCTATGGACGGGCTGAATATGTACGGCGTGGAGCTTGACAGCATTTCCGGGAAGATAGCGAAACAGCTTTACCAGAAAAATAATATCTCCGTGCAGGGGTTTGAAACCGCTGCATACCCGGACAGCTTCTTTGACTGCGTAATCGGCAATGTGCCGTTCGGCGCTTATAAGGTGGCAGACCGCAGGTATGACCACCATAACTTTATGATACATGATTATTTCATCGCAAAATCCTTAGACCTGGTGCGTCCAGGCGGTGTGGTGGCGGTGGTGACGTCAAGCGGCACGATGGATAAGCAAAGCGCATCCGTGCGCCAGTACATCGCCAACCGTGCAGACCTGATTGGGGCGATCCGTCTCCCCAATAATGCGTTCCAAAGAAATGCCGGGACGGGCGTTGTTGCGGATATTCTGTTTTTTCAGAAGCGTGACCGGGCGTCTTTGGAGCAGCCGGATTGGGTGGAACTTGGCACAACGCCAGAAGGCCATACGGTCAATTCCTATTTTGCAAACCACCCTGAGATGGTGCTTGGGGAGTTTACCACGGAAAGTACACAGTATGGCAAGCAGGAAACCACGGTGAAGCCGATAGAGGGAGCAGTCCTTTCGGAGCAGCTGAAAGAAGCGGTGAAGCACATCCAGGGGACGATTACGGAAATGGAGCTGGAAGATTCAGAACTAGAGGAAACGGCATCATCCATCCCGGCAGACCCTTCCATCAAGAATTTCAGTTTTGCAAATGTGGATGGGAAAGTGTATTACCGGGAAAATTCCGTTATGAATTTGATGGAGCTTCCCGCTTTAACAACAGAGCGTGTGCTGGGGATGATTGAACTGCGGAATTTGACGCAGACACTTCTGCAGTGCCAGATGGAGGACGGCAGCGATGCGGAAGTTGCCGTGCTGCAGAAGGAATTGAACACGCAGTATGACCGTTTTACCGCACAGTATGGACTGATCAGCAGCAATGCCAACCGGAGGGCATTTTCCCAGGACAGCAGCTATTGCCTGTTATCGTCGTTGGAATTGGTGGACGAGGAAGGGAAGCTGAAACGGAAGGCGGATATTTTTACGAAACGTACCATCCGAAAGGCTGTGCCGGTGACAAGCGTGGATACCGCCAGTGAAGCCCTGGCCGTTTCCATCGGGGAGCGGGCAAAGGTGGACGTGCCGTTTATGGCAGAGTTATCCGGCAGGGCAGAATCCGAAGTTACGGAGGAACTGGCGGGGGTGATCTTTAAAAATCCTTTGACAGACCAGTGGGAATCTTCGGATGAGTATTTATCCGGCAATGTCCGGGAGAAACTTACGGTCGCAAAACAATTTGCAGAAAATAATCCGGAATACGGGATCAATGTGCAGGCATTGGAGCGTGTGCAGCCGAAAGACCTGGAGGCATCGGAGATTGAGGTGCGTCTTGGGGCAACCTGGGTAGACCCGGCTTATATCACAGAGTTCATGGGGGAGCTGTTCCATACGCCGGGCCATTTATTGGGGAACCAGATTGACGTGAAGTATGCGAAAGTCAACGGCCAGTGGAACATTTCCGGGAAAGGTGCGGATTCCCGTGGAAATTCCCTTGTCACAGCCACTTACGGGACACCAAGGGCAAGCGGCTACCGTCTGTTAGAAGATGCGCTGAATCTCAAAGACACAAAAATCTTTGATACGGTTGTGGAGGACGGCAAGGAAAAGCGTGTCCTGAACAAAAAAGAAACCATGATCGCACAACAAAAGCAGGAGATGATAAAGGAAGCCTTCAAGGAGTGGATCTTCCGGGACATTGACCGCAGGGAGGATTTGTGCAGGAAATATAACGATTTATTTAACAGCATCCGTCCCCGTGAATATGATGGGAGCCATATCCAGTTTGCAGGCATGACGCCAGAAATTACCCTGATGCCACACCAGAAAAATGCGGTGGCGCATATATTATATGGAAACAACACGCTGCTTGCGCATTGTGTGGGGGCCGGCAAGACCTTCCAGATGATTGCGGCCGGGATGGAGAGCCGGAGGCTTGGGCTGGCACAGAAGAACCTCTATGTCGTGCCGAACCATCTGACCGAACAGTGGGGCAGCGATTTCCTGCGCCTGTATCCGGGCGCAAATGTCTTAGTCGCAACGAAGAAGGATTTTGAGCCTGCCAACCGGAAGAAGTTCTGCTCCCGTATCGCAACCGGGGATTATGACGCCATCATTATCGGGCACAGCCAGTTTGAGCGCATTCCCCTTTCCAGGGAACGGCAGATTGCAGCCATAGAGCGGCAGATGAACGACATCACGTCAGCCATTGAAGAGCTTGCGGCGGAAGATGGCACACGCTACACCATTAAACAGATGGAAAAGACGAGGAAAACACTGGAAACAAGGCTTGCAAAGCTGAATGACCAGAGCCGGAAGGATGATGTTGTGACGTTCGAGCAGTTAGGCGTGGATCGGCTGTTCGTAGATGAGAGCCACAACTATAAAAATATGTTTTTATACACAAAGATGCGCAATGTTGCCGGGATTTCCCAGACGGACGCACAGAAAAGCTCCGATATGTTCATGAAGTGCCAGTACCTGGACGAGATTACCGGAGGGAAGGGCGTCACTTTTGCAACCGGGACTCCCGTATCGAATAGCATGGTAGAGCTATATACGATCATGCGCTATCTGCAGTATGACACCATACAGAGGATGGGCCTGGGGCATTTTGATTCCTGGGCGGCAGCTTTTGGCGAGACTGTCACAAGTATAGAGTTAAGTCCTGAAGGCACAGGATACCGGGCAAAGACAAGGTTTGCCCGGTTTTTTAATCTCCCAGAACTGATCGCATTATTTAAGGAGAGCGCCGACATCCAGACAGCGGATATGCTTGACCTTCCAGTTCCCGAAGCGGAATATATCAACGAAGTGCTGAAACCGAGCGAGGAACAGCAGGATTTGGTCAGCTCCTTTGCGGAACGGGCAGAGGCTGTCCGTTCCGGGAATGTAGACCCGTCAAGGGATAACATGCTGAAAATCACCAACGACGGGAGGAAATGCGCCCTGGATCAGCGTCTGATTAACGATATGCTGCCGGATGCGGAGGAAAGCAAGGTCAACCGCTGTGTGGATAATGCGTTTGGCATTTGGGAAAAGACTTCTGCAGACAAAGGGACACAATTAATTTTTTGCGACCTGTCTACGCCGAAAAACGACGGCACGTTCAATGTCTATGACGATGTGCGGGAAAAGCTGGTGGCAAAAGGAATCCCCAGAGAGGAAGTGGCGTTTATCCATGAAGCCGGGACGGAAACGAAAAAAGCGGAATTATTTTCAAAGGTGCGCTCCGGGCAGGTGCGTATTCTGCTCGGTTCTACACCGAAGTTAGGCGCAGGGACAAATATCCAAGACAGGCTTGTTGCCCTACACCACCTGGATGCGCCTTGGAAACCGGCCGATTTGGAGCAGCAGGAGGGCCGTATTCTTAGGCAGGGGAACCAGAATGACAAGGTACAGATCTACCGGTACGTTACCGAAAATACATTCGATGCGTACATGTGGCAGATTTTGGAGAACAAGCAGAAGTTCATCAGCCAGATCATGACCAGTAAATCCCCGGTACGAGCCTGTGAGGACGTGGACGATACGGCGTTAAGTTATGCAGAGATCAAAGCCCTGGCTACGGGCAATCCCTACATCAAAGAGAAGATGGATCTCGACATCCAGGT
>DKVC01000193.1 GCA_002490995.1 Lachnospiraceae bacterium UBA7188
TCACTGCCTTAAGCAGTGACTTTTAGACCGCCAGCCAATTACCTTCCCGGAGACATCACTGTAAATCCTGGCAGTCTGCAGTATAAAGTTTCGGCGGAACCTGTTGCCACCACCATCCGTCCCTCTGGTACAAAAAGCTCCGCCCGACTTAATTATACACAAATATTTCCGTCTTTATCCGCTTCCCTGGGAATCGCCGCCAACAGGTCTATAATCGTCATGGCCAGCGGAAATCCTGTCCAGAAAAGAACCAGATACAGGGCAGCCACCGCCCACTGTCTGGCGTAAAAGCGATGTCCGCCCATCCATCCGGTAAAAAGTGCCAGCAACAGATATTTTTTTCGGTTTACCTTCTGCTGTTCTCTTACATCCCTCTTGTTAAAGAATTCCGAGATGGCTCTGGAGATTCTTCCCTCCCTGGGCCTGACGCCGTATTCCTCTCTCACAGCGTCCAGCTCCGCTTTCGCGGCAAGGTATTCCTCCATCGTAACCTCTTCTTTTTTCGCTTTACCGGAATTTGTCTTCTTCATGCCGGCACTCCTTTGATTTTTATAATACTACGCAGATTCTTTCATTGCCTTTGCCTTGATTGCCGCAACCTCGGCCTGGATGGACTCCATCTTCTCCTTGGTCAGCGGATAGAATTTCAGAGCTACCACATTACACAGACAGCCGATAATGATCATGCCGTATGCCAGGAATACTGACACATAGAGCAGGGATGTACTGTAAGGCGTACTGGCGTTGGGAAGCTGATCCTTGAACCCGATGGCGGCGAACAGCAAGCCTGCCACCATGGGCGCCAGAGAGGAAATGATCTTATCCACAAAGCTGAATAAGGTTCCCATCATGCCGGGCACATATTTTCCGGTACGGTACACCTCGTAGTCCGCACAGTCCGCCGTCATGGGAATCACGATATTGCCGGCGACACCCTGGAACCCCCCCTGTGCTATGCTGAGCACTACATAAAGGATTGCAAAATATCCCCACTTCAGACCGCCGTCCGGCCCGTTCATGCTCGTAGGTTCTCCGAAAATCCAGAGAACAGTCAACAGGCCGCATATGATGATCTCTCCCCAGGAGCCGATCAGCATGGCCTTCCTCTGTCCCAGAGTAGTAGCCAGACCCGCCACGCCGAAGAGCAGAAGAATCGTACTGGGTACGGTTATAAAGCCTGTCAGCGTCGCGTTCAGGGCAAAGTTCCCGGCCACCACGCCGAACAGGACGATGGTAACCGCGCTGGTTTTCGCGGAAGACGCCAGCTTGTCAGTAGAGGCGGACACCACCAGCATCTGAATGGCGCGGTTTCCTTTCAAAGTCTCCCAGTAGTCCTTTAAGCCCACCTTTACCGGCTTGCCGGTTCCGAAGAATTCGCTCCTGTCCTTGGGCGCTATGGAAAACACAGCGATTGCGGTGAAAACGGCGCTGAGAATCGCCACAATCAGCCACATATCATGATAAAAGCCTGTGGTGAGGATACCGTCCAGCTCAGCGGTGGTATGCTTCTCCAGCAGCCTGGCTGCCAGAATCGCAAATCCGGTCCACAGGAAGGTATTGTAGATACCGTCAAATACTGCAAACAACGGTCTCTGTTTGGGGTCATTGGTCAGACAGCTCTGTGCCGACTTGGTGACCACGCACTGGAATGTATAGCCCACATAGTAAACTGCCGCGATGACAATGAAGAATCCGAAGCGGAGCGCATTATTCTCCGGCAGCAGATGGGTCACATGGTACATGATAAAACTCATCACCAGCAGAATCGCATTGCCGATTACCATAAAAGGCCGGTTCTTTCCGAACTTGCCGTTGGTTTTATCTACCACAAATCCGATAAAGGGATCCGTCACGCCGTCCCAGATACGCATCATCATGGCGAAGCTGGACGCCGTCACCGTGGCCACTCCGGCGAAACCGCCCAGATAGTATGCCACATAGTTCATCAGAAACAGATACAGGTTCGTTGCGGTATTGTTCAGCGCAAATCCGCCGATACGCCATAACGGAACGCGGTGAATACCGTTTTCACCATAATATTTGGAGGTATCGCTCATATTTTTCTCCTATTCCGGGAATGTCCCTGCACTTTCCTTCCCATTTTCCGGAAAATGATGTTTTACAGGTCCGCAAATGGGAACCGGCTCCATGCAGAGACTGTTTTATGCTTCCTATTTTACACTTCTATTTTGCGTTTCGTTTTCCCTGATTCCTTATTTCTTGTCGAATTTTATCAGCTTTGCATTCAGGCTTTCCAGGAATCCCTTCGGCAGAGTGGAACCGGCCATACCGCACATGCCTTCTGGCGTCATGCCCTTCATCATATCCCACATTCCCACACCGGGCGCCAGGTCGAAATTCGTTGCAAGCTTAACGGCCTTCTGCACGATTTCCAGCGCTTCGGGACATTCCGCTATGGATTCCATCGTGTCCTTAACGGAGTATTTACCCTCCGGGAACTCCATGGGAGCTTCGAGGTTCAGGTCGCCTGCCAGCTTGAACCAGTTAGCCACGCCCTCCGCTCTTTCATTCACCTCGGGAAGCACATAGATGGAAGGCTCTTTCTCCACCTTCTCCAGAGTCATGCTGTCCTTCAGATCGCCGGATACTGCCGTAAGGATATTGAAGCCATCCTCCAGTGCCACCTGATAAGTAAATACCTTATCAGCGGACTTTTCTTCTACCAGCTTACCGTTCAGATACAGGGCAACCGTGGGCTGATTGGAATAAACCTTCACCTCAGTGGTCTCCCCCGCACGCTGTGCATAGCGTCTGCCGCAGAGATGCACCATGGGCTCTTCGTTCCAGTATGCCTTGTAGATGTAGAAGCTGTCTTTCCTGGTCCTGCGATCCATGGTCACCAGGCCCTTATTGTTCCTTCCTGCCACTCCGCCTTCGTTTCTGGCCGCGCAGCCGAAATCGAACATATTCCACACATGGCTGGACCATATCCAGGGTCTCTCATCCAATACCTTCGCCATATGCTCATGATACAGCGCCTGATACTCCTCGCTGTAATCCTTGCAGGCAGGATTGGGGCCATGATAGGTTATGATACCCTCACATCCGTATTCGGACACACCCAGGCAGACCTCCGGATGCACCTCGTGGAAATTGTCAAGCCAGGGGCCATTGTCTTCCATCTTGCCGCCGTACCAGCCAAAGTAGTGATTGTAGCTCTCCACATCCGTCAGCCCATGCATGGGACTGTCTATCGGGGTCATGGACACATGGGCAATAGTGGTGAGACGGGTAGGGTCAAGCTCCTTGCAGAGAGCATTCAGTTCCTTGTGATTCTCCACCAGCTGCTCGGAAATGCCGCCGATGAGAATTTCATTGGATACTCCCCAGAAGCAGATGGAAGGATGGTTGTAATTCTGTATGATCAGCTCCTTCATCTGACTGATGCAGTTCTGATGCGCCTCCGGATCCTTATTCATGACGCTGATGAACGGAATCTCCGCCCAGACGATAAAGCCCAGGTCATCACAGGCGTCATAGAAATCCTGGGAGTGCTGGTAGTGGGCCAGACGGATGGTATTAGCCCCCAGCTCCTTGATGATGCAGGCATCGTCGTAATGGTCTTCCCTTGTGAGGGCATTTCCCTTGTAAAGCTGATCCTGATGACGGCTCACACCTCTCAAAGGAGTCCAGACGCCGTTGATGCAGAATCCCTTCTGCGGGTCGCAGGAGAAGCTTCTCACACCTACTCTCGCGGATACTTCATCGTAGGCCTCGTTCCGGCGCTGCAGAGTGGCAACTACCGTATACAGATAAGGATTGTCGATATCCCATCTGGCTGCGTCCGGTACATATACCGTCACCTTCGTCTGATCCGCAGGGCGCACTGCCGAGGCAACCTCCTCCCCGTCCTCGTCATAGACGGAGTACATTACCGTAAAGTTCTCGTCGGCATTCGTCACCCAGGATACCATCTCAAAGGTGGCTCCGCCGTCCTCGCAGGGCTTCGGTGTCACCTGCAGTCCGGGTCCCCCGTAATAATCCAGGTCAAAATGTACCTCCGGCACACTGATCAGGTTGACTCCTCTGTATAATCCCCCGTAAAATGTAAAATCCGCAGCCTGAGGATATACATTGCTTTTGCTTTCATTGCTGCATGCCACTACCAGGAGATTCTCTCCCTCTTCCACACACACATCGGTAATGTCTGCACGAAAAGCAGAGTAACCGCCCTCATGATAAGCGACTTCCTTACCGTTTACATATACGCGCGCCTGCTGCCCTGCCGCCGGAAATTCCACATATACACGTCCGCCTGCCAGTGGCTGCTTCGGTGTGGAAAAGGTTTTCGCATACCAGTACCTGCCGCGGTCATAGCTTCCGTTACCGTCATGCCCGTCCACTGCGTTCCATGAGTGGGGCAGATTCACTTTCTGCCAATCCTCCGGCAGGGTATCGGGAAGACCCACATCTTTTTGAATGAATCTCCAGTCGTGATTCAGATGAATCAGATTTCGCATAGTAATCCTCCTTATTCGTTTTTTGTTACAAAATCCCAACCTATTATTTCACACTTTTATTAAAATTATATTAAATTTTGTACAAATTTCATAGGACAATTTTAATTGATTTTAGCACTATTTTATGATAATATGTTGTATAGGAAGTAATTTCTTTGCTGTCCTGATCAGCATACTTTTGTAACCACACTCGTGAGCGCATTCATTTGCCGCTTTCTGCCCTGTTTATGCAGAAGTACTCACTCGTTGTATCTTTACGTTGGCAAATGTTATTGAGCGCGGGTATATATCGTTTTGTAGAGAGCCGGGAGTTATATTCATGAATGCCAAGCCTTATCAGACCATGGTGTCCTTATGCCGTCATCTTGGAATACAGGTTCTTCTCTTTGGACCCGATTACAGACAGATAGAAGAAATCGACTACGGTTTCCGCGGAAAAATGTTCAAAAACTTTGATTACGGCACATTGGCTGACGCAATGGAGCGCAATCTGGAGACAGGTATTTACTACATGTTTAAGGATGATCTGAATTTACATTATACCATATTCTGCCTTCCCGAAGGAGAGTGGCATGAACCGGAAGAGCGAATCTGCTGTATCGGCCCCTTTCTCTATGAACAGATTAACAGCGGCGCCGTTCTGGAGCTGGCGGACAAAATGAAAGTCCCTCCTCAGCTCCGCCAGGATTTCATGGAATTTTATTACCGTATTCCGACTTTTCCGTCCTACCATACCTGGAATCAGCTGATTGGCTTCTTTTTAAGGCAGAGCGGACTTCCGCTGGATTTCCGCGAGATTGACGATGATAAGCTGCATCTTTTTTCCACCTCAGGCTTCGACTACTGTCTTCCCGAACTGCCCGATGTGGCATTAAAAGCCATCGAAGAACGTTACAAATGGGAAAATGCCCTGATGGCTGCGGTTTCGGCGGGAAATCTCCAGCAGTCAATGGATGCCTATCACCGATTCCGGCAGTACAGGCTGGTGCCCCGGGTTGCGGATCCGATACGCGAACACAAGAACCTGCTGTTCACATTCAATACCCTGCTCCGCAAAGCCGTGGAGCGGAGCCATGTCCATCCGCTCCATATCGACAGCTTGTCCCGGCAGCTGAACATCCAGATCGAATCCTCCATCACATTGGAGCAATTGGAAAGCCTGCCCCACACCATGATCCGGAAGTACTGTATCCTGGTCAACAATTATTCCAGGCGCACCTATTCCTCTCTGGTGCAGACCTGCATGGATTATATAGATTTTCACTACAGCACGGACATGTCCCTGTCCAGCCTGGCCTCCATGTGTTCGGTCTCCTCTTCCTACCTTTCCTCCCTTTTTAAGAAGGAAGTGGGTATGACCATCACGGATTACATACACTATACAAGGATCCGCCAGTCCCTGACCATGCTGAACGCATCCAGCCTGTCTGTCAGCGAGATTGCCGCGCTCTGTGGTTTTTCCGATGCCAATTATTTCACACGAACCTTCAAGAAGCTTCAGGGGAAGACACCCAAGGCATACCGGGAAGAGATGGGAATCGGCTGATATCATCTTGAGGATATCACGCAGAAAGCCAAAACAGGTATCTGCCCCTGCCGATTTTCATGACAGAACAGGTACACTGATAATCAGCATCTGCCCGGAAATGCACACGGAGAATTTTCCGCCGGGACGATATCATAAAAAAGGAGGACAATAATGACCAGGAAACTGACCGACTACCAAAAACAAAAAGACTTTCTCGTCTGCGTGGACAGTGACGGCTGCGCCATGGACACCATGGATGTGAAGCACATCAAATGCTTCGGGCCCTGTATGGTAACAGAATGGGGCCTGGAGAAATGGCGGGACGAAATTCTGACCCGATGGAATGAGATTAACCTGTATACCATGACCCGGGGTATCAACCGTTTCAGGGGCCTGGCAAAAGCATTGCAGGAAATCAATGAAAAGTACACTGCCATCGAAGATCTGGAGACACTGGTGAAATGGGCTGCGGAAAGCCCGGAGCTGTCCAATGACGCCGTAAAGCGCGCCATGGAGCAAAATCCCGGCAGCGTTATCCTGAAGAAGGCCTTAAGCTGGAGCCTGGCCGTGAACGAATCCATCAATGCCCTTCCCGAATCCGAAAAACTTCCTTTTGAGGGCGTGAAGGAAGCCCTTGCCCATGCCAAACAGTATGCGGACGTTGCTATCGTATCCAGCGCGAACCTGGGTGCCGTGCTTGACGAATGGGAGCTGTACGGATTATTGGAACACACGGACATTGTCCTGGCACAGGATGCCGGCAGCAAGGCCTTCTGCATCGGGGAGCTTCTGAAGAAAGGCTACGCCCCGGACCATGTGCTCATGTGCGGCGACGCGCCGGGAGACCTGGATGCCGCCAGGAAGAACGGCGTCTTCTATTATCCTATCCTGGTAAAGCACGAAAAAGAGAGCTGGGCGGAATTCATGGACGAGGGCCTGAAGCATCTGACTGACGGTTCTTATGGAGGTGAATACCAGGAAAAGAAGATCGCAGCTTTCCTTAACAACCTGGGCGGCTGATAATCTTCCTTCCAACAACCACAAAAGCCACTGGCATGCCGGTGGCTTTGTTATACTACACATTTTTTCTTTTCTCAATGCATCCAGCTTTCTCAAAGTATCCAAAATCTTACTTAAAATACGCCACACCGGACTCAAATATTCTGATATCCTGCTCCCCATAAATATTCACAGCCACTGCCGCATCGCGTCTCTCGGAGTGCGCCATCTTGCCCAGGCACCTTCCATCGGGTGATGTAATACCCTCAATGGCGGCGTAGGAACCGTTGATATTGTACTCCTCATCCATGGAGATATTCCCTTCCTGGTCGCAATACCGGGTAGCCACCTGCCCGTTCGCAAAGAGCCTGCGGATCCATTCCTCCGGCGCAACGAAGCGTCCCTCTCCGTGGGATGCCGGGTTGCAGTACACACCGCCCAGCTGTGCCTGCTGCAGCCAGGGTGATTTGTTGGAAACCACCTTGGTATACACCATCTTCGAGATGTGGCGGTTAATGGTATTAAACGTCAGGGTCGGAGAATCCGCTCCCTGTCCCACAATCTCGCCGTGAGGCACCAGCCCCAGCTTGATCAGCGCCTGGAACCCGTTGCAGATGCCCAGCGCCAGGCCGTCCCTCTCATCCAGAAGTTTCCTGACCGCCTCTTCCATCCGTGCATTCCGGAAAGCCGTGGCAAAGAATTTCGCGCTGCCGTCCGGTTCATCGCCCGCGGAGAAACCGCCGGGGAACATGATGATCTGAGCCTGCGCTATCGCCCTGTCAAATTCCTCCACGGAATCACGGATATCTTCCGCACTCAGATTGCGGAACACCTTTGTAACCACATCCGCGCCTGCCCGCTCAAAGGCTTTGGTACTGTCATACTCACAGTTGGTTCCGGGAAATACCGGAATAAACACCGTAGGCCTGGCAACCTTATGTCTGCATACGTACACGCTGTCTGCCCTGTAGCAGCTGTCTTCAAGGGGCGTGGTATCTTTCACCGCCCTGGTGGCATATACCTTTTCCAGTTTCGAGGTCCATGCCTCAAGAGCCTCATCCATGGCAATCCTGACTTCGCCATACACAAAGACAGCTTCCTCCGAAACCGTACCTACAACTTTGTAGTCAAGTTCTTTGTCTTCCAGCAGTGAAACCCTGTCCGCCGGTATCTCTGCCAGGATATCACCCAGCCCGTTGCCGAACAGATCGCTTTCCGTCAAGTCTTCGTCCAGAACCACACCCAGCTTATTGCCAAATGCCATCCTGGATACGGCCGCTGCCATTCCCTTTGCGTCCAGCGCATAGGCGGACAGGATCACTCCCGCCTTCGTCAATTCGTGGATGGTGCCGTAAAGCCCGGCTACTTCATCATACACCGGAATATCGAAATCATCCTTCTCTATGGAAAAGCGGACCAGTTTATTGCCTGGAGCTTTCAGTTCGGGCGTCACAATCTCGCCGGATTTCGCGATATCCACCGCAAAGGACACCAGCGTAGGCGGCACATCAATATCGTTAAAGGTGCCTGACATACTGTCTTTTCCACCGATAGAGGGCAGGCCGAAGCCCACCTGGGCGTCATATGCCCCAAGCAATGCCGCGAAAGGCTGACTCCAGCGAGAAGGCTCCTGCGTCATCCTGCGGAAATACTCCTGGAAAGTAAACCGGATCCTGGAGGGGTCACCGCCCGACGCCACAATCTTCGCCATGGACTCCACCACCGCATACACCGCGCCGTGATAAGGGCTCCAGGATGAAAGATAAGGGTCAAAACCATAGCTCATCATGGTAACGGTATCCGTCCTGCCCTTAAGCACAGGAAGCTTAGCCACCATAGCCTGAGTCTCCGTCAGCTGATATTTGCCGCCATAGGGCATCAGCACACTGCCTGCGCCAATAGAGGAATCAAACATTTCCACCAGACCCTTCTGTGAACATACATTCAGATCATTCAGAAGGGCAAGCCATGCCGCCGCCACGTCACCTGTATCCAGTTTTTCCTTTACTCCGGGCACAGCCCATTTATCAAAATAATTCTCTTTCTCGTCCGGTATCTCTACCTTTACCGCAGTCTCCTGATGCGCACCGTTGGTATCCAGGAAAGCCCGCTTCAGGTCTACAATTTTCCGCCCCCTCCAGTTCAGCACCAGCCTGGGTTCTTCGGTGACCACCGCCACCTCCACAGCCTCCAGGTTCTCCTGCGCCGCGAACTTAAGAAACGCTTCCACATCCTCAGGATCCACTACCACTGCCATACGCTCCTGGGACTCGGAAATGGCAAGCTCTGTGCCGTCCAGACCTGCGTATTTCTTCGGCACCCTGTCCAGATCCACTGTCAGGCCGTCCGCCAGCTCACCGATGGCTACGGACACACCGCCTGCGCCAAAGTCATTGCACTTCTTAATCAGGCGGCTGACCTCTTCCCTCCGGAACAGACGCTGAATCTTCCGCTCGGTAGGCGCATTTCCCTTCTGGACCTCCGCCCCGCAGGTCTCTATGGACTGTTCCGTATGTACCTTGGAGGAACCCGTGGCGCCGCCGCAGCCGTCACGCCCGGTACGCCCGCCCAGCAGAATAATAATATCGCCGGGATCAGATGTCCCTCGAACCACATTCTTCCTGGGGGCTGCTCCCATAACGGCGCCGATTTCCATCCTTTTCGCCACATAATTGGGATGGTAGATTTCCTTTACAAAGCCTGTGGCAAGGCCGATCTGGTTGCCATAGGAAGAATAACCGCCCGCAGCGCCGCGCACCAGCCTCTTCTGGGGCAGCTTGCCCTTTAAGGTATCCGACACCGGCACCGTAGGGTCTGCGGCTCCTGTCACACGCATGGCCTGGTATACATAACCTCTGCCTGACAGGGGATCCCTGATCGCCCCTCCCAGACAGGTGGCTGCCCCACCGAAGGGCTCTATCTCGGTCGGATGGTTGTGGGTTTCATTCTTGAAAAAGACCAGCCACTCCTCTGTCTCTTTCCTCCCGTCATAATCCATTTCCACCGGAACCACTACAGAGCAGGCATTAATCTCGTCTGACTCCTCCATGTCCTCCAGCTTTCCCTCTTTTTTCAGCTTTCTCATGGCCATCAAAGCCAGATCCATCAGGCAGATAAATTTATCTTCCGTTCTGTCCCCGAAGATTTCCTCCCGGGTATCCAGGTAGCTTCGGTATGTAGTCTCTATGGGAGAACGGTAAAATCCGTCCCCGAATTCCACCTCTTTCAGCTCCGTGGAAAAAGTGGTATGGCGGCAGTGATCCGACCAGTAGGTATCCAGTACGCGGATTTCCGTCATGGTGGGATTGCGTTTCTCGTCATCCCGGAAATAATTCCTGATATGCAGGAAATCCCTGAATGTCATGGCCAGGGAAAGGGAATCGTACAGCTTCTTCAGCTGCTCTTCCGTCATCTGTACAAACCCTTCCAGTACCGCCACATCCGCAGGCTCCTCGAACTCCGTAATCAGAGTATCCGGCTTCACGCTGCCCGTCTCCCTGGAATCCACGGGATTAATACAATAAGCTTTGATTTTCCCGAAGTCTTCCTCTGAAATATCCCCCAGAATCATATAGGTAACGGCAGTCCGGATCACCGGCTCCTCGTCTTCCTTCAGGAAACGGATACACTGCACTGCTGAGTCCGCTCTCTGATCAAACTGGCCGGGCAGATATTCCACGGAAAATACCCTGGCCCGATCCGGGATCTGAATCTCCTCATGGTACAGGTCATCCACCGGAGGCTCAGAAAATACGGTACCGCAGGCTCTCTCAAAAATTTCCTCCGAAATATTCTCCACATCATAGCGGATAAATACCCTCACACCTTCCGCCTGCACCCCCAGAAAACTTCCAATCTCGTCATGCAGCTCCTTAGCCCTGACTGCAAAGGGCTCCTTTTTCTCCACATAGATACGTTTAACGTTTCCCATATACCCTCCATATTCTGCCGCTGCGGCTTTTATTCCGGAACCACCGGGCTCTCTTCCAGCCCCAGCATCTTCAGTATAAAAAGAATTTCCCTGTCTACAGCATCTTCCGTAATACCGATGGTCTGAGCGGATATTTTCAGTCCTTCCAGCACAAACATGATATTCCTGGCCATCCCTCTGCAGTCCTCACAGAAAAATTCCCCGTTTTCCACGCCGGTCTCTATCAGCTTTTCAATAATCCTCACTGCAGAATCAAACTGCCTTTTCAGGACATTGCCCTTTCTGACAGGCTGTCCCTGAAAATAAAATTCGTAGATTGCCTGGGTCAGAGTATCCTCCTTCCGGAGCAGTTCTTTCTTCTGCTCCTTCAGGAAGAGAATCAGGATATCCGCCGCTGTAGCGTCATCGGCTATGCTGTCGGAAAATACGTCGTCAGCCTCTTCACTCTCCAGCTTCATAACCTCCTGAAAAATCTGGCCAGTGCTCTCAAAATACAGATAGAGACCGCCCCTGCTGATTTCACAGGCTTCCACGATATCCTTCATGGTAACCTTCTTAAAGCCTTTCTCCACAAAGACTTTTCTGGCCGTCTCCAATATAAATCTCTTCTTCTGTATGGATTTCTCTCCCATCCTGCCCCTCCAAGCAATCCCTTATCTCTTTGTCCTGTCCCAATAGTCCACAACCTTTTGCATCTGCCGCAGAACCAGCAGAAATATATTCTCCTGTATGGCCTCTCCCCACAGAGTCGCCTTTGTCCTGCCTTCGAGCACATATCTGGACAAAATTCCTCTCAGAATATCCCAGTCTTTCAGCTCTGCGGCAGCAATGACTCTTCTCTCGTCATCATGAGACCTGATCCGGTTCCGGGTGTATACATAGCTGTAATTGCGATCCATCAGCAGCGAACCGGATGCTTCCCTGATAAAACTCATCAGCGTTGCATCATAAACCGGAAAGGTCATGGAATTCCTGCTGATTCCCTGTCCCTGGTAACTGCGGCTCGCCGCCTTTCCGGCATTCTTCTCCATCCAGGGCAGATAACGCAAAAGCGGCTCCAGCATCTGCCTGTACTCCCGGACCATCTGCTGCCGATCCTCTGTCTTCTGTTCCATATTAACCTCCGTGCCACTTCCTGACACTCTATTCGGCACTTCCACTCACTCCGGAAGTACCTGATACTGCTTTTATTTACTTTCTTCTGCATTTGATATTTCGCGAGTATATTTTATCATACTTTCCTGAAATGTACAGCAAAAATATCATTCAATTTCACACTTGTCGATTTTCGTCGGTTTTCGTCAAAAAATAAAAATTTTTTTCAAAAAGCTATTGACATATCACGCTTTGCTGTATATAATAATAAACGAATTCCCCTTTTATAGACGAAAGCACTTGCATGTAATGTGTAGGTGCTTTTGTCATTTTAAGGTTTCGTTGCTTTTACAGAATATCCTGCCCTGTTTCGGAACGCATCTTTTCCAGAAACTTCCCCGGCTCCTTCTCCATCTGCAGCATGGTCTCAAATGCCGCGAGCAGCAGTCTGGGCTGCCTGTATCGGTTCATTTCCTCCGGTCTGTCCATATACAGCTTGAAATGATCCACCTGCCACACAAGCACATCAGCGAGCGTATGGCCTGCTACCTCATATCTGCACAAAAATTCGCCATAATCATGATAATATGCCAGTTCCTGCAAAAGTCCCGCCGACCGGCTGATTCCCTGCCAGAGCTGTGCCCCGTATTCCTCACTCTGACCTGCCTGTACTGCCAGCGCACATGTGAACTGCTTCAAAGTCTCAAGCGCTTTATCTAATTGTTCTCTTTCTTCCATACTTCTTCTCCTCAAATGGTATTCTCCAGAACTCACTTTAACAGAATCAACAACATCCAATATTTCATTAAACCCTACGATTAACACCCGAATCGAGCAAGACTCAATTTATAGGAATTGCCGGAAAATAAACGCTGCAACTTCTTTAGACAAAAGCCCGGAAATACAAGAAAAATTGCAGCAAACCCGCAGCGGTTATTTGTAGACACTTCCATACTCATAATCAGAAAAATTTGCCAACGGCCAAAAACATTTGACAACATAAATGTATAACGAGCGAACACATCTGTATATCTGACAGACAAAAAAAGAAGTGCCAGTTATGTCATAGATTTGACAGCACCTAACGCTTCTCTTTCGTAACAGGGGAAGAGAGGATCGAACTCCCATCAACGGTTTTGGAGACCGCCGCACTACCATTGTACTATTCCCCTATACATCAGCTCCTGCTGACGAAGGATATTATAGCACAACCCCCACATAATAATCAAGTCTATTTTTAAAAAAATTTTCTGTTTGTCAAATTGCGGCAGATATGGTATACTCAAAACACTCAAAACCGTCGTAGTTTATACTCACGCAGGTTTTATGAAAGGGAATGTTTTCATGGATAAAGAAAAGAAAAAAGCAAAAAAACAGAAAATAACCTCAAAGCAGGTCATAGCTGTCATCGGTGTAGTACTGCTGCTTCTGCTGTATATTATCACGCTGGTTACTGCTTTTGTGGACAGTTCCGCTTCAGCCAGATGGTTTCGCATAAGCCTTTTCGGCACGGTGGCTATTCCTCTGATTATCTGGATTTACACATGGATGTATGCCAGGCTCACCGGGAAGCATGCTGTCGGGGATCCTGACAATATAGCCAAAGTGCCTGCACCAGCTTTCCGTCAGAAGCCCTGACCTCGATCACCTGGTTGCTCCTGCCATAGATGTCCGGCTGCACATAGGGATAAAGCAGATTCTGTGAACTTTTATAGGACAGCGCTTTCAACAGCCCGTCCACCTCTCCCCGGTTCAGTGTGGCCATGGATTCCGTATCATGGTTGCCATAGGTAAAGGCCCAGGGAATCCCTTTATTTCTCATAAAACTGGCAAACTGCACGATTGGCGCATTGTTGCTCAGAGAGAAAGACATGATTCCCATGGG
>DKVC01000197.1 GCA_002490995.1 Lachnospiraceae bacterium UBA7188
AATTCCACTTCTATATTCTGTTTTGTATGAAGTTTTGAAAGCAACACGATACTTTCGACTGTATTTTCGTTGAGCAACCGAATTTCCTTACCAACTTCACCATCATAATACACTGGAAAGTTAAAGTTTATCTGCTTCAGCATGCGTCCATTATCCATCTTTTCCGGATAAATTTCAACGCTTTCTATGAAGTCTCTCAAAAATTCCTTCTTTTCAAGGTCCGTCAGCCGGTAATACAGCTTATCAAAATTCGCCAGGATTTTGTAAAGCTGCTTTGCCGTAATCTGCTTCTCATAAGCTCCGCCTATCTGGCTGTTAATGTCAGCAATTGTATCCTCCAGTTCAGATGCCTTGTCATACAGATTATCCAGCCTGTCCTGCATATCCCGATACTTGCGGCCATAATGTTTATCGGACACATCCAGCTTATCCAACATATCCGTCAGCTTCGTCTTCGCCCCAAGCACTTGCCGCAGCTGTTTCTTAAGCTGCTCCCGCTCAGCCTCCAGCGTGCTCACATCCACCTTCTCTGACAGCTTCCGCAGGACAAATTCTTTCCACTGTTCATTCGCCGCCATATCCAGAATGACACTCTCCACTTCCCGGTTAAACTCATTCTGGTTAATGGACGGCTTGAAATCGCAGAAATGTTCCTCATCAATTTTCTTCCTGTGCTGACACCGGTAATAAAAATCATCCTTATATTCGCCGGTCTTCTTATTCTTCCGCCGCCGGACAGTCCCGGCAAGCCCCTTCCCGCAGACCGGGCAGATGATCAGCCCCGACAGAAGATGTTCATGCTCCAGGCTGTGCGTCTTATTCCACTTGACACCCGTTTCCTTCCGTCTCTCCTGTGCCGCCGCCCACAGTTCTTCATCAATAATGGCCTCATGCTTTCCGTCCGTAACCATGTAATCCTCCACCTGAACCCGGTGGTATTCATCCCTGGTCCCTTTCACCCGTTCCGTAGTGCTTTTTCCATAAGTGATCTTCCCGATATATACCGGATTGTCCAGCACTCGCATGATAAGCCCCCGCGCAAAATAATTCAGCTCAAACTCCCGGTTCTTCTGCTTTGCATATCCCCTCTGGTTCAGGTAACTGCAGATAGAATCCGCTCCCATGCCTTCATGGACAAACTTCTCATAGATGATCTTTACAACCGCCGCTTCCTCAGGCTCCACCACTAGGGTGCTTGTTTTGGAGTCCAGCCTGTATCCGAACGGAGCCAGCCCGCCGTTCCATTTCCCTTCCCTCGCCTTCTGCTTCCTGCCTTCCATCGTCTGCACCAGGATATTCTCCCGCTCGATCTCCGCCACCGCGGACAGGACGGTTATGGTCAGCTTTCCGGAATCTTTTGATGAATCAATGCCGTCCTCCACACAGATCAGGTTCACGCCGAAATCCTGTATGTACTGCAGGGAATTCAGCACATCCGCCGCATTCCTCCCAAACCTTGACAGCTTGAATACCAGTATATAATCCACCCCGTCTCTGCCATCCGCAATGTCCCGCAGCATCTGGGAGAATTCCGGGCGTCCGGTGATATTCTTCCCTGATTTCCCGGCATCACAATATTCCCGGACAATATCCATCTTCTGAAATTCCGCAAATTTTATCAGCCGATCCTTCTGGGCTTCCAGGCTGTACCCGTCCACCTGCATCGCCGTAGAAACCCTCATATAGATATAACATTTCTTCCTCTTCATCACAAATCCCTCTGCTCTTTCATCTCCACATCCGCATCCAGCATCTTATAATGCTTCAGCGCATCTATGATGAATCCTTCCTTATCTTTTGGGCAGACCGGAACCCTTGCATCCGTTTTCTTTGACACATTGTAGTTCTTCCCCAAATCCAGCCCGTATTTTCTCTTCACCTGGGCAATATATAAAGAAGAAACCTTTGCGCCGAACTTCTCCGAAATATACTTGTGGATCTGTGCATATGTCGCTTTTGCTTCCGATGCCGTCAGCCCCAGCTCTCCACAATCCAAAGTAAACACCACCTGCTCATCCGGCGCTTTATCCTCTGTCACCTCTCCATCTCCATAAAACACCGGGAACCGGAAAACAATGCTTTTTATGATTTTCCCATCCGGATGCTCCGGGTAAACTTCTATTCTCTCAATAAAGAGCCTGTACATCTTCCGCCGCTCCTCACAGGACATATGCCCATACAGCTTCCCCATGTGTTTCAGAAGCCCCTCAATCCTGTCCGCCGCCTGGATGCCCTGTCTTGCCGCAGAAAGCTTTTTCATCTTCCTTTCCATTTCAGTCTCTGCCTTCTCAATACGGTCATACACCCGGTCAATCTCTCCCTGAAGCCTTTCATAATCTTTATCATAGCTGTCATCCAGAAAATCCAGGCTATCCAGATCTTCTCCCAGTTTTCTTTTCTTCATCTCCTCTGACCGTATTGTCTTCCTCAGTTTTTTCAGTTCCGTCTCCAGCCTGCCTTTCACATCCGTATTTCCCAGATGGTGCAGCACTCTCTCCCGAAATACGGGAATCATCGTCAAGCCGCTCACTATCTCAAAAACGGCGCCGTCTGCTTTCTCCTGATTATAGGTATGGTTAAAATCACATACCCGGCCATTGCATTTCCTGTTATTGTTACAACCATAATAGTAAAGCGTTTTGTAATATCCGCCATGATTATGGTTGATGCTCTTATTCTTCTTTGCAATCATCCCGCTGCCGCACTTTGGGCACTTGACCAGCCCTGACAAAAGACTGATCCGCTCCGGATCTTCTGCTTTTTTGCTTCGCCCCCTATGCTTCTCCCTCTTCATCCTCACCCAATCCCACTGCTCCGGCGTGACAAGCGGCTCATGGCTCCCGTCCACTGCAATGACATCCTTTTTCTTCCGGTTCCCTGCTTTGCAATTGGTCCGGCGGTTATAAAAAATCTTCCCACAATAGACCGGGTTGTCCAGAATCGTCCTTACCATGTCAAAGGTAAATGCCCGCTGCTCATTTCTGACAGTTTTCTTATAACCATGCTCATTCAGGTAGTTGACCACCGAATTGACCATCATCCCCTCCTGCCCGTAAAGGCTGAAGACCAGCCTTACAATCTCCGCCTCCTCCGGCTCAATAACCAGCTTCTTATTGATATTCCTATACCCGTATGGAATCGGGCCGCCCGGCCATCCGCCTTCGCTCAGCTTCTGCATCTTCCCCGAAAGGAACTGCACCGTAATATTTTCCTTCTCAATCTCCGCCACAGCCGACAGGATAGCCATGGTAAGCCGCCCTCCCTGCGTGGAACTGTCAATGGCATCCTCCACGCACACCAGATCAACCTCGTAATCCGTAAGCAGCTGCATGGATTTCAGCACATCTGCCGCGTTCCTTCCAAACCTTGACAGCTTGAACACCAGGACAAAAGAAAT
>DKVC01000253.1 GCA_002490995.1 Lachnospiraceae bacterium UBA7188
CGCGACACCCGAACCCGGAACTCGGCCTACCGCGACACCCGAACCTGGAACTCGACCTACCGCGACACCGAATCCTGGAAACAGACCAGACAGTACTGCGGTTCCGATTCCTGGCGGTCAGCCCGGAACGACATCCGCACCCGGCGGCCAACCTGGGACAAACCCTGTACCCGGCGGTCAGCCCGGAACGAATCCTGTACCCGGAGACCAGGGAGGGACGGGCCCTGTACCCGGCGGTCAGCCCGGAACGAATCCGGCACCCGGAGGCCAGGGCGGGACGAACCCAGCGCCTGGCGCACAGCCCGGAACGAACCTGGCGTCCGGCACACAGGCTGGAACCAACCCAGCGTCTGGCGCACAGCCCGGAACAAATCAGAACCCTGACAGCCAGGATGAAACGCAGCCCGGTACGGAGTCTGCCTCAGGCGGGCAGGATGCTGCAGCTTCCGCCCCTGAAAGCCCTTCAGATGCAGGCAGCGGCACAGAGGGCGGCGCTGTTAATATCAATACCGCAACCATCATTGCCAGGATGGCGGATCCGGAAGGGAATCCGTACGCCGGCTATACCATGGAAATCCATTCTGAGCCGAAGAGCGCTCTTCTGGATCAGGGCGGGACGGCAGCGTTTGCCGATATAGAAGGTGGAAGCCATGTGATGTATGTGAAGGATCCGAAAGGAGATACAGTAGCTACGAAGGAATTTGAACTTGCAGTAGGAGATACAGTATCTCTTGCGGGCAATCAGGTCTCTGTGAAAGCCGGAGGAACTTATACACTCAGCATCCAACTGGAGGACGACAGGCTGGACTTCCTGAGCCTGGAAGAAGGCGATACGCGAAATGTGCAGCTATCGAAGGCCCGTAACGGCATGAATCCGTTTTTCTGGGTCGTTATCGCCGCACTGTTCCTTGGTGTCTGCGGTTCCGGAGCCTGGGTTTACCTGAAAGGAAAGAAATCTAATAAAAAGAATCGTTAGAAGTAAATAAAATAAACTGCCACATCCGGTCAATTTCCATATGCCGGATGCGGCAGCTTTTTAGAGCAGTTATTTTCCGATAGTTCTTAATATGACTCAGTATGCAGCATAAATTCGAACTCTTCGTTGGAGAGAAGGATCTTTGCTCCATGGGACAGCGGGACTTCCGTGCCGCTTGGGATCATTTCCCCGTTTACATAGGTATGGTTGGTGGAATGGTTATCTACGATATAAAACTGGCCGTTCTTATTGATGATATCTGCATGGACCCGGCTGACAGTGGGATTGCCTCTGATACAATAATCCACATGACGGATCGCCTTGCCGATATGGAACACGGCCTTATCCAACGTGATTTGTTCATGATTGCTGCTGCGAATCAGATAAGGTTTCACTGTCTCGACAGATTGCGGCGCTGAAAGTACTACGGTTTCGTCTTCACAACTGTCCTCATCCAAGTCCACTGCATCGCTGCCTACATTGTTCTGGGCAGGCGCTGCCAAATCTGCTCTTCCCTGCCCGGAGGCGGATGCCGACTGTGTATCAAAAACGTTGAAACTGACGGATTCGATGGTATCTTTTAACGCACCGAGATCCTGTATCGTCTTTTTGTTTACGGAAGCGTCCCGGAAAAAGTTAATGAATGCGTCTGAGATATCGTATTTGGACAATGCGTCCTGCAGGAGCAGAGTCGAAAGGCTGGTATAGGCAGACCTCATTGCCCGCATCAGATCGTTGGAGGTATTGGAGGTATTGGCTAAAATGTTTCCGCCCTGGTTGAGGATCTCACTCTTCACTCCACGCTCTATATTGGGCTGGTCTGCTGTATCCCCGAGATGCAGGTTGTCCTCCAGCGACACAAACACGAGCTGCTTTCTGTTGTTGACAGCGGTGAGCAGTTCCAGAAAGCAGGCGTAACTTTCGATGTAGCTCTGGCTGATAAACACAAGCATGGCGTCAGCACCCCGCACATTTCGCAGCATGGGTACGATCCATCTGTCGTTCACTTTATCAAATGCCTTATCCGCATAGACACGCAGTCCATACTGCTTTTGGAGTGGCACGACTGCGTTCTTGAAGACCTGCCTCCAGTTGTCGCTGGCATAACTGACGAACACATATGGTTTTTGCCGGGAGCAATCTGTTATTTTCAGCTGTGTCTCCAGATATTGTGAGCGTTCGTTCTTTTCGCTTTCAGTTAATGACATTGCGTTTCTCCTTTTCTCGTGGATTTCTTTTATCTGGCTTCTATATTTTATTCTCATGATGATAAGGAAGTGTCTACAAATAACTGCTGTAAGTTTATGGCAATTTTTATTTTATTTCCGGGCTTTTGCCTGAAACAATTACAGGAACCGCTTCGCGAACCCTGTAATCAAAGGGAAATTGCAGCGGTATTTTCCGACAATTCCTAACGAATGAGTGTTTCTGTAAAAGCAGGGCAAAAGGCAAAAAATGAATGTGCCCGCGAGTATATGTGCCCTTACTCAGTATTTTCTCTTTAAAAGGATAACATATAAAGGACTCGTTTTCAAGCTTTAAACGTCATTGCGTCATTGAGTATACCTGTTTTGGGCAGGACGTTACTTTTCACGGGGGAAATAGAGTAGTCACACTCAGTAACATTTAGGCATTTCCATGCGTATAGTAAAAAGCAGGATAGGTAGGCGATGGAAGGGGCGTCCGGGAAACGGCACATGTTTCCCAGTTGCCCTTAATCTGTATGATGAGGAACTGCTTCTGCGGAGCAGCGGAGATGTTATATGTCCTGTACAGCCATCAGCACAAAGGCGATGATACCACCCAGGGCGTAGATGCCATTGATGACGACACAGAGCTTCATCATGGTATGCTGTATCTTCAATTTAAAATATGCAATGGCAGTGAAAATGCCGCTGATAATCATGAACGCCGCATAGCAGGATATCATGATTTCCGCCGCGGGGGACTCCAGAGCCCAGGGAAAGCTGCGCAGGGGAAGGATTGTCCAGGGGATGAACAGCATCAGGGTGCAGAGAATCGTAAAAATGGTGGTTTTGGTGTTATTGTTTTTCATAATGAGCCTCCAATCTGTTTTTAGAAGTAATTTCAGTCACGCCTCTCAGCAGCGCCGTACCGCAGGCAGGCGAGCGCCAGAGAGACGATAGCGATGCCGATTCCTACAGGCAGCATCGGAATAAGCTGTATATGGGAGTCATAGATTTCCGGGGCAATCCGCCCATATTCCGTCATCAGCATATAGAAGGAATAGTCGAAAGGATACCAGCACCAGAATTTCGTATTCAGCATCAGCACCGAGGGGACAATGGAAGCAAGTCCCAGGCCTGCCGAGAAAATGGGAGTCCGTATCAGGACGCTGAGCATCCAGAATACAGCCGCCATAGGCAGGGCAGCCAGGTAAATCAATGCGGCAGTCCGGCACACATAGGAAAAAGGAAGTACGAAGTCGTACTTGTACAGCCTGGAAGCAAGCATCGCTGCCCCGTAATAAGCCGCTACGGACAATACCAGCTGCACCACCGTCAAAAGCACTGTCACCAGAAATTTGGCCAGACACAGTTTCACAGAACTGACAGGCAGAGACAGGCTCTTCACAAGTCCCCGGTGGGATAGTTCCGTCTGATGGAGCAGTACACAGCAGATGATCAGCGTGGCTGGAATCATAAACCATGCCATGCCCATGTAGCCCTGGATAAAGAAATTGTATTCCGGCGCCACATCGTACTCGCCCATGATGAAATTGATATCCGCGTTCAGGGCGGAGGGCAGCCACATCATGACTGCCGGAATCAGCAGTATCCAGAAGATTTTGGAACGGCGGATCTTCAGCAGTTCCACTCCGAACAAAGCGGGCAGGCCCAGAGCAGGTTTCTGCCGATATGCCTTATCAAAATCCGCTTCCGAAGGGGCTGTCTGGGAAAATTTCGGATTTCGGGAACCTGATTCCCTAAAATTCAATTTCTGTGAGTTTAATTCCGGAGAATCCGGACGCCTGGAATTTGATTCCCAAAAACA
>DKVC01000295.1:0-8125 GCA_002490995.1 Lachnospiraceae bacterium UBA7188
GGTAGAGCACTTGACTTTTAATCAAGTTGTCTGGGGTTCGAATCCCCAATGTCTCAGAAATTGAAAATGCCCGGGAAACTGGATTTCAAGCGGTTTTCCGGGTGTTTCGTATATCTGGCGGCAGATAACTGCATTCAGATGTTTATTTCATTGCGTATACGCAGCAGCAGGCGGAATTGATGGAATTGGCAGACATGCAAGATTTAGGTTCTTGTGGGCAACCGTGTGGGTTCGAGTCCCACATTCCGCATAAATTTTTATGTTTTCTATTGCATTTCAAATAAAATCGTATTATAATGTCCTCTGTAAACAACAGAAAATTCTTCGGGGTCGGGTGACTCGCAGGAAACGCAAAGGTTTCATAAACGAGAATTCCCTACTGGCGGTACAGTCCGCGACCCGTGACAGGAAATCGGCTGCATTGCGGCGTCGGATAACAGTCACGGCTGATTCGGTGAAAGTCCGGGACCAACAGTAAAGTCTGGATGAAAGAAGAACGTTTAACTGCAGATCAGAATAAAAAGATATGCCGCATGGATTTTGCGGGCATGCTGTTTATTGTCTTTGCAGGTGACAGGTATGCTGAAATTGTCCCCGAGTCTTTTGGATTCGGGTCTTTTTGTGTACAAAAATAATTCCTGAGAAGAATTTTCGCGCGGGGTATCTGCGGAACTAAATTTAGGAGGAAGAAAAAATGAATGAACTGTTTCAGAATGTTGCGGAGAACGCAATGTATGTCCTGAGTTTCCTGGTGATTATTGTGGTAATCTTTTTGGCGGCAGTGCTGCTGGAAAAGGCGGCGCGGAAAAAGAATGATGTCAGGGAACCTATTTTCAGCACCAGGAAGGTTGCCATGATCGGTATGTTTTCGGCAGTTGCCATGCTGTTGCATCTGTTTGATTTCTCCCTGCCCTTTGCGCCCCCGTTCTACAAGCTGGACTTCAGCGAGCTGCCGATACTGGTGGGAACCTTTGCATTCGGGCCTGCAGCAGGTGTAATGATGGAATTTATCAAGATACTTCTGAAGCTTTGTGTCAAGGGAACCTCTACGGCTTTCGTGGGGGATCTGGCGAATTTTGTCATCGGCTGCAGCTTTATCCTGCCGGCATCGGCCCTCTACGCCTTCCGCAAGAATAAAAAGACAGCCATTATCGCCTGCATCACCGGTACCTTGATTATGACGGTGTTCGGTACCGCCTTCAATGCCGTCTATCTGCTTCCGGCGTTTTCCAGGCTCTATAGCCTGCCCCTGGACAGCCTGCTTGCAATGGGCAGCGAGGTGAATCCATGGGTTCAGGAGAGCAGCATTGTCAGCTTTGTGGCCGCCTGCGTGGCGCCGTTGAACCTGATCAAAGGCACCAGCGTATCTGTCGTTACCATGCTGATTTATAAGCCGCTGAGCCCTATTATCAAAACCGGCCACAGGATATAAGCGGATATAAGCCGGATATAAGCCATTTGCTTTTTTACTTGCTTTTTTTATATTTTTAAGGTAGAATGGCACATAGAACCTATATATCATACAGCAGGTGAAATGCGATGCTTGAATTGACGATAAAGATTGAAGCCGGCGATTTATATGACTATATGCTGATGCACTCCTACAACAGCCCGGCAGGGCTGGTCGGAAGCGCTTTCGGTGCATTGTTGATTGTGTTTGCCTTTGCCACAGGGCAGTGGATTTTTATAGTGCTGGGCCTGGTGATGCTGCTGTATCTGCCATGGACGCTGTTCATTAAGAGCAGAAGTCAGATTTTAAGCAATCCCTCCTTTCAGGAACCGCTCAAATATATTCTTGACGAGGAAGGGCTGACTGTGTCCCAGGGAGAGGCTTCGGAGAAGATGGCATGGGAAGATATGCACAAGGCGGCTTCCACCGGAAGGAGTATTATACTCTATACGTCCAGGGTGAATGCGACACTGTTCCCCAAACGGCAGCTTGGCGACAAGAAGGCAGCTGTAATCGAGATGATTTCTACCCATATGCCGCCGGCGAAGGTGAAGATACGTTCCTGACTGAGGGATGCAATACGGACGGGAGAGAGGACCGGATATGAACATGGAAGAGATTCTGTCAGAACTGAAGATGGAAGGGAGCGTCACCGTGGAGTCAGACTCACCGGAGGATACCTTTGCCTTGGGGAAAGGACTGGGCGGGCAGAGCAGGCCGGGAACGGTCTATACCCTTACCGGGGACCTGGGAGTGGGCAAGACTGTATTTACACAGGGGTTTGCGGCGGGGCTGGGCATCGGGGAACCGGTGAACAGCCCCACCTTTACGATTCTTCAGGTTTATGAGGAAGGCCGGCTTCCGCTCTACCATTTTGACGTATACCGTATTACCGACGTGGAGGAAATGGATGAGATTGGCTATGAGGACTGTTTTTACGGAGAAGGGGTCTGCCTGATTGAATGGGCGGATTTAATCGAAGAAATTCTACCGGAATCCCGTATACAGATAACGATAGAGAAAGAACCGGAAAGAGGGTTCGATTATCGGAAAATCAATGTGAAGTGTGTAAAATAAGCGGCATATCCGAAAAGGAGTAGCAGGATGAAGATATTGGGGCTTGACAGCTCAGGCCTTGTTGCAAGTGTTGCGCTGGTGGAAGACGGCGAGCTGGTGGCAGAATATACGACGAATTATAAAAAAACACATTCCCAGACGCTCCTTCCCATGCTGGACGAGCTGCGGAATATGATTGAACTGGACATGCAGACAGTAGATGCCATAGCCATTGCCTCCGGACCGGGTTCCTTTACGGGATTGCGGATCGGTTCGGCTACGGCGAAAGGTCTGGGGCTGGCGTTGGAGAAACCCCTGGTGGAAGTTCCGACGCTGGAAGGCTTGGCGTGGAATCTGTACGGTACAGAAAAGATGGTGTGTCCGGTCATGGATGCCAGAAGAAACCAGGTATATACGGCTGCTTATGAATTCCTGCCCCGGGAGGAGGACTTCCGGCTTCATGCAGTGATACCGCAGAGCCCCATGGATATCCATGAACTGCTGGAACGACTGGTTTGCCTGGAACGGCCGGTTATTTTTCTCGGTGACGGTGTCCCGGTATATCACGATGAGATCCGTGGATGTGGCGGGCTGTCGTTTTTCGTTGCCCCGCCGGGGAATAACCGTCAGCGGGCAGCCAGTGTGGCAGCGCTGGGGGCTGTATACTTCGCGGAGGGACGGACTGTCACCGCTGCGGAACATCGCCCGGAATATTTGCGCAAGAGCCAGGCGGAGCGGGAATCAGAAAAAGGATAACCGGAGTTATATTTTCGGAGATTCTGCCGAAATATACTCGTGAAAGTATTCATTCATGGAGTATTTATGCGGATTGAAATCAGGGAACTGCAGGAAGAGGATATAGAGGCCCTGGCGGAGGTGGAAGCGGAAGCTTTCTCCATGCCATGGACGAAGAGGGATTTTCAGGGGCTGTTGGAACGTTCTTATTGCTTTTATCTTGTTGCGCTTGCGGACGGTCATCCTGTGGGCTGCTGCGGTTATACCAACAGCTGCGGCGAGGCCGATATCGACAATGTAGTAGTAGCCAGGCGCTACAGAGGATGTGGGATAGGACAGGCCATGCTGCGGGAGCTGATTGCCAGGGGGGAGGCGGTTGGTGTGGAAGCATTTACCCTGGAAGTCCGTGTCAGCAATGCGGTGGCTATCCATATTTATGAAAAAGAAGGGTTTCGCTCTGAGGGAATTCGTCCGGGTTTTTATGAAAAACCAAGGGAAGACGCCATGATCATGTGGCGAAGAAAATAGGATTCCAACAAATACCAGATGTATTTGCGTATATTTTTAGTATAATGGTTACGGATCGGATGTGCGGCAGCAATGGCTGTGGCCGGATACGCCATATCCCCGTCAGGGAGCAGGATTAGCTGTCGGGAGCGCAGTGGGATTGTGATCATGGTCAGTATATGCATGGAGGGAGAAAAGTATGCGTAAATACGGAGAGGGACAGGAGAAAAAACTGATTCAGGTAGTCTGCAATAAGTGTGGCAGGAGTTTAAGAGTGGAAAACGGACATCTGAAGGAATATTGCTTCAGTGCTGACCCCGTTTTCGGATATTTCAGCCGCAAGGATGGCACCAGGCACCATTTTGATTTATGTGAGGACTGTTATGACGAGCTGACGGGGGGATTTGCTGTGGCAGCAGACGAGCTGGAAGAGACGGAATTTCTGTAAGACCGGATAGAAATCAGGCATTTTCGAATTGTAAAAACGGATCGATGAACATACTGTAATACAGTATGGGGGCATGGCGGTATAACCGCTCACAAGGATGGAAAGAAGGAAAACATGCTGGATGTAAGTCTGCTGGGAACAGGAGGCATGATGCCGCTGCCATATCGGTGGCTCACGTCCCTGATGCTGCGCTATAATGGAAAGAGCATACTGATTGACTGCGGGGAGGGTACCCAGATTGCCATGCGGGAGAAGGGCTGGAGTCCCAATCCGATAGACATTATCTGTTTTACCCACTACCATGCCGATCATATCAGCGGACTGCCCGGTATGCTTCTCACCATGGGCAATGCCGAGAGGAGGGAACCGCTTCTGCTGATAGGACCCAGGGGATTGATCAAAGTAGTGAGCGCTCTGAGGAGTATTGCGCCGGAGCTGCCCTTTGAGGTGCAATACAGGGAGATAACGGAGGAAGAACAGGTTTTCTCCTTTGAGGGTTTTCAGCTTAAGGCATTCAGGGTATGCCACAGTGTGGTGTGTTACGGATATTCCATGACAGTGGAGAGGGCGGGGCGTTTTGACAGGGAACGCGCGCTGGCAAGGGAAATTCCCATGAAAATGTGGAGCCGGCTGCAGAAGGGGGAGGTCTGTTCCCAGGATGATATTGTATACACGCCGGAGATGGTGCTGGGGCCGCCCCGGAAGGGACTGAAAGTGACTTATTGTACGGACAGCAGGCCGGTAGATGCTATCACGGCGAATGCAGAAGGCTCCGATCTGCTGATTCTGGAAGGGATGTACGGAGAGCCGGATAAGCTTGTGAAAGCCAGGGAAAACAGGCATATGACCATGTATGAAGCTGCCAGGATTGCCAAAGCTTCCGGTGTGCCCGAACTCTGGCTGACACATTACAGTCCTTCCCTGACGCGGCCGGAGGAGTATCTGGGGGAGGTGAAGAAGATTTTTCCAAATACGGTTGCCGCCAGAGACGGCAGAACCATTGAACTGAATTTTAAAGAGGAATAGCGGGGGCAGGCCATATGAAGAAATCAACTGTAAGAGTGACGATTGTGTTTGTGGTGCTGATTGTAATCGTGGTGGGGTTTTACACTTATCTGTCGGGAAAGTCGAGGGCGGCTGCGGATGATGTGAAGATGACTCAGATACAGCTTGTCCTGAGCCGGGATATGCAGAATGATTATCCGCCCACAGTGAAGGAAGTCATAAAATATTATATGGATATCCAGAAATGTCTCTATAATGAGGAATGCACGGATGAGGATGTGGAACAGCTTGGTCTGCGGGCCAGGGAGCTTTACGATGATGAGCTGCTGGAAAATAATGAGGAGACAATGAATTTGATGCAGCTGAGAACGGAGGTGGCTTCCTTCCGCTCCGACGAGAAGAAGATAATATCCGTATCCGTGGCTTCCAGCGTTAATGTGGATACTTTTACGGAAGACGGCTATGAGTTTGCCAGGATTCAGTGCAGTTATACAGTGCTTGAAAAGGGTCGGAGCAATCCCACAACCACCGTGTATCTGCTGCGCCGTGACGATAACAGACGTTGGAAAATATATGGCTGGGATCTGGCCCAAAATGTGAAACCGCAGTGAGGTTTCGGGCGTCAGGCATGCTGTTTTGCGCTCTGCCGTATCTGGCGCCTTTCGCTATATCACATGACTGTAAATCTATTCGATATGCAGTATTTCTGACAGAAGGGAAGAGCAGGAAAAGTGGAACAATATAAAGAAAAAGATGTCTTAATGCTTGCGATTGAGACTTCCTGTGATGAGACAGCAGCTTCCGTGGTGAAAAACGGCAGGAAGGTGCTGTCAAATGTTATATATACCCAGATTGCCCTGCATACGCAGTATGGAGGTGTGGTGCCTGAGATTGCATCCAGGAAACACATTGAGAAAATCAATCAGGTGATCGAGGAAGCTTTAAAACAGGCTGAGGTTACCCTGCAGGATATAACGGCGATTGCGGTGACATATGGGCCGGGTCTGGTGGGGGCGCTGCTGGTGGGAGTAGCAGAGGCGAAGGCGATCAGCTTCGCAACGGGAATTCCTCTGGTCGGGGTACATCATATCAGCGGACATATCAGTGCCAATTATATTGAAGATGAGGATCTGGAGCCTCCTTTCGTCTGTCTGGTGGCATCCGGCGGGCATTCGCATCTGGTCATGGTAAAAGACTACGGAAAATACGAAATTATCGGCAGAACCAGAGATGATGCGGCCGGGGAAGCTTTCGACAAGGTAGCCAGGGCAATTGGGCTGGGGTATCCCGGGGGACCTAAAATTGACAAAATTTCCAGGGAGGGCAATCCGGAGGCGATTCCTTTTCCCAGGGCCAGAGTAGCGGAAAACGAGTATGACTTCAGCTTCAGCGGCCTGAAATCAGCAGTGCTGAATTATCTGAATTCCTGCCGCATGAAGGGAGAGAGCTACTCCCAGGCGGATGTGGCGGCATCTTTTCAGAAGGCCGTGGTGGATGTGCTGGTGGAGCACTCCCTTCATGCCGTGAAGGAGTTTGGCTGCGGCAGATTCGCTGTTGCCGGAGGCGTTGCGTCCAATTCTTCCCTGCGGGAGGCTTTTGAGCGGGAGTGTGCAAAAAGGAATATCAGGTTTTACTGCCCGTCCCCGCTTCTCTGTACGGACAATGCGGCAATGATTGGGGCAGCGGGGTATTATGAGTATATGAAGGGAAAACGCAGCGGTTTTGATCTGAATGCCGTGCCGAACCTGAAACTGTAGGACGGCAGTTTCACGGTTGTATGTATATGGGGGCTGAAAGAAAGACTCCGGAGGCGGTCAGCACTGTTGTTGTCTGCATATGGAGGCCGAAAGAAGGAGATCCCGGAGGCGGTCAGGTAATGGCACCGGCTGTCTGCATTAGGGCGGCTGAAAGGAGTGCCATATACCCGGGTAATTCCGGCAGCTGTGGAATGCCGGGGCGGTTTTGGGAGGTGAGTTGCTATGGAGAAAAAAAGATGTACAGCAATCGTGCTGGCAGCCGGGAGCGGAAGCCGCATGAAAAGTTCTGTGGCAAAGCAGTTTATGCTTCTGGACGGGAAACCTCTGATCTGGTATGCGCTTCAGGCAGTGGAAGCTTCTGAAATTATTGACGATTGTATCCTGGTCACCGGAAAAGAAGATATAGCGTATATGCGGCGTGAAATTGTAGAGAAATACCATTTTCAAAAAGTGGAAGCTGTTATTGCCGGCGGTTCGGAGAGATGCTTTTCTGTAGCCAATGCCCTTCAGGCCATGGAGGGGGCGCTGCAGATTCCAAATCGCGACGGCTATGTTTTCATTCATGACGGTGCCAGACCTTTTCTTACCAATGCCATACTGCAGAGCATGTATGATGCGGTCCGGAGGTACCATGCCTGTGTGGCCGCCGTCCCC
Source organism: Lachnospiraceae bacterium UBA7188 (assembly GCA_002490995.1). GTDB lineage: Bacteria > Bacillota > Clostridia > Lachnospirales > Lachnospiraceae > Acetatifactor. The sequence goes on from DKVC01000295.1 coordinate 7,613, forward strand.
TGCAAGGATACAATCAAGATTGCGGACGGCGAAGGCTTTGCGGCCGGAACACCGGACAGAAATCTGCTCTGGAGTATCCAGACACCTCAGGTATTTGACACGGGACTGATTCGGGATGCTTATGAAAAGCTGCTGGAAGAGTGGGAGGAACTGCAGAGGCAGGGAGTCAGGGTTACGGATGATGCAGGCGTAGCCGAACTTTTTACGGATACGAAGGTCAGACTGGTCAAGGCAGCCTATAGCAATATAAAAATTACAACTCCGGAGGATTTTTTTATTGCGGAAAGTTTCCTCCATGCCGGAAAGAAGGGGTGAAATACGGCTGAAAATGCAGGAAAAACGCAGCAAAATCGGGACTAGAAAAAAATTGAAAAAAATTGTAAAAAAGTAGTTGACAGAAAAGAGGTTTTTTGGTAGAATAACTTTTGCCGTCGGGGAACAGCGGTAAACAACAACACATGGAGAGATATCGAAGTGGTCATAACGAGGCGGTCTTGAAAACCGTTTGTCCGC
>DKVC01000295.1:8438-8651 GCA_002490995.1 Lachnospiraceae bacterium UBA7188
GTTCGAATCCCACTCTCTCCGCTCTGAGGCAAACGGGATGCCCCAGACTGTAATATATATTTATTGGTTAGAATCTGTGCACGAACCTGATAAACAATAAGGTTTGCTGTGCATAGCGGCTGAATGAATGAAAAGCTGTTTATATGGAAAATGATAAGTCTGCGAGCTTGGAGAAGTACCCAAGAGGCCGAAGGGACACCCCTGGAAAGGGTG
>DKVC01000102.1:0-2131 GCA_002490995.1 Lachnospiraceae bacterium UBA7188
GCCGGGGATATCTTTATGGCCGGCAAAAAAATGAAAAACCGGGATTTACAGAAAAATGCGCTGTTTGTCATGCAGGAATCGGAGTTTCAGTTTTATACCAATTCCGTCATGAACGAATTACGGTATGGACATAAGGAGACCCCCGGATTTCAGGAAGATATGGAGCGCCTGCTGAAAAAAGCCGGGATGTGGGAATGCCGGGACCGCCATCCGTTTGCGCTGTCGGGAGGGCAGATGCAGAAGCTGTCACTGATGATCGCATATTTTTCTCCAAAGCGGCTCGTCATCTTGGATGAACCGACAGCGGGGCTGGATGCGGGAAGCCTTAAGTCCTGTGCGGAACTGATCCGGGAAATGCGGAAAACAAAACTTGTCTTCATTATTACCCATGATATTGAGCTGATTGCACAGGTCTGCACAAGATGCATCTGCATAGCGGACGGGAAAACTGACCGGGAGATCAGCCTGACGGGCGATGCACAGTTAATGGAACTTGTAGGCTATATGGAGGAAAATTTTCAGATGGAGACCAGGACCTCCACAGAAAAGCCCGCAGGCCGGAAATGCCGGCTGCACCCGGCGGTCAAGCTGATGTTCTGGCTGGCAGCTATGGCCACCGTATCCCTTTCAGACAGTCCGCTGCTGCTTTCTGTCTATGCCGCCCTGGCTCTGATGCTCTTTGCGGATGGCTGGCCTGCCCTGGCATTTGCAGGAACCTTAGGCTTAGCGGCGCTTTTGGGGACCGGCAGCCTGCTTTCCAATACGCCGGTATATTTTTTTGCTGCAGTGCTGCTCCCAAGGGTTCTGGCGGTCCCGCTTTCCACATGGTCGCTGATTGGGAGGGATGAGGCGTCCCGGACGCTTGCCTGCTTCCGGGCAGTACATATGCCGGAAAAGCTGATCATGATATGTTCCGTGGTATTCCGGTTCTTCCCTGTCCTTTCAGGGGATATGAAATTGATGAGGCAGTCGGTGAAGACGAGGGGCGTTTATTCCACATTAGGGCAGAAACTGCGGGCCCTGCCGGAATATCTGGAAATCCTAACTGTGCCGATGGCTCTGCGGGTGATCCGCATCGCGGAGACGCTTTCTGCCTCGGCTGAGACAAGGGGGATCGCACTTGGCGGGAAGCGCAGCTCGTATGTGCGTTTAAGTTTCTGTTTTTGGGACTTCATTTTCATTTTTCTGCTGGCTGCCGTCCTGGTAATCGGATTTATAAGATAAATGTTTTAATTTTTAGAAAAGGAGATTATTTATTATGGACACAAACAAGAAACTGAAGGTAAAGGACATTTTTACGGTTGTCCTGCTTGCGCTGATCAATGTTGTTATTTTCTTTGCCAGCTCGCTTCTGTATGCAACGCCCGTCACTATTATGCTGATGCCTGTTTTTTTCTCACTGCTGGAGGGGATTGTGTTTTTTATCATCGGCACGAGGGTAAGGAAGCCGGGTGCCATGATGGTCTATGCCGTTGTCCGGGGCATACTTGGCGGCTATCTTCCCTATGTCCTCCTTTATTTCCTGTCTGGCATTGCCTCGGAGCTTATCCTCCGCAAGTCCGGCTATGGCAGTGCAAAAGGGCTGACCATAAGCTATATCCTATGCCAGTTGTTTGCAGCCCTTGGCAGCACGATCTATCCTTATGTCATTGCCGCAAAATCCATGGCAGATATGGCGGTCACGGACGGCCGGCAGGGAAATATTGATGCGGCTTCCCGTATGCTGCTGTCAGGAGGGTGGATCGCCCTGCTGGCAGGGATTGTCGTCAGTGCTTTTATTGGCGCTATGATTGGAAAGCGTGTGGTGAAAAAGCATCTGCAGGCAGTCGGGATGGAAGGGCAGCATCAGGAAACAGCGGTTTGATGAAGCCTGGCTGATGTTTCTTTTTGCTGATTTCCAATTGCAGAGGCAAAGGATATTTTGTTGGATCTGCTGATTTCTTCTTATGCCCTCTTGACAAGTGTGTTTTTTTGAGTTATATTTGAAACAGCGTTATGAAACACTGTTATCAAAGGGGGAAGGTGAGCGGATGGCGAAGCAGATAGAAGGCGTGTATGAACGGATACTGGAATGTGCAAAAAAAGAGTTCCTTGAAAAGGGCTACACGGACGCTTCCCTGCGGACGATTGC
>DKVC01000102.1:2485-3041 GCA_002490995.1 Lachnospiraceae bacterium UBA7188
GCCATCGTAGAGCCGGTTTCGGAGGAAATGATATCCCGCTGCCTGGATGTGCAGGAAACCTTCCATGGGTTTGACAGTGAAACCCAACGCAGGGAGGTGGGGCAGTATTCCGGCAATGCAATGCTGGACATTGTTGATTACATCTATGACCATTTTGATGAATTCCGTCTGCTGCTTGATGCCTCCCATGGCACGAGGTTCCATGATTTTGTGGACCGGCTGGTTTCCATGGAAGAAGAGTACACATGGAAATGGATTGAAGCGACGGGCTCCCGCTTAGAGCCGGAGGGGGAACTGACCACGGAATTTTACCACATGATGGTCACGGCCTATTTTGAAGGCATCTTTGAAGTGGTGCGGCATGGGATGGGGCTGGATGATGCGAAAAAATATGTCGCCATGATGGGGAAATACCACCATGCCGGCTTCCTTGCAATTGTCGGGGAACAGGCTCCGGAAAATTAAGCTGTTATTAAGGCTGCCAGAACTGGCGACAGTCAGGCAGCCTTAAAATAAACCAATAAGTTAGCAGAAACTAACTATAATAAGGAGGAAC
>DKVC01000212.1:0-18481 GCA_002490995.1 Lachnospiraceae bacterium UBA7188
GTCCACTTCCTTCTCCGGGATGGGCACCCCCATTTCCTTAAGGATATCCAGCGGATCCTTTTCCTCCGGCGGCTCCTCCGTGACTTCCGGTTCCGGTGAAGGTGACGCTTCTCCCGGCTTTTCTGTTGCCGTTATTTTTGTCTGCTCCGCCAGTTTATCGAATTCATCCTCCGCCTGGGACTGGTTCTCTTTCCCGGCACAGGCCACCGCTGTACAGACCAGCGCCCCTGCCAGACACAGGATGCCCGCAAGCTTCCATCCGCGGCTTCCCTGCCCTTCAGACCTGTTTTCTGCTGCCTTTTTCATATCCTGCCATCCTCCTTCCGGCTGGCTTTTTATGAATTCCTCTGTGAAAAACTTTATATTATGTAGCTTTTCTGTCTTTCTTCACATCGGATCACTTTAGGAATTAATTTGCATCTCATAGATGTACACTTGTTTATTATAGTCATTATTGAGATTATAGTCAAGTAAAAGATTATAAAAAGAAACACTTATGCTGTGGTAAATTTTTGAAATGGGGGAAATCCACTGAAACGCAGTCACCTGAATAAGAGCATTTTTATTGGAATTCTGTCAGAAAATTGGTGAAAATATACAAGAACAGGAAAGGGGCTGTCAGGGAAAGAATGGATTACTTTCCCCGCAGCCCCATGTGAAAGCTCAGTTCTGAATCTGAATCTGCTGCTCCCGGACCATCGGATATCTCACGATACTCCCGCCGTCCAGATCTTCTTTATGCATGTCTACCCCGGTAATCTGATGGTTCTCATAAGTGGTGTAGTAATAAATCCCCCTGTCCGCATTACAGCAGGAAGTATAAATCGTAATCTCGTACCTGCCGTCTCCCACATTACAGCAGCCTCTCTGCTGATCTACGCTGCCCAGGATGTGGAAAAACTGGCTGATGCTTTCCGACTCCGAATCCCCGGACCTGGAGTTCATCTTCGTGAATGCTGCACGTACAAAGCGCGACTGGGAGGATAAATCCCCCGGAAGCCCCATGGCACCCATTCCCCGGCTGTAAGCACCCAGGGACAGCCTGTCCGAAAAATGGTTCTGCGGATCCTCCGGCGACAGATGCATATAGTTGTTCAGCTGGAACATCTGAGCCTCAAACGGCGGGTTATTCGTCAATACCCCCACCGGGTTCTCATACATACAGAGTCCTGTTTTCACGGATTCCAGCGTCAGGCAGCCGTCCCGCCCGGCTATCATCCAGTGAAGCTGCGCGGGCGGAAGCTTCTTATTAAAAGGAGTGTCTGTAATATTTATCTTCTCCAGCAACTGACCGGCTTCTCTCACTGTTGCGCACTGGCACAGAATCCAGGGGATCAGCTCAAACGAAGCAACATTGTCTTTGCCTGCCGCCTCCTCGCAGTAATGTGCATTTCCCACAAAGTTAAGCCCCGCCATGCCCAGGCCCTTTTCGTTGACAGCATCGTAATACAGGGGATAGCCGTCCTCCATATGCGCTGTGCCGATCATGGCATAATGGCTTTCCCGCTTTCCCGTGTTCCGGAATAGAAACGGGAAATGCCTGGGCGTTACCACAATTTCCTCTCCGTAGGAAAAGTCGTAATCCAGAGTACGTCCAAAGTAGAAATCTTTTGTCTGATAGGTTGCTGCTGTACACATACTTTTTTGTTCCTTTCTGAATAATTCAAAATACAGAAATCCTGTTTTGATTTTCATCTGCTCAAGAGGCACACGGTTTCAATATTTGCTGTATTCGGAAACATGTCCACGCAGCAGGCTCTCCGCACTTGATAACCGCCCTTCCGGAATTCCGCAAGATCCCTCACCAGGCTGGTAGGCTTACAGGAAATGTACACAATCTGCTCTACCCCGTAAGAAACAATCTTCGGCAGTGCCTTCGGATGGATGCCGTCCCGGGGCGGGTCAAGGATAATGAAATCCGGCTTCTCTTCAATCGTATCCAGCACCTTCAGCACATCCCCCGCAATAAAAGAACAGTTTTCCAACCCGTTCTCCTCCGCATTCCGCACTGCCGCCTGTACTGCCTCCTCCACGATTTCCACTCCTATCACCCGACGCGCCGCGGAAGCCATCATCTGCGCAATGGTGCCGGTACCGCTGTATAAATCAAACACCACCTTATCCGGCGTCCCGTCCCCGTCGCTCCCCAGATCCCCCACATATTCCCTGGCTGTCTCGTACAGCACCTCCGCGCCGCAGGTATTTGTCTGGAAAAAGGAGAAGAGGGACACCTTAAAGCGCAGCCCCAGCAGTTCCTCATAGAAATAGTCCTGTCCATAAAGCACTCTGGTATCATCGCTGTGCACCACGTCAGCCCTGGAATCATTTACAATATGCGCAATCCCGGCAAAGTGCCCGCGCAGTTTTCCTTCCCGCTCCAATTGCAGCAGGCTCTGAAGGAACCCTTCTATGAGGGTGTCTGCCTCCCCAGGTATATTCAGAGTGTCTGCCTCCTCCGGTATATTCTGGGTGTCTGCCTCCTCCGGTATATGATTCCCCCGGTTGCCCTCTTCAATACCATTCCTTCCACATCCGTCCTGCTCTCCCCAGGGATTCTGCGAGCTCGTCACCAGGGCTGCCAGGATTTCCCCGGTACGGGATGCCTTCCGTACCACCAGATGCCGAAGGTATCCCTCATGGCGCATCCTGTGGTAATAACGGACCGGTTTTCCGCCGGGGCAGGAGCCGAAATACGTCAGCACCGTCTTCAGAATCAGGCTGTAATCCTCATCCACAATCCGGCACCCGTCTACAGTCACCACATCATAAAAACTGCCCCGCTTATGCATCCCCAGTGTAAGCGGACCATCCTTCATGTCATCTCCGAAAGTAAATTCCATCTTGTTCCGGTAGCCGTATACCTCCGGGCTTCCCTTTATGCCTTCCCAGCTCCAGTTTTCCTCCTGTCCCTCCAGGCATGCGTCCAGCAGGCGTTTCACCTGTTCCTCCTTCACCCTGAGCTGCTCCTCATACGGCAGGGAGAGATAGGTGCATCCTCCGCACACTCCAAAATGGGAACACGGTGCTTCCGTCTCCAGAGGTGATTTTTCAAGCACCTCCAGGAGACGGCCTTCCGCCTTCCCATTTCTCACTTTGCTGATTCCAAGCCTGATCTTCTGGCCGGGCAGGCTGTTCTTCACGGTGACGGCACCCTCCTCTGTCAGCGCAATGCCTTTGTTCGGGAAATCCACCCGCTCTACCGTGGCTTCATACACCTGTCCTTTCTTCATCTGTTCAGTTCTCTCCCTCGTCTACGAAGAAATCATCTTCTTCGTCTTCCGTCTCTTCTTCATCCTCAAAATCATCTTCGAACTCCTCGTCGAAGTCCTCCAGATAGCGGGGATTCAGGTAGCGGTAAACAGCGTATGCTATGGCAGCCACCGCCGTGACGGCACCGATAATCGCCAGTACCCACAGCACTTTCTTACATTCCTTCTCCTCTTCCTTCTTGCCGAGAAGTTCATTCAGCCTTGCAATGTCAATCAGGTTCTCAATCTTACTCATGTGACTACCTCCATACCGGCAGTTTCTCTGCCTTTCATTTTCTTTTAAGCAAATTGCTCTTTCAACGTATTATACCATATTCCCTTTAAAATTACTACAATCTTTTCAATTTCGCAAAAGATGCATACATGATTTTTTGCCCGGCTTTGTCAAATTCTACTGTCACTTTGTAATCACGGGGCTCTTTATCGATATGTATGACCTTTCCTTCGCCGTACTTGACATGGGAGACTCTGTCGCCTACGCCGTAATCAATGGCCTCCGGAGCTTTGTAGGGAGCGCCTTTCGAAATCCCTGCCAGCTGGTTGAGGCTGCTGATGCCTTTTGCTATATAGGGCTTGTCAGCTTTGACCGCGGCTTTTGGACGTATGATCGCCTTCGGGCGGACCTCCCCGGCGTTTCCGCCTGTTCCTCCGATACTGCTGCCCGCTCTGCCGATGCTGCTTCCGCCTCCGTCCGCTGCGCTGTCTCCTCCAATGCTGTTTCCGCCCGCTCTTCTGCGGTTCTGTGCTCCGAATTCCCGGTCCAGCAGTTCCACCGGAATCTCAGCCACAAACCGGCTCACCTGATTGTACTGGGTCTCTCCTCTTATCATCCGCATCCTGGCACAGGTCAGGGTCAGCTCATCCTTTGCCCTGGTAATACCCACATAAGCCAGCCGCCTCTCCTCTTCCAGGTCAGAGGGATCATCCGAACTGGCCGCCCTGTAACCGGGAAACAATCCTTCCTCCATACCTGCGAGGTATACATTGGAGAACTCCAGTCCCTTTGCGGAATGCAGTGTCATCAGCAGCACCCGGTTGTCATCGCTGTCCACATTGTCAATGTCAGCCACCAGCGCCACTTCCTCCAGGAATTCCGTCAGGGAAGGCTCCTCATGGGACTCCTCATAGCCGGCTGCCTTGGTAATCAGCTCGTCCACGTTCCCGATTCTGTCTTCGCCGCCTTCTTCGTCGTAATCCTCCAGATAAGCCTCATACCCAATCTGCTCTATCAGCTTCCGGATCAGCTCCGACAGCTTTCCTCCATGCGCTTCTTCCCGCAGTTTACGGATCAGTTCCACAAAAGGACGAATTTTCGAGGCTGCCCTGCCCAGACCCATAATCTCGTCCGCCCGCTCCAGCGCTTCGTAAAACCCAATGCCGTAAGCTGACGCAAAATCCCCCACCTTCTCCAGCGTCGCATTTCCGATACCTCGTCTGGGCACATTGAGGATACGCCTCACCGCCACATCGTCACGTCCGCTGTCTATGGTTTTCAGATAGGCCAGAATGTCTTTGATTTCCATCCTGGAATAAAAATTGGTGCCTCCCACTACATTATATGGTATCCCCTCCATAATCATTCGCTCTTCCAGGAGACGTGCCTGAGCGTTGGTGCGGAAGAGCACTGCGCACTCCTTATAGTCGGAGCCTTCCTTCTGCACCTTCTGACAGATATCGTCCGCAATATACTCCGCTTCCTCATATGCGGTGTCAAACTGGCGCAGACGCACCTTCACACCGCCGTTCCTGCCTGTCCACAGAGCTTTTTCCTTCCGGCCCGTATTATTTCGGATCACTGCGTTGGCGACATCCAGAATGGTCTGGGTGGAACGGTAGTTCTGCTCCAGTTTGATTGCCATCGCCTCGGGAAAAAATTTTTCGAAATCCAGAATATTCCGGATATTCGCTCCCCTGAATTTATAGATGGACTGGTCGTCGTCACCCACCACGCAGAGGTTCCTGTATTTCTGCGCCAGCAGCCGTACCAGCTCAAACTGCGCTGTATTGGTATCCTGATACTCGTCCACCATGATATACTGGAAGCGCTCCTGGTAAGAATCCAGCACTTCCGGGCAATTGCGGAACAGTTCCACCGTCTTCACGATGATATCGTCGAAATCCAGGGCATTATTCTTCTGCAGGGTATCCTGGTATTCCCTGTAGACCTTTGCCTGGATAGCTTTATTGTAATCCCCGGCCACGGCAGCATCCCGTTCAAACTGCTCCACGGTAACCAGTTCATCCTTCGCAGAGGAAACGACGCCCATCAGCTCACGTTCCCTGTACTTCCCGGGATCCAGGTTCAGATACTTGATAATCCCCTTCATCACAGTCTTCTGGTCATCCGTGTCGTAGATTGTAAAATTATTGCCATAGCCGATTCTGTCGATATAGCGCCGCAGGATACGCACGCAGGTGGAATGGAAGGTGGCGACCCACACCTGCCCCGCGCCGAGCTCCACCAGCCTGTCCACTCTCTCCCGCATTTCCCCCGCCGCCTTATTGGTAAAGGTAATTGCGAGAATATTCCAGGGCTTTACTCCCATCTCATCAATCAGGTAGGCAATCCGATGGGTGAGCACTCTGGTTTTGCCGCTTCCGGCTCCCGCCAGCAGCAGCAGCGGGCCTTCCGTATGAAGCACCGCCTCCTTTTGTTCCTTATTTAATGTATCATATATACTCATGTATCCCCCCTTCATCTGTCCTCCCGGTAGCTGCTGCAGTTCAGCCTGTCTGCGGCAAGGCTTTCCATCTTTTCCTTCTCCGGAATCGCCAGGCACTTTGCATCTGCTATGCACCATTGCCTCCCACGGTCATTACCGGCATTGTTTCCGGTTCAATCACCGCATTCACTGCCGGCATTACTTCAATTCCAACCCTACAGCCATTCCCTACAGTGCTCCCGGTCCAGTCGCCGCATTCACTGTCGGCATTATTTCAATTCCAACCCTACAGCCACTCCCTACAGTGCTCCCTGTCCAATCGGCGCATTCACTGCCGGCATTAATTCAATTCCAACCCTACAGTCACTCCCTGCAGTGCTTCCGGTCCAGTCGCCGCATTCACTGCCGGCATTGCTTCAATTCCAACCCTGCAGCCATTCCCTGCATTTCTCCCTGTCCAGTCCCGCGGTCATTTCCGGCTGTCCACGGCCACCGCTACACTCTGTCACGTTCGTCAAAGACATCCCCGCATTCCGGACAGAACTTCGGAGGATGAGAAGGGTCTTCCGGTTCCCACCCGCATTTGTCACATCTGTACACCGGTGCGCCTTCCGGTCTTCTGGCGCCGCAGTTGGTGCAGAATTTACCCTGGTTCACGGCACCGCAGCTGCAGGTCCATCCTGCTTCGGCAGGCTTGGGGCTTCCGCATTCCATACAGAATTTACCGCGATTATCGGTATGTCCGCATTTACAGGTCCACCCGGGTACACCGCCGTTTCCCGCTGCGCCTGCATTCCCGCCCCGGTTCCCGGCAGCCTGTCCTGCCCCCATGGTCCCGGCTGCCTGGCCCTGCCCGGTTCCCATCGGATTCCCGGCTGCCTGGTTCTGGGCCGCCCCCAATGCAAACAGTGATGCGGCGTCCATTCCTCCGGCTGTATTTGCCATATTCATACCCGCAAAGGCCATCATGGGACCGGCTGCTGTATTGGATGCCGCTGCCTTCATGGCTTCTGCCTGAGCACCCACCAGAGTGGCTGCAGCCATATTTGCATTGCGCAATGTGGCCGTTGTCTGGAGCTCGCTGATCTTCTTTGAGATATCCTCCGGCATGGAGGGCGGGTTCATGGTCATGCTGACCACCACGATGCCCCGCAGCTTCTCCCATTTATTGGACAATTCCGCATTGACCGCATCCACCAGCTCTGTCACATGATACGGAATATCGGATACACGTACACGGAGCCTGCTGATTTTCCCCAATGCGGGCTGCATTGCCGTCATCAGTTCCGCTTTCATCTGATTCTGGATCTCGCCGCGGCTGTAGGTATCCGCCACATTCCCGCACACATTCTGATAGAACAGCAGCGGGTCCGCCAGGCGGAAGGAATAGGAACCGTTGCAGCGGATGCTCACATCCATATCCAGTCCGATATTATCGTCTATGTAGCGGAAAGGAATCGGGGTCGCCGTACCGTAGAGATTATTCATGATTTCCTTTGTGTTAAAGTAATACACCCTCTGATCCTTACCCGCATTGCCTCCGAATGCAAAACGCTTTCCGATGGCTTTAAAGGTATTTTTGATATTTTCCCCCAGATCCCCGTAAAACAGACTGGGCTCTGTGGAATTTTCGTATACAAATTCCCCGGCTTCCGCACAGAACTCCACGATACCGCCCTGCTCCACGATGATCATACACTGTCCCTCGTTGACAGCCACAATGGAACCGTTGGAAATGATGTTGTCCGTGCCCTTGTTATTGCGGTTGTTCGCTTTCTTCCTGCCCTTCGCCACCAGGATATCGTTTGAGAGGGCATCACAGTAAAAGTACTCCCTCCACTGCTCCGCCATCATTGAGCCAATGGCATCCTTTGCCGCCTTGATCAGTCCCATCTCTTTCTCCTCCGATCGATTATGATTTTATACTTTCTCTATTCTAACAAATTTTACCCGTTCTCTCAACTGCTTTTGTAAATAATCTTTACAAATGAGCATTTTTCGCATAAACTATAGGGTATGAGTTTCACAATACAGCAAAGGAATGATATAAAACATGGGTAAAAAAGCTACGAAAGCCGCCGACAATATGTACTATCTCGCACGTTCTGAGGCGGCTGAACAAAATCCTGACTTTTCCAGCCGTGAGAAGGCGGCTGAAATCATAGGCATTGACCGCACCAGGCTGGCGCGCATTGAACTGGACACCATCGCCCCTTATCCGGAAGAGGTCAAGGCAATGGCAGGCGCCTACAACATGCCTGAGCTGTGCAATGCCTATTGCGCAAGGGAATGCCCCATCGGGAAAAATTCGGTCCGGGAGGTCTCCATCGACGATTTTGACCGGCTGGCGCTGAAGGTTCTGGGTTCCCTCAAGGATATCGACTCCCTCAGAGCTTCCCTCATCGCCATTTCCGAGGACGGTGTCATCGAGGAAAAAGAACGGCCTGCTTTCCAGAAGATACTGGATTCGCTGGAAAAGATCAGCACCAACGCAAAGGCCCTGCAGTTATGGGCGATCAAGAATATAAGAATGCGCTGAGAGTTATTTCCGCACAATTTCTAAGGAAGTGTCTGCAAATTACAGGAACCGCTTCTCGAACCCTGTAATCAAAAGAAAATAACTGTTTCGGATAACGGCAGCTCCCGGAAGCTGCGCTGCAGTCAACTGGTATTGCGTCAGTTTCTGCATGCTTCTGCGCGGATTCCGGGAGTTTTTCCTGTCCGTTGCGGCTATCTGATGTCCGATTCCGATTCTTACCCGCGGGTATTTTTTGCTGCCTGATGTCTGATTCAGGTTCTTTACCTGTGGGTGTTTTTCCTGTGAATATATTCATCTGCCCTCTCTGTACCGCATTGCAGATCCATCCACCCTGTCAGGAACTGTCACTCTGCCGCCTTCTGCGCAAACTCCTTCGTCACCAGATCCGCATAAGGCACTCGCTTCTCCAGCACTCCGGAATCCTCCAGAATATTCTGCAGCAGGTCAAATGAGCTTTCCTCAAAAATCAGATCTTCTTTCCAGGTATCCTGGTTATAATAGCGCTCCACAATAGTGGTCAGCGTATCCATCTCTGTCTCGGCAAACTGAGGCGCTATCACTTCGGCTATTTCCGCCGGCGTATGGTTCTGCACATAATCCATCCCCTTCTGCAGCGCATCCGTAAATGCCTGTACGGTATCCCGGTTTTTCTCCAGATAGCTCTTCCTGGCACAGAAGGATGTGTAGGGTACATAGCCGGAATCTTCACCCAGAGAAGCCACCACATAGCCCTCGCCTTTCTGCTCCAGGGATGTGGCGTGAGGCTCGAATTCTACCGTGAAATCCCCCTGCCCGCCCGAAAAAGCCGCAGCCGTGGAGCCGAAATCTATACTCTGGTCAATCCTCACATCCGCCCTGGGGTCTATGCCGTTCTTTGCCAGAATGTACTCAAACACCATCTCAGGCATGCCGCCTGCCCTGCCGCCCAGCACATCCTTTCCCACCAGCATATCCCAGGAAAAATCTTCCACCGGCTCCCTGGACACCAGGAAATTGCCCGCCCGCTGGGTCAGCTGGGCGAAATTCACCACATAGTCCTCTGTGCCGCCTGCATACGTGTAAATCGTGCTCTCGCTTCCCATAAATCCGATATCCGCCTCATCGGTAAGCACCGCCGTCATGGTCTTGTCGGCGCCAAAGCCTGTCACAAGGGTCAGTTCAATCCCCTTTTCCTCAAAGTAGCCTTCCTCAATTGCCACGTACATGGGCGCATAGAATATGGAATGCGCCACTTCATTCAGCACGACTTTCTTCTTACTGCCGTCGCCTCCCGCCTCACTCTCGCTTTTTCCGCAGCCGGCTGCAGCCAGCATCACCGTCAACAGGGCGATGCAGACCGCCCCTGCTCTCTTCAAGGTTCCCCTTTTCATAAAAGCCTCCATATGGTTTGATACGCTATCATATGAGGCGGCAGGGCAATATGTTCCTGATTTTTATTCCTTATTTTTACTTTTTTCTTTTGCCCCTGTTTTTCTGCTGCCGTTCAGCTCATCGATTATTTTCTCTATCATCAGCTTTTTCAGGTACACATCAAAGCTCAGGGCACATACAAATGCAAATTTCCGGAGAAAATCCGCATCCTCCTCCGGGGCATCCTGAAAGGTCTTCTGGGCTGCCCTGTATTTCGCCTTCACATCCTCCTTCAGAGCCTGCATCTGCCTCTCTTCCATGGTAAAGGCTTCCCGGTAGATACTTTCCAGGTTGAATTTCCCGCCGTTATGGAAGTACCGCTCCGTAATCGGCCCGAGAAGCGTCTGTATGTCATTGATGGACAAAATCCCCTTGTAGTAGTAAATAAAAATCAGCAGAAGCACATGCTCCTTGGAATATTTCTTCTTTACAGGAGGAGGCAGCAGATTGTTTTTGGCATAATTATTAATCATTGTCTTGGTCAGTATTTTGTCTTCACCGGGATTCCTTGCCGAGGAATGCAGTCTGCTGTCCATAAATGTCGTAATCTGGTCCATGTACAGATCAATGTTCGGAATGTCCTCAGGGTTGATATACCGCACCCTGTCCAGGCTTTCCAGTATACTGTTCAGTAAATCGTTGCTGTCAATCGTCATAATCCTACCTCTTTCCAAAAAAACTGCCCATGGCTCTATTATATAGTATTCAATACTACATGACAACACTAACTTTTCATATTCCTCACTTTTTTCCCTCTCCGCCTTTACTTTACAGCTTTAATATGGTAAAATGTGAAAGCTGATGTTATATCAGTTATTTTCCGGACCAGAAAAGAAATTCAGAGGTATCTCAGATGAATAAAAAAGTAAGAACCGCAGCTGTAGATTTCCTGTTCGACGCTGTCCTCTGCCTGAAAGACAGGGAAGAGTGTTACAGCTTTTTTGAAGACATATGCACTGTTAATGAACTTCTGTCCATATCACAGCGCTTCGAAGTAGCCGCAATGCTGAAAAACCACCGCACCTACCTTGAGATTGCCGAGAAGACCGGCGCGTCCACTGCCACCATCAGCCGGGTCAACAGATCCCTGCACTACGGAAACGACGGCTATGAGACGGTATTCAAACGCATGGACAAAAAGGAAGCGTCCGACGAAACTCCATAGGTTTCGTTGCGGACGCTGAATCTGTCTTTATGTATTTTCATCCGCCGTCCCGACCTCCGAGAATCGGCTTATTCTGTCGTTTTGGGTTCCTCATCGGCAGCGGAATCCGTCTTTTCTGCATTTTCCTGGCTTCCTTCTTCAGCTCCTGCCTCCACTTCTCTGAGCGCCTCCACAATGGCTGACTTGGCTGACTTTTTCATGGCTTTTACTGCCTTATTGTTCAGCTTCACTTTCTTTGAGACATCCTGGTTCATATCGCATCTTCCCTGGAAGACAGCCTTCTCATCAATTACAAGCCCGCTGGTAGTAAGGTCTCCGATTACCCTGGCTGTGGAAGTCAGCTCTACTTTCTCCGGCACATTCAGATTCCCGTACACTTCCCCGCCAATTACGGCCTTCCGGGAATTGATGTCACCGTGAATGCACCCTGAGGCACCCACAATCACAGCATCCGTCACAGTCACATTGCCGTTCACAGTACCGTCGATCCGGACAGAGCCGTCGGACGCAAAGTCGCCGTTGCACACTGCTCCCATTCCGATAATCGTTGAAATCTGTGTTTCCCTTTTTTTCATTTCCTTATACCTCCGTTTTCATTGCCGTTCACGGTTATGCCACTGCCGCCATACAGCCTGCTGTCCCGCACAGTCATCGCAAAACGCATGGATTCCTTCACGAAACAGTCTTTCAGGATGGCTCAGCTTCCCATCAGCCGCTTATTTCCAGCATATCCATAGGATTGACATATGCACCGTCCTGCATCATCTGATACCCTAATTTACTGCTTTCATCGGTAATAATGAACAATGTAGTCCCCTGTGTCACTGTCTCTCCCTGCTTAACCTTGACTTCTCCCTGGTTTCTGTATATGGTAGTATACCCGTTTCCATGATCAATCCAGACATTGTGCCCATACTCGGGATCTTCGCTGACTACGGTAACGGTCCCATCCGCTGTAGATACTACCATGGAACCTGCCGCCGCGGTAAAAATGCAGGTAAGATCCTCTGTCACACTGTCTATGCTGGCTCTCTCGGACACGGGCAGCCTGGTGGGCAGAAAACGTCTCTCCAGCTGCCCGGATAATTCTCCCTCCGTCTCCACCTGCTGCGACACGGTCTCGCTGAGAATCCTTATCTTCTCATTCAGCCCCGCTATCTCCTCATTTAAGCCGGATATCTCCTCATTCAGGCCTGCAACCTGGCTTTCCAGCCCTGCCTTCTCCTGTTCCAGCACATCTATGGCTTCATTCTGCTTCCTCGTCTGATCCAGTTCCGCTGCCCAGATATCCTTCTCGTAAATAAAATACCCGATCAGCGCGCCAATGACGATGCACAATACCAATATAATCGCCTGCAGGATCCACGGCCGGATGCGAAACTGCCTCATTCTGGAATCAGCAGCATCAGATGTAACGATTACCACATGGCTGTTTTTACGTTTGTGTCTGTTACGTCCCATAAAAATGCACCTCCGATAACCTTCCTTATTTTATCATAAATGAGCTTTCATATCAACGTTAACTTAACTTTTTTGTAATATTTACATAATACAAGCTCTTTATTTCGCATTATGAGTCTTATCCGGAGCTGTTTTTTGTATATTTTCACCATAGTGTTTTCGCCTGTTTCTTCTGTATCCTGCATTGGCAGTAACCGCGGTCAGCCATCCTGTTCGACTCCCGGCGCTCTCTATTCTCCGTATGCAGCGCAGATTTCAGCTGCCTTCTTCCAGGACAGGCTGCCGCCAAACAGGTCAAGCGCGCTTCCCACAGTAACATTCACCCTGTTTCTTCCCAGTCTGTGGAGAGTCTCCAGATCCTCATAGCTGTGGACACCTCCCGCATAGGTTACAGGTTTTCCTTCCCACCTTCCCAGCAGAGCAATCAGCTCTTCATCCATGCCGCCTGCTTTTCCCTCCACATCCACGGCGTGGACCAGAAACTCATCGCACCAGGCGGACAGACGCTCCATCAGTTTCTCCCCCACTTCCTCTTCCGTCAGTTTCTGCCATCTGTCCGTCACGATTCTGTAGCCGCTCTGCGTTCTTCGGCAGCTCAAATCCAGCACCAGCCTTTCCTTCCCCACCGCATCCGCCATTTTTTTCAATCTGTCATAATGAATCCTGCCGTCACAAAATACATAGGATGTAACAATCACATGAGAGGCTCCCGCTTCCAGAAAATCTGCCGCGTTCTCCGGATGAATCCCGCCTCCTGCCTGAAGCCCACCCGGATAAGCCCTCAATGCTTTCAGCGCCTGTTCCTTCGTGGCATCATAGTAGCTGCTCCCCTCGGGATTTAACAGGATCACATGACCTCCCCTGATACCGGCATCACGGTAAATTTCAGCGAAACAGGCAGCGTCCCGGGAGGAGACGTAATTTTCTTTTGCCCTGTCTCCGTCATCCTGAAGGCTTCCGCCCACAATCTGTTTTACCTGGCCGTTATGTATATCGATGCATGGTCTGAATTCCATTTTTTTCCTTTTTTCCTTTCTTTTTTTCCGAATAATTTCAGCTGCGCTTCACATACTATTGACAAATCAGCCATGACAGCCTCAGGCGTACATGGCCTGATTGGACGTCCACAGCTATCGAGCCTGTGGACAGTGGTGGAGGGAAAGATAAATCGCCCACAAGCGGGCAGGAGGTTAATTATGAAGAAAACAACTGTTACAACAGGGGCGCGCAGGCTTCTGACACTGGGTCTGGTGCTTTCCTTTATGTGTACGGCAACCGCCTGTACCAACAGTGCAAAAAATAACAACAGCACTGACAGCATGGCCGGAAGCACTACCGGCAATGATACAGCCGCAGGCAACGGCACAGCCGGGACAAACGGCAACGGAGATTCCGCAGCAGGCAATACCGGGACAGGCGGCAACGGAAATACCGCAGCAGGCAATACCGGGACAGGCGGCAACGGAAATACCGCAGCAGGCAATACCGGAACAGATGCTGACCATACCGGCACCGGAACAAATAATGATAATACGGCTGTCGGCACGGGCGGCAATTCGGCCGGGAACCAGGCAGGCAATGATACAGCGGGGAATAATCAGATAACCGGAACCGGCGGGGCAACCAAAGGAGACAATATTTCCATCTGGGATGATGCGGGAGACGCCCTCACCAATGTAGTGGATGATGTGGCAGACGGTATCGGTGATTTGGCCGATGACATTACAGGGGACAACAATTCCCATAACTCAAACGGCAATACGAATAACAACGGCAATGTCTCAGGAAATACAAACAGTAACGGCAGCGCAAACAGCAACACAACCGGCGGCACAAGCAATAACACAGCCGGCAGCACAAGCCGAAATACCGGCGCCACCGGCAGATCCACCACCCCCGGTACCATAACAAACGGAAATTCAACCGGCAGCCCTATAGCCCGTTAAAAACGGAAAATCGAATCGCCCGAATTCCAAACGTTTCGAATCAAAAAACTGAAAAGATGCAAAATACCTCTCGGGACAGTCGGTTAAATACCGGCTGTCTCCGAATTTTATACTCATCCTATATTTCTTCCATAATGGCGCCGTTCCTGTAAGCCTCCAGAAGTTCTTCCAGATAATAAATCCTCTCCCGGATCTCCTGCCCCACATCCGTATCCGCCACCAGTTTTCTGCTGGGAAAGGTCTCCACATCCACGGAATGAGAAAACAGATCCGATTCATTTACAATCACGGAATGGGCGGACTCAAAAGGCTCATGTGCTGCCAGGCGCATTCCTCTGGAATTGCAGACAAGCGTATAGCCGGCTATCCCGGTCTTCCCCTGATATGCTTTGGAAAAACCGCCGTCAATGATCAGAAGACGGCCGCCGCATTTAATGGGCGACTCTCCGTGAATCTGCTCCACAGGCACATGACCGTTCACAATATGGGCATCCTCCCCGTCCAGGCCAAATTCTTTCAGGATCTGATCCACCGTCTCTTCTTTTTCCAACAGCTTATAATAGCTGTTCTTCTTCTCCTCGTGAGTCTCTTTTTCCGCTATAAAATACCGTTCGAAGGTCGCCATCTTCTCTTTTCCAAAGACAGGCGAGCCCGGCCCTGTCCAGATATACCACATAATATCCTGGCCAGCGGCGCGCTCCGCGTCCTCCTTGGCATAATACCCCCTTCTGGCATAATATTCCAGCACATCGTACAGCGCCTTGCCGTAATACCGTTTGCCGTACACGTCCACACCCATAAAGCTTCCGTCCGCGTTCAGGGGCACGCAGCCGTGATACAGCAGATTCCCGTTGTAAATCTTGTACAGCCCTCCCTTGGCATAGAGGAAACGGACATGGCGCTGCAGCTTCTCGCATTTCAGAAACGCCTGCTGCAGGCGCTCCATAACCTTCTCCTCCTCAGCAGTCAGCACGTAAGGATTCTTCGGGTCTATTGTAGGAAAATCCATATCCAGCATCCTGTATTCTCTGACGCCGTCTGCCGCCGCGTCTTCTATGCGGATGGTTCCTCTCTCGTAATCGATCTTATCCAGCAGCAGCCGGCCTTCCATATGAAATTCCGGATGCCTGAGAATCACCTGCCCTTCCAGCTTGAACTGCATTACTGCCATCGCTTTATGCATCTTTGTATCCAGATCCAGATCCTTTGTATTGTAATCCGGATTATAATGTATGGAAAAGCGCTCACAATCTGCTTTTTCATAAACCTCCATGGCAAAGGTGGCAAGGGGCAGCAGATTGATGCCATACCCGTCCTCCAGAGTCCCCAGATTTCCGTAACGGGCAGCAATCCTGATCACATTCGCAATGCAGGCAGGGTGCCCGCAGGCTGCCCCCATCCACAGAATATCATGGTTTCCCCACTGTACATCCACGGAATGGTAATTACATAAGGTGTCCATAACAATATGGGGACCCGGCCCTCTGTCATAGATATCACCCACGATGTGGAGATGATCTATGACCAGGCACTGGATCAGCTGGCTCAGTGCTATGATAAACTGGGGAGCGCGGCCGATCCGGATAATGGTATGTATGATCTCATTGTAGTACGCTTCCTTGTCGTGGATTTCCTCCTTCTCCGTAATCAGTTCTTCGATTACGTAGGCAAAATCCTTCGGCAGCGCCTTGCGCACCTTGGAACGGGTATATTTGGAAGACACCCTTTTAATCATCTGGACCAGCCTGTGCAGTGAAATGGTATACCAGTCCTCCAGATTATCCTCTTCCTTCTCCACGATTTCCAGCTTTTCCTCCGGGTAATAAATCAGCGTGGCCAGACTTCTCTTGTCCCTGTTGCTGATGGTATTCCCAAATTCTTCGTCTATCTTCCTGCGGACATAGCCGGAGCCGTTTTTCAGCACATGATTGAACTGCTCATATTCCCCGTGAATATCCGTCAGGAAATGCTCCGTCCCTTTGGGCAGATTCATGATCGACTGCAGATTTATAATCTCCGTGGCAGCAGATGCACTGTTCCTGTATTGTTTCGCCAACACCCTCAACACCCTGTTATCCGTCTCGTTCATACCATACCCTTTCCTGCTCCCGGTACTTTTCCCTGTTTTTATACGCAGCCGAAACCCTTTGCCCACGCAAAACATCCTTATCAATATCCCCTGAAACAACCTTCGCCGAAAACCTCATCCTGCATTCGCTGCCAATGTTATCCGAAAACAGCTGCCAGGGTTATCTGAAAACAGCCGCCAGCCTACAGCGCCCCGTCGATCACATCGCTCATATCATATTTCCCGGCTGGCTTTCCGGCCAGGTATTTGGCAGCCTGCACTGCTCCCTTGCCGAACACGGCTCTGGAATATGCGGTATGGGAAAACGTGATAACTTCGTCCATGCCCGCGAAGATAACTTCATGGTCCCCAACGATGCTTCCGCCCCTGACTGCACTGATTCCGATCTCCTTCTCCGGACGTTTCTCCCTTCTGGTACTCCTGTCATATACATAGGTATAAGTATTTCCCAGTTCCTCATTCAGGGAATCTGCCAGCGCAAGTGCCGTACCGCTGGGCGCATCCAGCTTCTGGTTGTGATGACGCTCTACAATCTCCATATCGAACCCTGCCGGAGCAAGCACGGCTGCGGCATTCTTCAGCAGCTTCAGAAGCAGATTGATTCCCATGGACATATTGGCGGAACGCAGCACCGCAATACTTTCGGATGCCTTCTCTATCTTCTCAAGCTGCGCATCACTCAGTCCCGTAGTACACAGCACGCAGGGCAGCTTCTTCTCCACACAATATTCCAGCATATCATCCCACGCTGCTGCAGAGGAGAAATCAATCAGACAGTCTGCCTCCACCTCACAGTCCCTGATATCCTTATAAACGGGGTACGGATTATGCCCGTCATCCACCAGGTCTATCCCTGCAACCAGCTGCGCTTCCCTGTCCTCAGCCAGCAGGCCGCTGATAACCCGGCCCATCCTTCCGTTACATCCCCGCATGATTACTCTTACCATTTTCCTGTTCCTCCTGACCATAGTTATTTTCCGACAATTCCCAGGGCCCGCATATATCACAGCAATCCGTAAGTCTTCATAGCCTTCTCCAGACGTTCCGCATGAGCCGGCTCCATCCTGCTCAAAGGCATCCTCAGGGCACCGTCGATTAATCCCATCATTTCAAGAGCTTTCTTCACCGGAATGGGATTCACTTCACAGAACAGGGCCTCACACAGCTCCATGGCATCCAGCTGCGCCTTACAGCTGCCTTCCCAGTCCCCGTCAAAGAATTTCTGACAGATTTCATGAGTCTGACGGGGCGCTACATTGGCCAGCACGGATATCACTCCCTTGCCGCCCAGGGACAAAAGAGGTACTATATGGTCATCATTGCCGGAATAAATATCCACCTTTCCTCCCGAGATGGCTGCAAGATGGGAAATCTGGCTGATATTGCCGCTGGCTTCCTTCACTCCCACGATATTCTCCACATCCTGGCACAGCCTCACCACAGTCTCCGGCAGAATATTACAGCCGGTCCTGCTGGGCACATTATACAGGATAATGGGCAGCTTCACAGAATCGGCGACCGCCTTAAAATGTGCGTACAGACCGTTCTGTGTAGCCTTGTTGTAATAAGGACTCACCAGCAGCAGGCCGTCTGCGCCTGCGCTTTCCGCTTCCTTTGACAGATAAATGGCGGTCTCCGTACAGTTAGAGCCGGTTCCTGCCACCACCGGAATCCTTCCGGCAACGGTCTTCACACAGTACCGGATCACATCCAGGTGCTCTTCATGGGTCAGTGTGGAAGATTCCCCGGTGGTGCCGCAGACAATGATGGCGTCTGTCCCATTGGCAATCTGAAACTCCAGCAGCCTGGCAAACTGTTCGTAATTCACTTCTCCTGTTTCTGTCATGGGTGTAACAACAGCTACGCCCGAACCCTTGAAAATTGACATCTTTTTTCCTCCATTTCCATAATGCGGCATTTATACTGCACGCCGGTTGAA
>DKVC01000212.1:18788-19029 GCA_002490995.1 Lachnospiraceae bacterium UBA7188
CGCCGGTTGAATTTGCAGTATATATGAGCAGAAATGCGTTGTATACAGTTGTCGGCGGCTCGTAATAGAGATGCTCCTGAAGCTGCCATGTCACTGCCGTATACAAACATCGCCGGCACAAAAGTACCGGCGAACACGTATTTCTCTTTCCCTTCTCATCCCCCTGCACCTGTTGCATCAAAAAAGTACTCACGAAAAACGTAAACTTTCTTAGAAGCTGTCGGAAAATAACCGCTGCAAC
>DKVC01000038.1 GCA_002490995.1 Lachnospiraceae bacterium UBA7188
CTTCCTGCCCTGCTTCGGACGGACTGTACTCCCGTTCCTCTCCTCCCAGCAGCATCAAAACAGCATACACCGACAGAATCATCACAAACGGCAGATAACCCTGATAAATTCCCATGCTGAAGGCCAGGCAGAATGCTCCCGGCAGAAATCCCAGCCTGAAACGCTTTGTAAAGAGCACTGCCAGCACCGCCAGCAGCAGAGCCAGCATATACCCATCCAGGGTATATACATAAGCAAATGTGGATGTCAGCGCCGGGAAGGAAGCCAGCAAACCGCTGCAGACCACCACAGCCCATGTCTTCCTTATTTCCAGAAGCTCGCACATGGCAGCGGCTGCCAGGCTCAAAAACAGAAGCCCCAGGATTCCGATCACCCAGGGAATCGTATAGTAGGAGGAAAAACCGCATGCAACCGACAGAAACCATCTTCCAGAAGTAATCATATTCTGGTCAAAGTACATGCTGTCCAACCCGTCATGATTCGGGATGTCTGACAGCAGTACCGGCATATGAACCAGCAGGCCCGTGAAAAAGCATGCCAAAAAGGCAATCTTCCACTCCCTGCGTATTTTCCCGTATAGCATCCGAAAAATCTGTGTGGGCGACTTCATCTGTCATCCCTCCTTCTCACCAATCCCGCTTTCTGCCGTGCCTGTCCCAAAATTCCGGCTCACTTGCCGCTCTTTGGAATTGTCGCTTTATTTTCCCCCAAAACCGCTGGCAGCATAACAGCCTGCCGACTCCGGCCATGGAACCGATTTTCCCAGGGGACACTGACTGAAGAATCGCTCACCATGCCCTGCCTTCCAGTGCCGCAACGATTTTCTGCGCCAGAAGTTCCCGCCCTTCCTCGTTGGGATGAATGCCGTCAAAGGTGTACAATTCCCAGTCTTCCCAATTGTCATGAGGATAAAAATCATGGTACACATCAATTATTTCCACGCCCATCTCCTGCGCTGCCCGCAGCTGGGCCTCCACGTAATCCGACAGTTTGCCGCCGCCCTGGTCAGCTTCCTCGCATGTCTCCCCGGCCGCAATGTACCACGTATATGTAGGCGTCAGCCACATAACCCGGAGGCCGGGATTTGTTTTTTTCAGCGCATCCAAAGAACTGCGCAGGGCTCCCAGGAAGGTGTATTCATCGTAAGGGTCTTCCGGGTTTTCAATGGGAATGCCTGCGTGATAATCATTGATGCCCTGGAGGATAATCACCGTTTCCACCCGGGAAAAATCCACCGTCTCCAGGCCGTCAATCACTTCCGGATAACATTCCGTATTGCTTTCCCGTATCGTCATGGAATGCTGTACGCCGAAATCCTTCGCCTGAATCGCCTTAGCCAGCCCGGCAAGAGTAAAAGAATCCTTCGGGCAGTCCATTCTGCTGTCACTGCTTCTTCTGGCGGCGCTGGTACCCCCAAGCGCGGCATTGTAAACCGTTTTTCCGGTCAGGGCCTGCAGACGGGCAGGTATGGATGTCTCATCCCGGATCAGCCCGAATATGCTGTCCCCCAAAACCACAATCTCAGCCTGGCGGGTTCCCACATTTTCCCGCCTGTCCTGAAAGGTGGCCAGGAACAGAAGCGCGAACAGCAGGGCTGCAATGGCACCATATGCAATTTTTCGCCATACACTCCTGACATCCATGACAATCCTTCCCCATTCCTTTGCAGGCAATCAGTGCATGATATCCGCTGCAGGCCAATCCAGCCGCAATATCTCCTCCGCCAGCCTTTGTGCGCCGTTTCCGTCTACCAGCGCCATTTCCCTGTATCTACAGGCTTCGCGCAGCTTCGGGTTCCCTGCCAGTTCCTCAAAAAGCTTTCCGATTCTCTCAAGTGTCTGCTCCGGCTCCCTGTGCCATGCCCCAGCCGAAACGGCAATCTGCCGGCTTCCCATGTAATCCACAAGGGCTTCCTGGTTCTCGGCACAGGAAAAACAGACAAAGGGCACGCCCAGCGCCGACAGCTCATAGACCGTGGAACCGCCTGCCGTCACTGCAATCTGGCAGCAGCGCATCAGCTCTGCCATATTTTTCACATCATGGTGGATATGAATGTTATTATGCGCCTTTTCCAGCTCCTGCATTCTTTGAAAATCAGGATGAAATCTCCCGATCACAAGGTGGAATACAAAATTATTTCTGTATATGCGTTTTAATATTTCCCCGGCTATATTCCTGATATCTCCGCCTCCGGCAGTAATCAGTACTTCGCGGACAGCATTCCGCCCTGCTTTTCCCGTCTTACCTGTGTCGGCTTCCGTATTGCCGGAACTTTCTTCCTGCATCTTCTCTTCAAACCGCCTCTGAATCGGCGCGCTGCTGCTATCAGGCAGAACTCCCGCAGAGTCCGCCGGAATCTTCTCGGTCTTTCCAAACTGACGCCAAACCGGAGCAGGACTGCTGTCAGACAACAGAACTGCATTATCCAGCGGAATCTCCTCTGTCCTTCCAAACTGCCTTCTGAGCGGCGTATATCTGCTTCCAATCAGAAGCTTTGTGCCGCTTCCCTGATACAGCTTCCGGTATGACTCAATGCTGGCCGGAGCATTGTAATTAATGACACAATCCACAGGATAGCGATGTGTCCCCATGTCGTCCATCAGTACCGTATATGCCTTCTCTCCCAACACCGCCAGATAGAAATCCGTCACATAATAACTGTCCACAATCACGATGTCTCTGTCAAAACCGCCCACAATATCGCTGCCCCTGTCAGGTCTGTCCACTATATCGCTGCCCCTGTCAGATCTGTCCACTATATCGCTGTCGCTATCAGAACCGTCCGCAATATCGCTGCCCCTGTCAGGTCTGTCCACAATATCGCTGTCTCTGCCGGAATCTTCCTCCTGCCGCTGCTTCTCCCATAGTTCCCGCCATAACGGCAGCTCCGATTCCATATCCCGATAGTCTGTCCCCAGCACATGACTCCTGAAACCGTTCTCCCTGACAAGCGCCCCGGAATCTTCGTCTGCGCACACAAAACAGATCTTCTCCCTGCCGCCCTGCAGCCTGGCCAGCTCCTCCGCAATGGTCATACACCGCATCAGATGTCCTGCCCCAATCCTGGCATTTCCATCCCCTCGAATATAAATCATTGAAAATCCACCAGTGCCCAGCTCATGGGCGTTCCCTTTTCCGCATCCACCGCAATCTTTTTTCCCAGCAGTTCTTCATAGTATTTGGTATGCAGGCCATCCGCAGGCCTTACGCTTCTCAAATTTTCCGGCGTAAATACATCTCCCGCTTTCATGTCCCGGGCAATGAAAAGGGATCTGGAATGCTCCCGCTCCTTTGCCTGGCCGGGCGTCAAATCGTAGGTCACTTTCCCCAGAGAACGCTCAATGATACGGATGTTGTCCACCATTTCCTTAAATTCCTCCGGCTCCATGGAAAATGCGGAATCCGGCCCTCCGTCCGCCCTGCGCAGTGTGAGATGCTTCTCCACCATCCTGGCGCCCAGTGCAACCGCCGCACAGGCCACCGCGCCACCCATGGTATGGTCGGAAAGTCCTGTCAGACAGTCGAAGGACTCTCCCATGGAGGGCATTGTCCTCAGGTTCACATCCTCATAGGGTGTAGGGTAAGCCGAGGTACACTTCAGCAGAATCACATTCTCATTGCCCGCTTCCCTGCAGGTGCGTACCGCCAGCTCAATATCCGACAGCCGGGCCACCCCGGTAGCCATAATGACCGGCTTCCCAAGGCCTGCAATCTTCCGAATTAAGGGAATGTCCGTGATCTCAAAGGATGCTACCTTGTATGCAGGCACACACAGCTTCTCCAGAAAGTCAACACTGGTAAAATCAAAGGGCGAGGAAAAAAATTCCAGTCCCATGCCCTCCGCCTCCTCTTTCAGTTTCCCCTGCCACTCCCAGGGAGTGTAGGCGGTTTCATAGAGCTTGTGCAATGTAATGCCATCCCAAAGCGTTCCCTGGGTAATCTGAAAACAGGGCCTGTCGCTCTCCAGAGTAATGGTATCCGCCGTATATGTCTGAATTTTTACGGCATCCGCCCCTGCTTCCTTTGCTGCGCGCAGAATTTGCACTGCGCGGTTGTAGTCCATGTTGTGATTCGCGGACATCTCGGCCACGATAAATGTGGGAGAGTCTTTGCTGATTATATGGCTGCCGATTCTGATTTCTTTCTTCATACCGACTCCTTCCTGTATCTTTATGGGCATGACTATCTTCCGCTTTCGATACACTGCATGATGCCCACTCGTGATATGTTTATACTCGTGAGAGCATTCATTGCCACTTTTTGTTCCGCACTGCTGCAACGCTCACCCGTTATACATTTATGTTAGAGCAACCTTAAAAGCTGAATCAGCTCATGAGATAGGACTGGTTCTTTTTTGTAAACTCTATGGCACTTTTTTTCAAAAAAAACGCTCAACATCAGGATTCTTCGGACAGGAAAAACCG